>JASJDN010000020.1 GCA_030065205.1 Crocosphaera sp.
CAATAATGGAGAGTTTAGCTATCAATTAAATTTAGAAAACTATGGGGTAGGAAATTACCTAATTTTTGGCAGAGCGCAAGATCAACAAGGGTTATATAGTTCTTGGGCTAATCAAACTTTTAGGGTTGAAAATCAAGCTTTTTTCACCGAGTCTATCGAGCATTCATCTCAATTATCATTAACAGGAAAAACAGAGAGTAATGAAATTGATATTTTAACAGGAACTCCTCAATCTGATTTATTTGAATTAGGAGATGTACAACAGGTTTATTACTCAAACTTAGGAATTGAAGATTACGCCCTAATTAATAATTTTAATATTAACGAAGATCGAATTCAACTTCATGGTGACTTAGAAGATTATTCATTAGGAACGGCTTCTGAAGATTTACCAAAAGGAACAACAATTTCCAATAATAATGATGAGTTAATTGCTATTGTTGCTGGAGTTTCTCAGTCCAGTTTCTCTGAAAATAATTTCACTGTTATTTAACTTTAATTTCTATAAACCCTAACTATAATTGTTTTTTGACTATATAATTTTCTTCTACTTCTAAGATGATTTGACCAGGAAAAGAAGAAGTCCGCGATCGCCTGGGAGCATCAATTAATTTAACGGTTGCTTCTATTTGCTCAAAATTGGGTTTTGTTACCATGATTTTAGCTAAAAATTGACGAATTACTCGTCTTTGTAAGGCTAAGGGAACTGCTTTTAAACTATCTCTATTTAATCTATTGTTATGATAATTAAATGCTGCTGTAAAAATTTTGTTTGCTTCTGCTTCTAAATAATCCGATTCTGCTTTTAAAATTTCTGAAGTTTGGGATAAAGTGGTTTCTATATTTGGGTTAAAATTTTCTTTTAAATAAGGTAATAATTGCTGACGAATACGGTTACGAGCATAATCTAAATTAGCATTAACTGCGTCTTCCCAAATGGGTAAAGCAAACTGTTGACAAAACTCTAAAGTTTCCCCACGAGTCACCTTTAATAAAGGACGCACTAAATTAATTTTATCAGTTAAAGGACGTTTCCAGGTTAATGCACCCAGTCCCTTACTCCCCGCACCTCTCATTAAATTATATAATAATGTTTCGGCGCGATCGCTTAACGTATGACCAGTTACAATGTCGGTAAAGTTATTTTCTTCTGCGATTTCTACTAAACTTTGATATCGCCATTCTCTCGCTGCTGCTTCTGTTTCTTTCATAGATTTAGCTACTTTTAAATAAAAAGGAATGTCCCAATTATTGGCTAATTCGTCTACGTGATCAGCAATGCCTACATCAGAAGTCCAGCCATGATCACAATGGCAAACTGCGATCTCCCAATCCCATTTTGATTTTAAATCTATCATTATCTTTAGTAAACAAAGAGAATCTTGTCCTCCTGAAACCGCAATTAATATTTTATTATTTTGAGGTAAAATTAAGCTATCTTTTAACGTTTGATGTACCCTCGCGTGAAGAGATGTCCACATTTTTACATTAATAATTTCCAAAAATAACTAATCAAGTCTCATACTTAAATCTAACCAAGTCGAACGAGTAATAGGCGCACTACTAGAAATATAATCGACTCCTGTTAAAGCAACTTGTCGAATATTTTCTAAGGTAATATTGCCTGATGCTTCAATTTTTATCTGTTGATTTTCTTCGCGAATATAACTTACTGCTTCTTTCATTAACTCAATGTTCATGTTATCTAACATAATAATATCTGCCCCATACTTGAGAGCTTCTTTCACTTCTGTAAACGTGGTGGTTTCCACTTCAATGGTAAGGGGATAGGGAATAGTTTGACGAATAGATTCGATGGCCACTTGAATACTACCAGCAGCTTTGATATGATTATCTTTGATCATGACCCCATCATCTAAGCCCATACGGTGATTTTGGCCTCCTCCTACCTGAGTTGCATACTTTTCGAGTATCCTTAAGCCTGGCGTGGTTTTTCGAGTATCTACCAATTGGGTGGGTAAATCAGCGATAATCTCTGTATATTGTCGGGTCATGGTGGCGATACCACTTAAGCGCATCACTAGGTTTAAAGCCACTCTTTCGCCAGTTAATAAGGCATTTAGGGGCCCATTCAACTCGGCTATTACCTGGCCATTTTTGATCCTTTCCCCGTCTTCTACTTTTGCCCTAAATTCAACGTCAGGGTTTAAGAGTTGAAAGACCCTTTTTGCTATGGGTAAAGCAGCCATCACCCCTGATACTTTAGCCACCCATTGCCCTGATCCCATGCCTTTAAGTCCTAAACCATCCGTCGTGCGATCGCCTCTCCCTATGTCTTCTTGTAGCCAGGCAGTTAATAACGGATCGATGCTCAATAAAGAAGGTATCACGATTGTTATCTTTTTTCAATCTATTTTCCGTTCTTCATGATAACTTAGGGATTGATAACTAATTTGTGAAATTGTTATAAAACTATAGAGAGAATTACAAAAGTCAATAAAATAACGGTTGATCTCGATAGTCCTGCATTTTTTCTGTATGATGCTTGACATTTTTTTTCATAAATGAATATGATGACGATAATTATCTACGTTATTATTCAGAAAAATCATTGATGGTTGCATTAATAGGATAAATCATCTCAACAACTCGATAACATGAACAGGAAAAAACACACGACTATAGTAAAATGTTCATGATAAACATAAGCCAAAACGTTTATTAAATACCATAGCAACAGTGAGAAGTGTTAGATCATAAATTGGCACAATACCAGTTAAATCATAGTAACTGTATAAAGTTTTTACTATCCAAGAAATTGAAAAATAATATCGGGATAGCATCTTTGTTCTGTGAGAGAACAATAAGGTATTGTACTAAGAATACCTGAATCATTGAACAATTATTAGATTAACTTTTAATCTAATAATTGAACGATATGGTCATAGTTTACTTCATTTGTCACTCTTCATAAACCACCATGTCTTATACAATTTCCGAGAATTGTCCAACTTGTAATAATTGTCGAATTGATTGTCCAACCGATGCCATTCAAACAGAAAACGGTGAATATTGGATTGATCAAGAAAAATGTAATAATTGCGAAGGATACTATAATCAACCCCAGTGTATTGTGCAATGTCCTATTAGTAGTCCAACGCCTTCCCAAGCGAAAAAAGGACGCTACAAAAATGTCGCGAGAATTCCCACTTCTCCTGACCTCTTTATTAATGGAAAAAATACCCCTTTTGCTTCATCTATGATCATTTGGGAAGCTTGTACCGTGCTGACTTGCGCCCCAGTTTTGACTTGGGAAAAAGATGGGGAAGGAACCCTTTATTATGAACGAGCAGTTAAACAAGGAAGAGGGACAATTATCTTCCGATTAAGTGATACGTTGGATGCACAATCATCAGAAGAAGTTAACTATTTGTCCGATGCTAATAAACTAGAAAACATTGATATTCGAGCAGCTTGCTTACACCTTTTATTTGCCGGTTATGCCACACTGTCAGAAAAACCGTGGGAAGAAAAATTTGTGATTAGTGATCAACAAATTGAACAATATTTAGGACTCGATAAACGCAAAGACCTCAGTAAAGCTTCAAAATTAAGCCTCATTAAATTATTAATTCAACAAACCTGTCAATTATTCGCTACCATTGACTGGCCCCAACAAGGAAAAGTCAAAGGATTTACGGTTCCAGAAAGTCCGATTTGGAACTTATTAGAGATTCAACATCACTTCCAAGAAGATGATTTAGGTTGTCAACATTTAATCGGATTAACTTTTACCTTACAACCTGGAATCTGGTCAAAATACTTCTTAAATAAACAAGGTTATAGTCAAAGGGTTGCCTTTTATCAATATGGCTCCTTACCTCAATTTATTTTAAGTAGCGTTATGAGTATTTGGCAACAACATCCTGGGGCTGTGAGAATCATGCTCTGGTTACTGTTTAAGAGCAAAATGGGACGAAAACAATGTATTACTGTTCCCACCCTGATGCGAGTCGCTTATGGTCAACAGAGGATTGCCCAAGCAGACATCCAACGAGAGCAACGAAAACGGCTTCTCCGCACCTTTGAAAGCGATTTAGAAGTTTTGAATCATTACGGACTCAAACCCATATTTGACCCGGTTTCCTACCCAGAAATCATACAACCCCTATGGGTTAAATTAGACCAACTTCCGGATGATGGAGACGAAGCGTTAGACTTTTGGATTAAGGATGGTTGTCAAGAACACCGTTTAACCGACTCAGGACCAAGGGGAAAATGGAATTGGTTAATGAAAGCAAGAATTCTTAACTTTGAACTGCCTCAAGAATGGGAAGAACAATTAGTTAAATTTGAACAAAAAAAACAACGGAAAAATTATCGTAAAACTCGCACCAAAAAAGCGCCTGACTTATCCGCTCAGCAAATTTTAGAGGCAAGAAAACGTAAAGGGTTAAGTCAACGGGCCCTCGCTAAAGAAATCGGAAAAAGCCAAAGTTGGATTCGGGATCTCGAAAATGGTCGTTTTTGTGCCAAACCAGGAGATCGCCAAATGCTCCAAACTGTTCTAGAATTATAAGTGGGATTAAAATTATTATCTTAAACGGCCAAAAAGGTTTATCATAGTACCTATGTTCTGAGACTTAGGCAAAACCGATGGAACCTTTAACTCCGGCACAAAAAGAATTATACGACTGGTTGATCAAGTACATTAACGAAAATCAACACGCCCCGTCCATTCGTCAGATGATGAAAGCGATGAATTTGCGATCGCCAGCACCGGTGCAAAGTCGCTTGGAAAGACTAAGAAACAAAGGCTATATCGACTGGACTGAAGGAAAAGCCCGTACCTTAAGAATTTTACACCACCAGCCCAAAGGAATCCCCATTTTAGGAGCGATTGCCGCCGGTGGGTTAGTCGAACCCTTCACCGATGAACAGGAACGCTTAGACCTCTCTAATCTCCTTCAGGGTAGCGATTATTGGGGGTTAAGGGTAACTGGGGACAGCATGATTGAAGATTTAATTACCGATGGGGATTTAGCCATTATGCGCTCCTTGGCTCCCGATGAAACCTTAAAAAATGGTGAAATTGTTGCCGCCAGAGTAGAGGGAGTGGGAACTACCTTAAAACGATATTATCAAAATGGAGAAATAGTGATGCTAAAGCCTTCAAATCTTCATTATCAACCCATAGAAGTCAACGTCAAGCAAATAGAAGTACAAGGAATTTTAATCGGCGTTTGGCGAGGTTATTAACTGGCACTTTCGTTAACAAAAGGAAATCTATGATAACAAAAAGTTAAGTTGATTTCCTTGATGACAAAAATTAGTCTGAGGAAAGCACTATGCTATAATTAGTAAGAGTGCATAAGTTGGTGTTAGGCTCAACTATTCAGGTAATTTGAAATATATGGAAAATATACCCAATCACCTCAGTAAAATTGATGGGCAATTAGGAAAGTTAATCATATTAGGATTTCCCTTTGAAGAGCTTGCCGTTAATGCGTCCTTTGAAGAGATGGTTTTCTTATTTTTACACAATCATCTCCCCAACAAAAACGAACTGGATAACGTTACGAAAAAACTCTTATCCCATCGATATCTTGACGAAAAAATATTAGATATTCTCAAAAACGCAGCAGAAAACGACATCGAACTCATCGAAGGGGTAAGGATAGGGGTTAGCTGTCTGACCATGGATATGCAGTCCCATCGCATCGATAAAGAAGGGATTAACGGCGCACTAAAAATTATTGCCTCAGTTCCCATTATCACAGCCTCTTATTGGCGGTTGCTTCAGGGTCAATCTATCATAGCACCCCACCTGGAGTTGGGCCACGCTGCTAACTATTTATATATGTTGACAGGACAAGAACCCAGTGCAGAGGATGTCAAAACCCTAGAGATTTACCTCAATACCGTGGTAGAACACGGCATGAATGCGTCCACCTTTGCTGCACGGGTGGTCATGTCCACTCGCTCCGATTTTGTCTCGGCGGTAACAGCCGCCATTGGTGCCATGAAAGGGGTGTTACACGGAGGTGCGCCAGGCCCGGTGCTGGATATGTTGCTAGATATGCAGAAATCGGGAGATGTGGAAGGCTATTTGCGCCACAAGTTTGAAACCCGAGAACGGTTGATGGGGTTTGGTCATCGGGTGTACCGAGTTAAAGATCCCAGAGCCATTTTACTTTCAAAAGTATCAGCCGATCTTTGGAAACGCAGGGCAGATAAGGAATTTTGGGGTTTAGCCGTTGACGTGGAAACCACCGCGCTACGGTTACTCAAAGAGTATAAACCCAACCGCAGCATTGAAACCAATGTAGAATATTATACCGCCCTGGTGTTGCATGGGTTAGGACTGCCGTCTGAGTTGTTCACGTCAACCTTTACCGTTAGTCGGGTGGTGGGTTGGTTAGCCCATTGTTTGGAACAATTAGAACTCGATCGCATTATTCGTCCGAGTTCGGATTATACTGGACCAACTGAGCAAACATGGTGTCCCATCGAAGAAAGATAATCAGTTAAATACAGGGGAGAAAAACAGTTCTCCCCTCAAATATAGGAACTATAACTATCAGAAAATAAAGAAACATTTTAGGTTTAGAATCTAAAATTAGTGAATTAATTTTTTATAATAAAGATAATAAATAACCTAACCTCGCCACAGGAATTTATCGAATGAGTAAGGATCAAAATGCAGAACTGCCCCTTTGGGTACAGGATCGCAATACTGTCTTAGATCATGACGAAGGGGTAAAATGGCGCAACGGAGAAAAACCCGACTACTCTCACACAGACCAGTATTTACACAAAGAAAGCCAATATAATCATGCCCCTGGCTCTTTAGAGGCGATCGCTCAAAACTTAGTGAGAACCTTTGAAATGGAAGCCTCCCATAAAGCCGATCCCCAACAATGGTTATCTATTGTAACTGATAAATTCCAAATGAGTAGTAATGGTGGCCCCATTTACAGCGCACAAGATGTCAGCGATCAAGGGACTTATAATCTGTTCATTGATAAAACCCCAGGCTATGATCCCACTGCAGAAGACTTTGAATCCTCCTTTGAACTATTTCATAAAGCCTTTCCTAATGGCTTTTTATGGGAACTGATCGAAGTATTATCTGGACCGCCTAATGTCACTTTTAAATGGCGACACTGGGGAACGTTTAACGGTCCTTATAAAGACCATCAACCCACCGGAGAAACCATTGAAATCACAGGGATGAGTTTAGCTAAAGTTACCGACGATCTCAAAATTCTCTCTGTTGAACACTATTTTGATAATAGTACCTTCCTCAAAAAGTTAACCTCTGGTTGTCCCGTGGCTCATTAATGGGAAACTACTGATTATTATTCTTAAGATATTCTTGAAGTTTTTGAGTGAATTTCTGAATATAAGGCTCTTGAAAAAGGGTATGATGATATCCAGGAATTTCCTCAACTTCAATAACCTCGGTTAAAAACTCATTTAATTGAGATGTCTTCAGCAGTCGATATTCTTGGGATAGAAATAGAATGACTTTAACTTGAGAAGGTTGAGGAGTATATTGAGTTCTAGCTAATTTTAAAGCTTTAAGTAGATTAAGATCCCTCATATATCTAGATGAATTATTTTGATTAGAAAAATAAAATTTACCTAGTATGCGATTAACAAAAATAATTAAATTTTCTCGTTTATAAGATAAGTTATTTCTTATTTTTTCAACTAAATAATTTATTCCAAATTGACGTAAATTATGCCAATGTAAATAGAATCCCAAATCTTGAGGTTTCCAAAAACTATCAATTAAGAAAATACAAGGAATTTCAACACCTTTGTCTTCTAGTTGTCTCACCAGTTCAATAGTAAGGGATAAATCTCCACAGTAAGTAATTAAAAAATAAGGACTATTGGGAGCAACTTTTTCCATGTCTTCAATGAATTTAGCTGCAATCTCTTCCAATGTCAATTGATCAATCCTTGGAGTCAAAAAGTCTGTAATTCCGAAAACATTGAGAATATAAAAAGGCTGGTCTTTATCAAGATAAGATGCAAGTTTTTGAGCATAATTTATAGAATTGACAAAAAATAAGGGCAGTTTATTACCGTTTGGTTGAATAGGAACAATGGAAGATTCGGTAATACTATCCTGTGATTGTTGTATTAAGTTAACCAGACTAGAAATATTAGGGTTGTTAAAGAAAGTATATAAAGGAATATCAATTTTAAAGTCTTGTTCTATTCTAGCTAAAAGACGAATGGCTAAAAGGGAGTATCCACCTAAATCAAAAAAGTTATCGTTTAAGCCAATGGGACGAACTCTTAAGATTTTTTCCCAAATATCAAGTAAATATAATTCTAATTCATTAGATATTTGTTGCTTTCTTCGAGAAAAAAGTCGAGGTCTAATTTTACTAAGATTAAATACTTTTTTGAGATTATAAAGTCTCAAAAAGGGATAATTTTGTTGATAATCAAGCTCATTTTCATGAAAGTCAGAAATAGCCGAAGTTGAAAGAGCAAGACGATTTATCTTGCCATTGGGAGTTAATGGGAAAGCCTCTAGAATCCTAAACATAGGAATCATATAATCAGGTAATTTTGCTTTAATATCCTGTTTGATTTGCTGAATGATTGAAGATTGATTGAACCTTAATAACTGATTATTTTCAAGGATAATATAAGCTATAAGTTCTTGTTCTCCTGTCATATTTTCTTGAGCAATAACAACCGTTTCTTTAATCTGATTATGTTCTTTCAAAACAGCTTCAATTTCTCCTAATTCAATACGAAAACCCCGAATTTTGACTTGAAAATCTTTTCTACCTAAACATTCTATTAACCCATTATTCCTTAAATATCCCCAGTCTCCAGTACGATAAACTCTTTGATTTTTTCCTTGAAAATTCTCTAAAAATACAGCTTTTGTTAAGTCTTCTTTTTGCCAATAACCCAAGGCGATATAAGGACTTTGAATCGCAATTTCTCCACAAATATCAGTTATATTTCCGTCTTCATCCAGTAAAATAATTTCTGTATCTTCAAACCCATAACCAGCAGGAACAGATTTTTGATTAATTATCATAGTTTTATCGATCAAATATTGAAGATAAAACGAGCATTCTGTTGCCCCTAAACCATTGACAAATAAACAATAATCAGCGAACAAACTTTGATATAGTTCCACATCTTTTCTAACAACAGATTCCCCTCCTAAGATCACTAATCTAATCTGAGACAACTGAGTTTTAGCCCTTGATTCTTTATTGTCTAATATCTCTAGAAAATAGCGATAAACTGTCGGAGTGGAATGATAAATTGTAATTTTCTGTGTCTGCAACCAATCAGATAAATTGCTTAATCCTTCTTGTTTAATATCAAAAAGAGAAAGCGTCGCCCCATTTAAAAGTGCAGAGAAAATATCAATAACGGCTGCATCAAAACTATAAGAGGCCAATAAAATTAAGTTATCATCAGCAGAAATATGAAGATTATTAGTATGGTTTCTAATAAAATGCAGAACGTTACGATGATTTTGAATCACCCCTTTAGGTTTTCCTGTTGAACCAGAGGTATAAAGAATATAAGCGAGGATATCGGGTGGAATATCTAAATGGATATTAATAGCAACATCGTTAAGTTCATCAATATTAATGATAGGAATTTTTTCTTTAGTTATTGCTTTAACATGACCTAAGTTTTTATGATTTGTTAAAATGACTTCAGCGCAAGAATCATCTAGAATATATGAAATCCTATCTTGAGGATAGTTGGGGTCAAGGGGAACATAAATTTGACTTGCTTTAAGAACACCCATAATGGCTGCTATCATTGACACATTATGGTCAAAAAATAAAGCAACTTTCACTTGTTTGTTAGCTGTTGTATTCAGCAAATATTGAGCAATTTTATTGGCTTGACTATTCAGTTGATGATAGGTGTATTGGGTATCTTTACTTTGGACGGCAATTTTATCAGAATACTTGTTAACTTGTTGTTCAAACCGAGATGGGATAGATTGTTCAATAGCAATTTTGGGAAAGTTTAAAAATGAATTAGTCGGACTAACTTTATTCCGTTGATGATTTAATTGATAACGCTCTTTTTCACTGAGTAAAGAAAAACTAGAAATTTGGTTTTCTGGAGCAATAATAACTTGTTCTAATAATCGCTGAAAATGTTTTCCTATTCTTTCAATAGTATTAGACTTAAAAAGTAATTTGTTATAAACAAATTTAAGCTTAATTTTTTGATTTTCTTCTTCTACGTAAAAACTAAGATCAAACTTAGCCATTGTTTCAATAATCGGAATAGATTTTATTTGTAAACTATCACAGCTAATCTCATTTTTCGGTAAATTAATTAGATTAAACCAAACTTGAAAGATAGGATTATAACTTAAATTTCTTTCGGGTTTTAATTCTTTAACTAACTGTTCAAAAGGTAAATCTTGATGAGCATAAGCATCTAAAGTGACTTGTTGGACACGAGCGAGTAATTCTCGAAAACTAGGATTTTCACCTAAGTTAGTTCGCAAGGCTACAGTATTAATGAAAAACCCTATTAAGTTTTCTATTTCTGTACGATTACGAGATGCAATAGGGGTTCCTATAATAATATCTTTTTCAGCCGTATAACGGGAAATTAATATCTTAAATACTGTTAAAAAAGTCATAAATAAAGTAACTCCTTCCTGTTGACAAAAGCATTTAATTTTTGTCGTTAATTCTGAAGATAAATGCCAGGAATAAGAATCCCCTTTATAGGTTTGAACTGGAGGGCGAGGAAAATCTATGGGTAATTTTAGAGTAGGCAAAGTACCCTTTAATTGTTTTTTCCAATAGGTTAATTGGAATTCTAAATTTTTATCTATAAACCAGTGACGCTGCCATAAGGAAAAATCTGCATATTGAATAGAAATTGGCAGTATTTCTGGGGATTTTTCTTGATTATAAGCTTGATAAAGTGTAAATAATTCTTCTTTTAATAATTGATAAGACCAACCATCAAAAATAATATGATGAATGTTAAATAATAGCCAATAGGATTCTGAATCTAAATGTAATAATTTTACAGAAAAGAGAGTATCTTTAGCTAAATTAAAAGGCTGTTCTATAAATTGATAAACCCGTTTTTTTGCTTCTGCTTTTTTCTGTTCATTAGCTATATTCCTCAGATCATGAACCAATAATTTTAAGTTAACATTTGGGTTGATAATTTGAGTAGGCTGTCCATTTATCGAAATAAAATTAGTTCTCAGTATTTCATGGCGCTCTATAATTTTATTAATACTTTTTTCTAAAACACTAATATTTAATAAACCTTTAATTTCTATAATAAACGGCATATTATAAGCCGTACTATTGGGGTCTAGTTGTGTTAAAAACCAAAGTCCTTCTTGAGAAAAAGAAAGAGGTAAATTTTCTTGCTTCTGTCTGGGTACAATAGGAGGTAACGATAAAGTATGATTAACTTTTTTATTAAGGTCAATGTGTTCAGAAAGTTGTGAAACTGTTGGACATTCAAACAATAACTTTAAAGGTATTTCTATCTTCAAACTATCTCGAATTCTCGAAATAATTTGTGTTCCTAGTAAAGAATGTCCTCCCAACTCAAAGAAATTATCATTAATGCCAATATTTTCGAGACCAAGCACCTGTTTCCAAATGTTAGTAATAATTTCTTCTATAGGCGTTCTAGGAGCAACATAATTACTTTGAAAATCTGAAAAATCAGGGGTAGGAAGAGCGCGATAATCAATTTTACCGCTAGGAGTTAATGGGAAAAAGTCTAAGATAACAAACGCAGCTGGAATCATGTACGGTGGTAACTTTTCTTGTAAATATTCACGAATTTCATGATAGATTTCTGTGCCAAAAATTTGATTAGTATTAAGAATAATATAAGCGACTAATTGTTGAAATTGCTGTTCATCTTGTCTGCTAGTGACTTTAGCTTCCTTAATTTGGAAATATTGATTTAATACTGTTTCTATTTCCCCTAATTCTATTCTAAATCCTCTGATTTTGACTTGATTATCAATACG
Organism: Crocosphaera sp.; assembly: GCA_030065205.1. Classification (GTDB taxonomy): domain Bacteria; phylum Cyanobacteriota; class Cyanobacteriia; order Cyanobacteriales; family Microcystaceae; genus Crocosphaera. Next base: position 11,999 of record JASJDN010000020.1, read on the forward strand.
CCCTAAAAACTCAATTTTTCCATCTTTTTTATAATAAGCTAAATCTCCAGTTTTATATAGTTTCTGTTCAGGTTCAAAAGGACTGTCTATAAATTTCTGTTGAGTTAATTCAGGACGATTAAAATAGCCTCTCGCTAAACCATCACCCCCAATATATAATTCTCCAGACACTCCACAAGGAACAGGGTTGAGATGCTTATCTAAAATATAAATTTTTGTGTTAAGAATAGGTCGACCAATAGAAGGATTAGAAGTGATTTCTTTACCAATTAATTCGTAGGTTGAATAGGTGGTGTCTTCCGACGGCCCATAACAATTATAAACACTTTCTATAGTATTAATTTGATAGAGTTGATTGATAATATTGGCTTGTAAAGGTTCCCCTGCTAAGATTACTGTTTTAACGCTTTTAGGAATACCATTAATCTCAATCAATTTACTAATAATTGAGGGAACAGTATTAATAAGTGTGACTTTAGTTTGATGGAACAATTGAGGTAATTCTAAAGCATTTTCTAGAAGTATTATACTTCCTCCACAACTTAAAGTGACAAAGATTTCAAAAATAGAAAGATCGAAACAGATGGAAGTCGAAGCTAATACACCTGATAATTGTTGTGGTGAAAATGTTTCTTTTGCCCAATAAACTAAAGCCACAGGACTATGATGTTTAATGGCTACACCTTTGGGTTTTCCTGTAGAACCCGATGTGTAAATTATGTAGGACAAATCATCGGATTTCACCCTATTTTCGAGATTATATTCTGAATAATTTTTAAGAGAAACTTTGTTTAGATTAATATGAGGAATACTCTGATTTTTATCTCCTAAAATATTCTCTAAAGAACTTTCTGTTAATAATAGGGATATCTGACAATCTTCTAAAATAAATAATAATCTTTCTTGAGGATAATTGACATCTAAAGGAACATAAGTGCCTCCTGCTTTAAGAATAGCCAACATAGCTATAATCATTGTAGGAGAACGATGTAATAATAAACCCACTAATGTTTCAGATTGCACCCCTAAACTGCTTAGATAATGAGCAAGTTGATTAGCTTTTTGATTTAATTGTTGATAAGAAATTTCTTCTTTTTCAAAGATTAAAGCGATAGAATTTGGTGCTTTTTTGACTTGTGCTTCAAAGAGTTGATGAAGACAAAGATGTTTAGGATAAGGTAAGTTTGTTTGGTTCCATTCAATCAGTAATTGCTGTTTTTCTCGTTCTGTTAGTAAAGGTAATTGCCAAACATTTTCTTGAGGATTAGTTAATATTGAAGATAACAAAATCTGAAAATGTTCGCTTATTCTTTTGATAGTCGAACTATCAAACAAATCTGTATTATATTCCCATTCTCCCCTTAATTTTCCTTGATGTTCCTCCAGAGATAAGGTAAGGTCAAATTTTGCTGCTTGTCTTGCTGTTTCTAAACTTTTTATCTCTAAATCTGGTAATTGTAATGCTTCTATCTCTGTATTTTGCAACACAAACATTACCTGAAAGATGGGATGATGACTTAAATTTCTTTCTGGTTGTAATGTTTCCACTAACTGCTCAAAAGGAACATCCTGATGAGCATAAGCATCCAAACAAACTTGTCTGATTTGATTTAATAATTCGCGAAAACTTAAATGCTCACTCAAATGACTTCGCAAAGCTAAAGTATTAACAAAGAAACCTATTAAGCTTTCAAGTTCTTGGCGTTTCCGTCCGGCAATAGCTGTTCCTACTATCATATCTTCTTGTCCACTATAGCGACCTAATAATACTTTAAATGCTGCCAGTAAAGTCATAAATATTGTTACCCCTTCTCTTCTCGAAAATGCTTTGATACTGGCTGTTAATTTTGATGACAAAAGAAAGGTTTTTGTTGCTCCTTTATAAGTTTGTATCTTAGAACGAGCATAGTCTGTAGGCAATTCTAAAATGGGTAAAGTGCCACTTAATTGTTTTTTCCAGTAATTTAATTGAGGTTCTAAGACTTTTTCTGTTAAGTTATTTTTTTGCCACAAGGTAAAGTCAGCGTACTGAATAGGTAAGGGTAGTAAGGGAGAGGTTGAATCTTGACAATAAGAGGTGTAAAGTAATTTCAATTCTGTAAATAAGACTCCAAAAGACCAACCATCGAAAATAATATGATGAATATTAAATAATAGTTGATGTTCTTGGTGGTTTAATCGTATTAATTGAACACGAAAGAGACAATCTTGACTAAGATTAAAAGGGTAATTAGCTTCTTGTTTAGCTATTTTTTCTGCTTCTGTTTCCCTGTCTTCGTCAGGAAATTGTTGTAAATCAATGATAGGTAAATCAAACTTATTATTTTTAATGATCTGGGTTATTTTTCCATTAACAGATACACAATTTGTCCGTAATATTTCATGTCGTTTGCTGATTTCGTCGAAGCTTTTTTCTAAAGCATTGACGTTCACTAACCCTTGAAGACGAAAACGATATAAAAGATTATAAGCTGTGTTATTTTTGTCTAATTGATTTAGAAACCAAAGACGTTTTTGAGTAAAAGAAAGAGGAATATTTTTTTCTTGTTGTCTAGGTTGAATGGGTTCTATTAATAAATTATTATTAGTCGTTTCTCGTCGAGTAATATGCTGACAAAATTGAGCAATTGTTGGATACTGAAATAGTAAGGCAATAGGTATCTCTACATTCAGAATTTCTCTAAGTCTGGAAATAACTTGAGTGCCAAGTAATGAATGTCCCCCTAACTCAAAAAAATTATCATTGATGCCAATGTTTTCTATTTTGAGAACTTGGCTCCAAATATTAACAAGAATTTCTTCTGTAGGGTTTCTAGGCGCAACATAATAACTTTTAACCGCCGAAAAATCAGGTGCAGGAAGAGCGCGATAGTCAATTTTTCCATTAATATTCAAAGGAAAAGAATCTAAAGCAACAAAGGCCGCAGGAGTCATATAATTAGGGAGTTGCTGTTGAAGATAATCACGAATTTCATGGTAGATTTCTGCTATATTAGTTTGACTTGAACTTAGGATAATATAAGCAATTAATTGTTTATCACCTGGTATATCTTCCCTCACAATGACCTTAGATATTTTAACGGCTGAATGTTGATTTAATACTGTTTCAATTTCGCCTAATTCAATGCGATAACCCCTAATTTTGACTTGAAAATCAATACGTCCTAAAAATTCAATTGTTCCTTCTTCATTCCAACGAACGAGATCACCTGTTTTGTAAAGACGAGAGTTAGGAGCATTATTAAAGGGATTTTTAATAAATTTTTCTTTAGTTAATTGAGGTTGATTAAGATAACCTCTTGCTAAACCATCTCCTCCAATATATAGTTCTCCAACCACTCCAATCGGGACTATTTCTAACTTTTCATCTAATATATAGACTTGGGTGTTTGCAATAGGACGACCAATAGGAATAGAAGCTTTTTTTGTATCATCTATAGTAATGGTATGACAGCAGGTAAATGTCGTATTTTCTGTTGGACCATAACCATTAATTAATTGACAATGGGGTAATTCTTCTAATACTCTTTTTACATGAGGTATCGATAAAATATCTCCCCCTGCTAACAGTTTATTTAAAGGTTTTAAATAGTCTATATGTTCTTCAACAAATAAATTAAAAAATCCTGATGTTAACCATAAGGTCGTAACATTATATTGTTTAATGGCTTTACCAATATCTTGTAAAGATGGGTTTTTTTCTGGAAGTAAAACCAGTTTCCCTCCATTTAATAAAGGTTGCCAGATTTCAAAAGTTGCTGCGTCAAAGGCAATAGAAGCGAGTTGTAAAATAATTTCGTTTTCATTAAAATTAGCATAATTATTATTTTTTACCAGTCGCACAACCCCACGATGAACAACACAAACCCCCTTCGGTTTACCCGTTGAACCTGATGTATACATTACATAGGCTAAATTATCTCCGTTGATTGCAGATTCAGGAGCATAATTATCAGGAAAATTTTCTAAAATAGCTTTATTATCAATATCAATACAATTCAAATTATGACTCAAATTTTTAATTGTATTTAAGTAAGGTTTCTGAGTAATTAAAATTGAAGTGTTAGCGTCTTCTAATATCGTTTCAATTCTAGCCAAAGGAGCGGAAGTATCTAACGGTAAATAAGCTCCTCCTGCTTTTAAGATAGCTAAAATAGTAATGATTAAATTAGGAGATCGCTCCAAATATACAGGGACTAAAGTTTCTTGTTTAACTCCGATTTGTTGTAAATAATGAGCTAATTGATTGGATTTTTTATCGAGTTCATAATAGGTGATTTTTTGATTTTTATAAGCGATCGCAACTTTATCTGGAGTTTTGGCTGCTTGAAGTTGAAACAATTCGTGAATCGTAGCATTTTTTGGATAATCTGTTTCATTTTTTGTCCATTCTTCTAACGGTTGATCTTGTTCTGATGGAGTTACCAGAGGAAAAGGATCAGTTAATTGCTCATGATTATCAAATTCGTTAGCCATAGAAATTTATTCTTTTGATCACTCTTTATAATTATACATAATTAGATTACCCAAAAAGAGCCACAAAACTGTAAATTTGAAGCTATAACTGAAATTTATCCCTTTCCCAATTATGGATTAAACGGTTCGGGTTTTCCCCCTAATGCTTCGACAATAGTGCGAGTATTAGAAACTAGTATGTTAATATAACTATCTCCTTCGCTTCCTTTGGCTCCAATAGAGTCAGAATATAAGGCGTTTGGGGCTAATTTAACCTCAGCTTCTTGCGCTACGGTTTTGATTAAAACAGGGTTGATAGTTGTCTCAGCAAAAATAGCTCGGACTTTAGTTTTTTTAATGGCTTCCGTTAAATTTTTAACAGTTTGTGCGCTGGGTTGTTCTTCTGTACTAATGCCAATTAATGTTCCGGTAATAGTTAAACCATAGGCTGTGGCATAATATTGAAAGGCATCATGGGTTGTCACTAATTTCCGTTGAGATTCAGGAATAGTATTAATTTGTTGTTGAATCCAACTATCTAAGCGTTGTAAATTAGCGGTTAATTGGGCTGCATTTTCTCTGAAAATAGCTTCATCTTCGGGGGAAATAGCAATTAATTCATCTCTGATTTTATTCACCATTAGGATGCCATTTTTTGCCGTTCCCCATACATGGGGGTCGGGGACTGTTTGTCCTTCATATTCCCAGTCTAGCGGTTTCACAACTTCACCCACAGGCACTTTTTTCGCTTCAATTCCGGTTGCATTCATCAATTTAATTAACCCAGGTTCTAAGTTATAACCGTTGTAAAAAATGAGGTCTGCTTCTTCAAATGCGACGCTATCTGTGGGAACCGGCTCATAAACGTGAGGATCGGCTCCTGGTTCCAAAATTCCTTGATGTTCTACTTCATCCTGAGCAATTTCGTTCACTAAATCCGCAATAATGGTACTGGTAGATACCACCTTCGGCTTGGCTTCTGTTTGGGTGGGTTGGGAATTCTCCCCTTTACAACTGGCCATCCCCACCGCTAAAACCATACTCAAAAGGAATACTTTGACTCGATAGACCTTCATCTTAACCTCTGCTGATAATAGTTTTCATAATTATCTCATAATGGTTTTCATAATTCTCTCATTTTTAGGTTATGCTAAGAAGATGAAGGCCACTAGCAGAGGATGTCATTCATGTCAGAGCAGGCGTTAACCGTTAGTCATTTAGGGGTGTATTACCGTCGTCTTCAAGCATTACATAACATCAATTTATCCATCCAACCTGGACGGTTGACGGGAATTATTGGCCCCAATGGCGCGGGAAAAAGCACCTTGATGAAAGGGATGTTAGGGTTAATTCCCATCACAGAAGGAACCGTCACTTATCAAGGTCGTCCTCTACTGCAACAATTAGAGAAAGTAGCCTACGTTCCCCAGCGATCGCAAATTGATTGGACTTATCCTGTAACGGTGTGGGATGTGGTAATGATGGGAAGAGTGCGTCAAACCGGCTGGTTAAAGTGGTTTTCTGCTTACAGTCGTCGTATGGGGTTAGAAGCATTGCAACGGGTGGATATGTCTGCTTACGGAGATCGTCCCATTGGGGAGTTGTCTGGGGGACAACAACAACGAGTCTTTTTAGCGAGATCCTTAGCTCAAAATGCCGATATTTTCCTATTTGATGAACCGTTTGTTGGGGTTGATCAGAAAACAGAAAGTATTTTATTTAGTATTTTCCGAGAATTAGTAGCAAATGGAAAAATTGTGATTGTGGTTAATCATGATTTAGGGGAGTCGATTACTCATTTTGACGATTTAATTTTATTAAATCGAGAAATTGTAGCAGCCGGCAAACGACAGTTTGTCCTACAAGAAACCCATTTAACCCAAGCTTATCGGGGAAAGGTTGCCTTTTTCAATCAGAAAGCAGCTTAGTCTTATTTCTATAATCTTAACTAAAGAAAACCCCTGATGAGAGGAGAGATAGTTACTTTAACGATAAAACAACTATCTCAGTGGTTCATCAAAAGGGGTACATAGGGATTTTTAGTGACAAGAGCATTCCCTACGATGAGTAGGAAACCTCCTCAAAAACTAGAAGAAAAATTAAGGTTTTGAGTTCCCTAACGTTGTTATTGCCTCATGGCTACTCTGATAAGGATCTAAGATTACTCTAAGTTGTGGGAATTTTTCTACGGTTTCGGCTAGTTTTTGCAAGTCAAAAGTTTGAAGGTTATTTTTTAAGGTTTGACTGTAATTAACTAACAAGTGACAATTATAATTATGACCAAGTTGTTGTAAATTATGACTAAATTGTTTTAGTTGTGATAGAATCATTTTTTGCCGAATAAGTTGCCACGAATTGACTTCTATTTCTGATAATTTTTCCAGTAACTCACTTAAGTGATTAATTTCTTTATAGTCTGATTCTGCTATCATTAACTGTAAGTTATCTGAGGTTTCTTCAGTAGATTCTATGTTTTTACTTTCCGTTGAATCTATAATTTCAACGTCAGGAAAAGTTAGCTGAAACGTTGTACCTTTTTGCCATTGACTTTCTAAGGTAATTTTTCCCCCTAAAAGATGGGTTAATTTTCGAGTAATTGATAATCCTAACCCCGTACCTCCATAACGGGAAATATCTTGTCCTTCACTTTGCATGAATTTTTGAAAAATTTTTTCTTTTTCTGTATCTTTAATGCCAATACCCGTATCTTTCACCTTCAGAATTACTGTACATTGCTCTTCTTGTAAATTATCAATCATAACAGTTATTTGTATATAACCTTGTTCCGTAAATTTGATGGCATTACCAAGAAGATTAAATAATATTTGTCGTAGACGTAACGGATCAAAGTTTATTTTTTTTGGAATCTTTTCGCTAATTTCTGTTAAGATATATAATTCTTTTTGGGAGGCTTGATAAGAAAATATTTGTATTACTTCTTGAATAATCTCTTCAAGATCAACCGCTTTATACGTCAATTCTAGTTTTCCTGCTTCAATTTTAGCTAAATCTAAGAGATCATTAATAAGAGATAATAATGTATTCCCACTGGTAGAAATAGCGTCAACATATTTAGAAAATCGAGGGTTTTCTAAATGTAATTGTAATAATTCACAAAACCCTAAAATTGAATTCATAGGGGTACGTATTTCGTGACTAATATTAGTCAAAAATTCACTCTTTGCTTGGTTGGCTAAATCGGCTGCTTTTTTAGCCTTTATTAGTTCAATTTCTGCTTCTTTTCTAGCGGTAATGTCTTCATAAAGTGTCGCTATTCGATAAATTTTATCCTCTTCATTCCTGACAGGAAAAGAACAAACTCTTAACCAATGAAGGTTATTATTTTTATCGATAATTCTATATTCAGTTTCGCTTGATTCTCCTTGATGTTGTTCAAGTAATGACTTCATCACTCTGGGACGATCTTCTTCATAAATACTACTATGTAAAAGATAGGGTTGCTGATATAATAATTGTGCAGAAAATCCCCAGATTTTTTCACAAGTTGGACTAATATATAAAAGATTTCTACTCTCTAAACAAGTTAAAGCAAAAACCTCTTGAATATTCTCTACTAATTGATGAAATTTCTCTTCTGATTTTTGTTGAGCAACTTCTAAGGCTTTTTCTTCGGTAATATCTCTGAAAGACACCAAATAAACTGATTCTTGTTCCCATTCTGTAACAGAAACGTGCATTTGAACCACTCCAGTTTTATTACCGGGTTTAAGGATTTCTAAAATAGCTGGTTTTTGACTAATAATAGGGATACCAAAAAAATAGCCTAATAAACTGTTTAAAGGTTGATTAAAAATTTCTAACGCCGTAGGATTAGCAAATTTAATCATTCCTTGTTGATCAACGATAATAATACCTGTTGCCAGATTATACACTAGATCATGAAGTTGTTTCTCTCGCTTAATTAATTGTTTTTCAACTTGCTTACGTTCTTGAATTTCTTGTCGTAAATTTACATTAACTTCTTCTAATTTATGGGTTCTTTCTGCAACAAAGTTTTCGAGATTTTTGTTAATCTGTTTAAGTTTTTCTTCTGCTTTTCTTTTTTCCCACTCTCTAGCTAGATTTAAAGCAAAAATATCAACAATTTCCACGATTAAATCTAAATTAGGTAACCCATGAATGCTCATCATACAAAGCAGTCCAATGATAGTTCCTTTTTGACCATAGATTGCTTTACCAATATAACTTTCGATTTTATTTTCCTGTAACCAAATATCATCAGGAAACAATTGTCTTACGTTTTGAGAACAGATGAAATATCCCTTTTGTATCACTTTTTGACAAGGAGTTTTATCAATGGGATAAGTAATGATTTCTGAGGGTTGACCATTAACACATCCTGCTAACACTTGGATGGATGTTTCTGATTTTATCTCAGTAATAAACCCATATTCAATGCCTAAAGCTTGAGTTAAATGTAAGACTAAAGATTCAAAGAAATTATCAGCATTTGCCGATGAAATACCTAACAAAACCTGCTTTAAGACTTGGGAAAAAGTTTCCGCTTCTGATAAGTTACAATAGGAGGAGTGGCTAGAAGTCATGATTGCTTGAGAACCAGTGGAAGCTCTCAAAAAAGGGTTAGAGGAAATAATAGTTTGATGCTTGACCATCAAATATTAATCATACTTTACCTTATTTTATCAAAAAGAATTGATGACTGATGTAACATTGCTTTAATCAAAAATGTCATTCTATTCAGTTTTTTTAAGATATAACAAAGATTTTCGAGTTTGTGTTGTATGATACTTCTGTCTCTTTCCTATCTTCCAACATGAAAACCCTAATTGTTGCTACCAGTAATCCTGGGAAATTGCAAGAAATGCAAGAATACTTAATCGGATTAAATTGGACATTAAAACTCAAACCCCCTGAACTCGAAATTGAAGAAACCGGCAAAACTTTCTTAGAAAACGCCATTTTAAAAGCGTCTCAAGTGGCCAAAGCGTTAGGAGAATGGGCGATCGCCGATGACTCCGGATTAGCTGTTGAAGCTCTCAATGGCGCACCTGGACTCTATTCCGCCCGATATGGTGATACAGATCAAGGGAGAATTGAGCGAGTGTTACGGGAATTAGGGGACAATAATAACAGACGAGGGAAGTTTGTTTGTGCCATTGCTTTGGCCCGTCCCGATGGTTCTATTGCCTTAGAAACCGAAGGCATTTGTCCAGGAGAAATCCTCGCAACCCCTCAAGGAAGCCAAGGATTCGGTTATGATCCGATTTTCTATGTTCCTTCCTATCAGCAAACTTTTGCTCAGATGACACCAGAATTGAAACGGGATATCTCCCATCGCGGTCAAGCGTTTGCGAAATTGTTGCCGAAGTTAAAGGAATTATCTGTTTAATGGGAGACTTAGGCCATCCCAAGTCCCCATACCCTTTAAATAGCTTCGAGATCGCTTTCTCCCGTGCGAATGCGGATAATTTGCTCAACAGGAGAAACAAAAATTTTGCCATCTCCAATTTCTCCCGTGCGTGCGGCCCCTGTCAGCTTTTCAATCACCATTTCCACTTGATGGTCTTCGACAACAATTTCGACCTTTAGTTTTTGCAGAAATTCCACAGTGTATTCCGAACCGCGATAGCGTTCCGTTTGTCCTTTTTGCCGTCCGAACCCCCGAACTTCAGAAACTGTCATACCAACAATTCCTGCATTGACTAAAGCGATCTTCACTTCGTCTAGTTTAAAGGGTCGGATAATCGCTTCTACCTTTTTCAAAGTGGGTTACTCCTCGTAATCTATGTTCATTCGTTGTCTACTATAGATAGAAATGATAACCCACTCTCGGATAAACCCTAAGATTTTTAAGTATTCAGTATTCACCCCTTCAATATGGTAAGAGGCCGTTTTCCTAATAACCCTGTCATCAACTGTAAGGCCAACTTTTTCAACGGTGGCACCCCCATCATTAACCTTAACCCTAAACGACGAATTACCATGATCGGGAAGATTTGATTGGAAAAGAAACGGTCTAAAAAGTCTGTAAACCCTAAAATGAGCCAATTTTCCCATTTCCGCCAACGTTCGTACCGTTTTAATACCTTAATATCTCCAATATCTTCCCCGTTTTGGTAGGCTTGGGCAATCACTTCGCCTAAGGCCGCAGCGTCTCTGATGCCTAGGTTTAAGCCTTGTCCTCCCACCGGATGACAACAATGGGCTGCATCCCCCACTAAGGCCAGTCGAGACTGAGTATAATGATCGCTTTGCATCAACTGAACAGGGAATAAATAGCGATCGCTGTCTAAAGTAATTTCACCCAATGATCCTTGGGTTCGTTCTTGTAATTTCTCTAAAAATTCCTGCTTATCTAATTCCAATAAGGCTTGGGCTTGGGTGTGGGGTGCGGTCCAAACAATCTGACAACGGTTTCCGGGTAAGGGTAAAATGCCCATTGGGCCACTGTAACAAAACCGCTCAAAGGCGATATCGTTACGGGGGGCGGTATGTTCGATGGTAAAGGTAACACAAGACTGCCAATATTTCCAACCTTGGGTTTTAATTTCGGACAGAGAACGAATGAACGATCGCGGTCCATCGGCCCCAATCACAAGTTTGCTGTGTAATTGTTGACTGATGCCATCTTTTTCCACCGTAACCACCGCTTCTGTCTCACTGTAGTTTACGTCCACCACCTGAGCCGGACAGATCCATTCGATGTTCGGACAATGGGCGATCGCTTTTTGTAAGGTGCGTAAAATGACACCGTGATCCCCCACATAGCCTAAATAGTCCGTTCCTAGATCCGCCGTTTCAAAGGTCACCACCTGGGGATAATCGGCATCGGAGAGACGGATATGACGAAATTTACCAATCTGGGGCAATATTTCCGACCAAACCCCAATGGCATCAAAAATCTTCCCAGACAGCAGCGACAGGGCATAAGCACGCCCTCTCGAAGCCACTTTTTCCAGGGATTGCACCTCAATGAGCTTGATGTTTAACCCTGAATCTTTGAGGGTTAGGGCTAAGGTCGCGCCTACGATACTACCGCCGACGATGGCCAGGTCGCAAGTTAAGGGTTGAGTGGAATTTGATTGAGGTGAGGCAATGGTTTCTAAGGTCATGGTTTAAGACAACGAGATCAATTAAGAAGAAATTTTTTCCGGTTCTTTACTAATTTGATTGTCTATAGATTCCACAGAAATTTCAACCTCATTACGATGTTCTGGATTACGCTTAGAAAAGCCCCAAACAAAGATTAAGGCGATGGTACTAATCATTAACCATTCAGGGGGAACCCATTCAGGATTGATCACCCTAACTAATAATCGTAATCCCACAAAACCAACGGTAATAAATCCTGCATCTTCGAGATAGGTATATTCTTTTAACCAACGGATAAATAATTCTGCCAAAAATCGCAGGGTAATGACGCCTATAGTTCCCCCTGCCAAAATTAACCAAACTTCATCCGCTAAGGCAATGGCTGTGGTTACACTATCCAAGGAAAACGCTAAATCGGTAACAGCGATTAAGGGAATTGCTTGCCAAAGGGAGGTAAACTCTGGGCCATGATGATGATCATTTTCATTTTCTTGGGAAGCAAAATAATTAAACACCAACCAGAGGAGATAGGCCGCCCCCAACAGTTCAAACTGCCAAAATTTCACTACCCAGGTTGCTGTTAAAATCAACGACATTCGTAACACATAAGCCACTATTAACCCAATATTAAGGGCTGAGCGTTGTAATTTCGGGCTTTTTAGCCCCTGGGCAATGGCGGCTAAAGCGATCGCATTATCAGCCGATAACACCGCTTCTAAGGCGATTAAAATGATTAATAAGATAGGGGTTTTGAGACTGAGAGCGAGAGAAGAGTCAAGAATCTGGTCTAACATTCAAAAATTAGGGATGAATAAGTGCAATTATCAAAAGAACGACCCTTAAAATGTCGTTACTGTGTTATGGTCTGAATGATTCCTTAAATTAATGATAATGTATTTAACAAAATCTGGTCATTTTTCTCATTTTTGTTAATATGGGATCAGTGGACTTATCAGAATCCCTAAAAAAGCAACGATCCCTAAAAACGCTAGAATGTAAGCCACGATAAGCGTTGGTGATTTTCTCGATTGATAAAGCAAGTCATTGCGTTGAATTCTCCCAAGTTGACGACGATAATCTAGAGCAGCAGCTAATAAGGAAAAAGTCCCTAACGCAATAAAAGAAATGCCTAAAATGCGAGATAAACGAATCGGATTAGCAATTCCCCCTAAATTTTGATTCAGTATAGAAACAATTCTTTCAATACCAAAACCAAAACTAATTAAGGTTAAAGACGTGCGAATCCACGCCATTAAGGTTCTTTCTTGTGCTGCTCGATTCCGTTCTTTTGCTAGTTCTGTACCAGGATTAGGGTTTGTCATTTTGGTTGCTCGTTAATTTATTTTAATTAAGTCCTAGAAAAATAATTAATAGAGAGATAAATCCAAACAGAATAACCGCTAAAACAACAATCATGTTGAGATAATGACTGGGATAAAAAAAATAATCATCCCGTTGAATTGATTGTACCTCAAAGTAATGTTGTATCATAGCAATAATTAACAAAACAATTCCGATAGCAATTAAAGTTAAACTGATATAATGTGCCGATTGTATGGTTATTAATGGATTTCTATTAGGAAACTTTTGTTGTAGTGCCTGAAAAATTTGATCAATGGCAAATCCAAACCCAATTAACGTTAAACAGTTTTGTATCCAAGCGGTAATCGTCCGTTCTGCTGCTGCACGATTCCGTTCTTTTGCTAATTCATTAGTCGGACCAGTGATTTTATCAGGTGTCATTATTTAATAATTTATAATTGATTTAGTTGATAATTACTTCTCTCCAAATGGTGAAAAAGATGCTAATCGCAATTAATACTAATATTCCAGAAACCATTATACCTAAAGATTGTCGAGGCGTATAATAATAATCTGGTTGTTCGAGCCGTTTCATTTCATTTTTATAATCTAAAGCTGCTATCAATATAGAAAAAAAACCTGTCCCAACAATCAATAAACTAAACAATTTAACGAGAACAGTGGGTTGATTTTCTACTCCTATATAAAGTTTACTAATAGCACGTTCTAACCCAAAACCAATACCGATTAAAGCAACACTGGTGCGAATCCAAGCCAAAAGGGTGCGATCGGCTGCAATACGATTACGTTGTTTAGCCAGTTCGGTTTGCCAATTTGGAGAATGATTAGTCATCAGTTTTCAGTTATTATTAGTTATAGGTTTGGAAATATTCTCTTTACTTTTTTTTATTTTATTTTTCACCCAAACATTATAAGGTAAAGCAAAAATAGCACCCAAAACGGCATAAGCTGCAAGTCCAGGAATGGCATTAGTTGCACCGTTAACGATGGCAATATATAAGGCTAAACCAATGTTACGAGCAATGGTTGCTGTTGCTAGGGTGGATCGAGTTTCTATGTTATCATCAACCCCACCCAATAAATGGCCAATGATGAGGCCAAATGCCACCATCAAAGCAATACTGACAACTGTTGTCCAACCCACTGTAGGAACTAAATTTAGACTAATACCAACGGAAAAAATAAGCACCACTAAAAATAAAGTATTAACAACATTGAGTAATAAATCCCCAATTTCTTCTGCTAAATCAGCCGATAACTTACGAATTAATAACCCAAGACACAAAGGTAATAATTGAACTGTTGCCACTTGTTTCGCCACTAAAATAAAATCGATGCTTTCACGACTTTCTAAAAAAATAAATGAAAATAAATACAAAGCCAAGGGCGTAAATAGTACAGCCAATAAGGACAAAATTACTTGTAAACTAGCTGCAAAAGTTACGTTTCCTCCTGACATAATCGTTCTTTTAGTTAATAAAGGTGGTGCGGGAGAAGCCGCTAACAGAATGAAAGCAATGGCGATATATTTACTGAGATTGAAGATGAATAAAACGGAAACTACAATCAAAGGAAAAATAACTAAGACAGATAACAAAGCTTTAGCTAAAAATCGAGGATGATTTTTCAGAGAAACTAAATCACTTAACGGAATTTTCACTCCCATCGTTAGCATAATGAGAAAGATATTTAAAGCAAACAAATTTTGAATAACTTTACTATCTAAAGTGAAAATTTCTGATAGATTAAAATCGACAGCTAATAAAGGAATAAAAGCAGCTAGGCCAATGAATAGTAAAATAATCCCCACTGTAAAGCCTTGGGACCATTGAGGGACATATTTGTACTGTTTTTCGTCAATATTCTTAAGGGTACGCCAATGAGTCACTAAAGAAGCAGCTAAGGCAAAGATCCCTAAACTCATCAGACTTAAGCCTAAAACTCGTTCTTCTGTGAGGGTATTAATGCCAGTTTTTGGGGTAGTTTTATGCAAATAGCTGAAAAAACGATCAATTCCAAAACCAAAGCTAATCATGGATAAAGATGTTCGTATCCAAGCCATCAAAGTCCTTTCCTGTGCAGCCCGAGTTCGTTCCCTGGCTAATTCCGTGCGAGTTTCAGCTAAAACATTTCTTTCTAGGGCCAGATCGGTTCGGGTTTTTGCCAGATCCGTCCGTTGTATGGCAAGTTCATTATTATTGGGGAGCTTAGCTTCTGATTCAGACATGGTGTTTATTTGCAGATTTTAATGAGAGTTCTGTGGGTTTAAAATTATTCTAATTAACCCGCAACCAACTTGCATAATTCACTAAAGCATCTTTAGACCCAAGAAATAAAGAATAAATTCCCCAAGCAAAATATAACCAAGCCAGAGCAACTAAAAAATCATCCAATGCTTCCAATAAATCAACAATGATAATAATACTTGATTCTACTTGTCCTCTTGCTACTTCATTTCCTGTGGCTACTCTGGCAAAAACCTTGAAAGTCTCAACAGTTCCCAAACCAAACATAAATAAAGTAGAATTATATTATAATTAAAGTGATTCCGTGATTAAGGGTTAGTGATTATGGTTGTTACCTCTCAAATAATGTCCTTAGAGGATTATTTTAACTATGACGATGATACAGAGACTCGCTACGAACTAGAAGATGGAGAGTTATTAATTATGCCCCCTGAAAGTGACTTAAATCTTCGTATTGCCTCGTTTTTATTTGCTTATTTTGTGATGCAAGGCGTTCCATCCTATCGTTTAAGAATTGGCACAGAAATTGTCGTAACAGGAACCAGAGTAACGGTACGTTTACCTGATTTAATGATATTAACAGAAGAATTAGCAACAGCTTTAAAATCAGCCAGCCGTTCAACAGTTACAATGGATATGCCACCCCCTCAGTTAGTAGTAGAAATTGTGTCACCAGGGAAAAGAAATAGAGATAGGGATTATCGTTATAAGCGATCGCAATATCAAGCCAGAGGCATTTCTCAATATTGGATTATTGATCCTATCGAACAACAAATTACGGTATTAAGTTTAGTAGAAGGATTATACGAAGAAGCAATATTCAAAGGAGATAATGTGATCGCTTCACCCATATTATCAGCGTTAAATGCAACATCTCAGCTAACAGTAACCAAGGTTTTACAACAAAGATTTTAAAGATTAAAGAAAAGTACGATGAGAATAAATGATTTTATGGTTCTACAATAGTCAAATAGTATTAGTATGTAGGTTGGGTAGAGGAACGAAACCCAACAATCATTAATAGTAAAAATCTAGGTGAAGGAACTTTAAAGTTAGTACATTGGCTACTTAAAGCTAACTCGTTTTTCCCGAAAACAGTTAGAACTATAAGAAATTGGTTCGGAGAAATTGTTGGTTATTTTGAAAGAAGAACAACCAACGCAGTCGTGGAAGGAATTAATAACCGATTGAAAGTTTTAAAACGTTGCGGTTTTGGTTTTAGGAATGTAAATAACTTCAAAAATAGAGCTTTATTATTTTGGCATATAACTGATAGTTTAGCATAGTATATACTGTAGAACCAAAAAACAGAGGAAGTAGCGATCGCCACAGGATATACAGTGCAATGGATTCGAGATACATTTGTTCTTAGCTAACAACTGCGAGGTGTTTCTACCAATTTTAGCGGTTTTTAGCCTATAAAGCTGATCTTTTTTCCTCATCGAATATGGCTGTAACCTTTTAACGAAGAGGGTTTTGTTTTTATTCAGCAAACCCTAAATAGTTTCTTTCTCCGAACTCCGAACCCTCCTAAACAAACCCAAAAATTCGAGGACCATTAGCACGAATCGGAAATTGATTCAAATAGGCCACTGGGTTACTCGGATCAAACGATCGCCCGTCAATAAAAGCGGTGCTAGTTTCTGTTTTCATACTATCATTAGGTAGGGGAATATTTAACACCTCAGCTACCTCTTCATAGATGGTAATGGGATAAATTTTATCTAATAATTGATCAGCTTCTTTTGGATAGTCATAAATAGCTAAATCATGCCAACGAATCATCTGGGTTAACATCCAAATAGCATGGGAACGCCAAGGATAATTAGCATGATCATTTTCTCCCAAATAACCCGCCTCCCGATGATGAAAAATAGTATAATCGGGTATGGATTGCTGATATTTTTCAGAGGTTTCATAACTATAAGAATAATTCCCCGTTATTGTGGATTCAATCAAACCAGTATCCAGGTTTAAATAATTAGGTTGTGCTAAGATAGTAGCAATTTCTGTCTGATTATCCAAGCGATCGCAATATTGACAAGCTTCGATTAAAGCAGCCATTAACGCCCTAGTTGTCTTCGGATGTTTCCTCGCCCAACCGTCCATAGTGGCTAAAATTTTATTAGGATGGCCTTGCCAAATATCCCGACTAATATAACTAACAAATCCTGCTTTTTCAAGTACCGTTTGTTCATTCCAAGGGGAAGACGCGCTATAACCATCAATAATTCCCGCTTGCAATTTATAGATCATTTGAGACGCAGGAAACTCCACTAATTCTACTTCGTTTTGAGGCAATAAACCGATAGCAGATAACCAATAGCGAGTCAAATAAGCGTCAGTGGAAAAAGGGGAATCAACCGCAAAATTAACAGGAGTTTCACGGTTTCGCCAGTAGCGTCTAATATTCTCTTCAAAATCAGTAAAATTGAAATAATCCACCGATGGCCGTATACCTGCTTCCCAAGCTTTTTGGGTTATCGTAATCGCACTACCATTAAGATTAAGAGTCATCAAAGAAATTAAAGGGGCTTCTTCCTCTCCTAATTGTGCCAACATAGGAAAAGCATAGGGAAGTTGTCCTGCGTCCATTTTCCACCCTATTAACTCTTCTTTTACCCCTTCCCATGTTTCAAGTCGTTTTAGGGTAACAGACAAGCCATAACGCTCAAAAAATCCCTTTTCCTGAGCAATAATTAAGGGGGCTGCATCCCCATTCGGCACATATCCGAGAATTAGGTTAGACTTTTCTAAGGGTCCAAAATCTACATTGGTTTTTTGCTTGTTATTGAAGGAGAAAATATCAGTATTACTACAAGCTGCAATCCCTAAGCTTGCTAACCCTAAACCACTGTATTTAATAAAATTGCGACGTTTCATAAATAATTTTAATTAATAATTTTGTATTTTTAAAAATCAATAAAAGGACTCACATCCTGCGCCGGACATCCAGCTAAAGCTGCTAAATTAATGGACTTTTCTCCCAGACTAGATGGGACATAAGTGTAAGCTAAATCGACTCCTTGATTATTAATGGACAGTTGCCAGAAATTTTGATAACCAGCAGTTCCGACAGAAATAGATTGAATTGTAGCAGGTTGAGGTATGGTTTCGCCACAGGGTTCGCAAAAAAGATAAATTAATTGATTTAATTTAAGGAAACTTGCTGCTTTTAACGCTTGTTCTTTATCTACATAAGAACATTGATCACCATAAGCTATCTGAGTTAAAAATAAAGTAATAGTAAGGGCTAAAGAAATAATTTTTAAGCATTTGAACATGGTTAACTCACTAAGTTTATTTTTGATCCTTGATTCGTTTTGTACACTTCTATACGGTGTTGAAAGGCTTCTTTAAATTGGGGCATATGGGTCACTGCTAAAATACAAGAAAAGTCCGAAGAAATGGCATTAATTGCTGCAATTAAACGCTCACACCCTTGTGCATCTTGAGTGCCAAAACCTTCGTCAATAATTAACATTTGTAATGTGGTTCCTGCCCGTTGTGCTAATAATTTAGCTAAGGCTAAACGAACAGAAAAATTAATCCTAAATGCTTCACCACCTGAATAAGTTTCATAAGCGCGAGTTCCTTTTGCATCAGAAATGATAATGTCTAATGTATCGATCATTTTAGCAGATTTTTTTCGAGAGCTGCCACTTTTCCCTGCTCGTTGTGTTACAAATCTAATATGTAATTGATTTCCTGTTAACCGTGATAAAATTTGATTGGTTTCTGTTTCTAACTGTGGTAAAACGTTTTCAATCATCAATAATTGAATACCATTCTTACTAAAAGCTTTGGTTAATTCTGTATAAACTCGATACTGTCTACGAACTTTATTATATTCTTTTTCTTGTTCTTCTCGATCTTTTTTCAACGTTTCTAGTTGTGACAAAGATTGGTCAAGTCTTCCTTTTTGAGCAAGCAAATTATCTAATATTTCCCGTTGTTGTTTGATCTTTATTTCTAAGGTTTCAATTTCTTCACTGTAATCTTCAATGGTTTCTAGCTGATTTGATAATTGTTGGATGAATTTTTCTGTATCTTTTTGTTCTTCCTGATTATTATTGATTTTAACCTCAAGATTTTTGAATTGTTCTAGCAATTGAGGATAGTCTTGTTTAATCTCTTGTAATTTTTGATAATCAACAACACAAGATTGAGATTTGCGAATATAGTTAGATATTCTTTGATGATACCCCCGCTCATAGTTTAAACTATTTAATTCTTCTTCTATTGTATTGATCTTTTGTTGTAATTCTGAATCAGTTTCTAAGTTTTTAATTTCTGTTCCTAACTTGTCAATTCTAGTAATAATTTCGGGTTTTTGTTGCTGTATCTTCTTTCGATTACGGATAGCATCTTCTATTCTTGCTTGTTTGATTTCTGCCCATCTTAACCGTTCAACTTCTCCCCTTTCTAACGCATGATTTTGTTCGTCGTAATTTAGTTCTCTCAATCTTTTATTAATGATTTTAATGTCATTTTGTGTATTAATTCCGTAAGTTTTGGTACTGATTAAATTATCAACATTTTCTTTTTCTTTAAGTATCTTTTTGAGTTTTGTTTTCACTTCTGCTGATTGCTCCAGTTGGGCTTCTATTCTAGAAAATTCTTGTTGCACATTTCCTGATCTTTTGAGGCTATTTTCTAATTTTTTTTCCTCGGATATTAATGATTTAATATCGCGCTTAATAACCGAAATTTCTTCTTGTAAAAACCAAATTTGCTCTTGAAATTTTTGTTGTTGTGTATTGGTTTTGTCAATAACGTTATGACGGCGATTTTCATCTAATTCTTGCTCACATAAGGGACAAGTAGAATCTGGATTATTTAATAAATTTATTTTTTGTTGTAGTTCTTCTATTTTTTCGGTATAATTTCGCTGATTAACTATAAGTTTTTCTTGTGTTAATCTTTTTTCTTGTGATTTCTCTTTAACTCGTTTCTGATAAACTTTTTGATTATCAATTTCTTGAATTTTGTTATCCAATTCTAGCAAAATTTGTCGTCTTTCGGGTATTTTTGCTAATTCTTGATTATATTGATGTTCCAGAACTTCAAATTGTTCAATTTTTGCTTCTAAATTAGCTTTCATTCTTTCTAGTTCTGTTTCTAAATTTTGTTTTTCTTTTAATAAAGGTGTTACCATATGTTGTAATTTATCTAATTCTTTTAAACGTTGTCGATGCTCATTTAATTTTTGAACTGCTACTTCAATGTCTTCAGATTGATTGATTGTTTTTTGCAATTCTTTCTCTTGTTCTTCTAATTGTTCTAAACGAGTTTGTTGTTGACGAATTTGCAATTGTAATTGATTATTTCTTTTGAAAATTTCTTGTTCTATTTTTTGTTTTTTCTGTTGAATATCTTGAAACAATTGAAATTGATGGCATAAGTTTTCTTCTTCTTTTTGTAAGAGTAATAACTCTTCGTATTTTTCAGTAATCTCTTGTTCTTGATTAAGTATTTTTTCTGCTTCGTTAATTTTTTGGGTTAATTGTAACCCTTCTTGTTGGAATTGTTTAGATTCTTTTTCTAAGGTTTGCTGTTTATTTTGATGCCATGTAAACTGTTCTAACCAGGCTTGACGATGACTATCTTTTTGTTTAATAGTTTGTAATTTTTCTCTATCTACTTGTTGTAATTTTTGTAATTTTTGAATCTCTTGGTTAACATTTTTTTGCTCAGTATTAACATTTTTCTTCTCTTCTATCTGTTGTTGAAGTCTATCTAAATTTAATTTAATTTGCTCTGCTTGGATTTTATGTTTCTTGGATAAATCTTTTGCTTTTTCTGATAATTTTTCATACTGATCTAATTTTAATAACTCAGCTAATACTTTTTTTCTTTCTGTCGCACCTCTTAACATAAATTCATCAGCCCTTCCTTGACGTAAATAGGCTGAATTGATAAAAGTATCATAATCTAATTTTAATGTAGCAACAATAATCTCTTGAGTATCCCTAACCCTTTTTGCACTTAAAGAAATAAATTGATTTCCACTATTAACTTGAAAATCTAAGGTAGGACTTTTTCCCCGTTGACGACTACGAATAATTCGATAATTTTGTTCGTAAGAAATAAACTCGAAATCAACCCTAACATAGTCAGCAGTGGTATGAATTATATCATCATCGGAAGCCGTGCGACTTTTACCCCAAATTGCCCAGGTTATTGCTTCTAATAAAGAGGATTTTCCTGCTCCATTTGCCCCACAAATACAAGCCGTATGTAACCCCCGAAAATCAAGGATAATTTCTCGATAACTCAAAAAGTTTTTCAGGGTAAGTTGCAAAGGAATCATATTAACAAATCAACCAGAAAAGCAATGGGTGCGAAGATATTGTTATTTAGTGTAACCAGAAAAGTTTGAGAACTTCTAGGGGGTATCTGCAAACTGTTACAATTATTGATAATTTAAAAAAGATTAAAGATCATCTCAAAAGTTGGGGCTGGCAGCATTTCACCTCGAAAATCTAATAATTGAACAACAATTAAATAAGCAACTGCTAGAAAGATAGAAATAGCCCCAGTGATAATAGCAACAATTTTACCTTGATTCATCATTAATTAATTCTCTTTTAAACAATCTAATTATCTATTATACTCTCTAGATTCAAATGATGTATGATAAAAACAATTAAAGTAACTTTCTGTGCAAGGAGATCAAATAAAATGTCTGAACTTAGTATGATCAAAGGTCGCTGTTTATGTGGTGCGGTCAATATTGCAACCTCTAGTATTAATCATCATGTAGCAGCCTGTCATTGTAATATGTGTCGTAAATGGGGTGGTGCAGCTTTATTGGGGGTTGAATGTAACGATGGGATCAGTTTTGAAGGGGAAGAATATATTCAGGTCTATAACTCTTCACAATGGGCCGAAAGGGGGTTTTGTAAGCAATGTGGAACTCATTTATTCTATCGATTGAAAGACGATAATCACTATCATATACCCGCAGCAATTTTTGATAATGCTGAAAATTTTATTTTTGATACAGAAGTTTTTATAGAAGAAAAGCCGAACTATTACTCTTTTGCGAATGAAACTAAGAAAATGACAGGAGAAGAATTATTTTCTATGTTTTCGTCTTAG
This sequence comes from Crocosphaera sp., assembly GCA_030065205.1. GTDB lineage: Bacteria > Cyanobacteriota > Cyanobacteriia > Cyanobacteriales > Microcystaceae > Crocosphaera. The sequence continues at coordinate 34,201 of JASJDN010000020.1, forward strand.
CCACAATAATAATAACATGATGCGATCGCGTATAACTCACCCTGTAAATGTTAAAATAATAAAATTGTTAGTGATTGAGTTTCACAATGACTGATACAATTTTTAGTAAAATTATTCGGCGAGAAATTCCGGCCAATATCGTCTACGAAGATGATTTATGCTTAGCTTTTACTGATGTTAACCCTCAAGCACCTACTCACATTTTAGTTATTCCTAAAAAACCGATTCCTAAACTAGAAGAAGCACAAGAAGAGGATCATCGTCTTTTAGGACATCTTTTAATGAAGGTGAAACAAGTTGCCCAAGAAGCAGGATTAAGCAAGGGTTATCGTGTGGTTATTAATAATGGAGAAGATGGGGGACAAACCGTCGATCATCTTCATTTACATATTTTAGGGCGGCGATCGCTAACTTGGCCACCTGGGTAAAAAATAGGGGTCAACAACCGTTGACCCCTACTTATATTTTCAGTCTTATTAATTAATAAAAAGCATCTAAATCAATGGCTTTTGATCCCCCCTGCTTTAACTGTTTTAATAAGCTGTCTAGTTGAATCCAAACTAAAGCAGCAATAAAGATTGTCATGGGTAAAGAAATGGCATAGGATAGCCAACGATCAAAGAGAAAAATCTCTAAACCCGCCGATAAAAAGACACAAATCCCAACACAAATACCAAAAAAGGGTAACTGTAACCCCGAACCTTTTAACATTTGATCCATTGGCTTTTTCAACATTGCATGAATCTGAGACTTGAGGGTAGCTTCAAAGGCTAAACCGCAGGTAAGGCCGATGAATAAGCCGGCAACTATCAGGAAATAAGGAGGCTGAGGTAAATAGTACATAAACGGCAGGGATTGAATAAGGATAGATTAGTTGATATGGGCTGTGGGAGGAAGAATGGCAGCCACTCCGGCAGTAGACAGTTGACGGAATGCGTTGATAGCAACACCAAATAATTGTTGAGGTTGAAGATCATCACTGATCAAAGTCCAAATACGTTGAACCTCTTCGGTATGTAAACGATCATCTTCGGTTAACGCTAACAATAATTGATGACGTAAATATCTTCCTTCATCAGACAACAAATATTGTAATCCTAATTGTGCCGTTGGTAGTAGATCAAATTGTTCGTCGGAACGGGCAATACTGATCATATTTTCTAACCGTTGCCACTGGAATTTACCATTTTTAAATAACACTTCTAAGAGTCTTTTTCTCAGTTGAGGAGACTCCCCGGTTAATAACCGTCTGGCAACATAAGGATAGGCAACTTCTACAATTTTGAAGTCGGAATCAAGGCTAAGGGCTAACCCTTCTTGGGTAATGAGTGAACGAATAATTAAGGCAAATTTAGCCGGAACTCGGAAGGGATATTCGTACATTAATTCCGAAAAATCATCGGTAATGGTTTTGAAGTTAAAGTCCCCTACACTTTGACCAATAGCATTGCCTAAAACCCGTTCTAAGGCTGGAATAATGGGCTGAATGTCCGTATCAGGGGTTAAGAAACCTAACTTGACAAAATCCTTGGCTAAGGCATCATAATCTTGATTAATTAACTGCACCACGGAACTAGCAATGGTTTCTTTTGTCTCTTCTTCTAACTGGTCCATCATGCCGAAGTCAATAAAAGCCATGCGGCCATCGAGGGTGGCAAATAGGTTGCCAGGATGGGGGTCAGCATGGAAAAATCCATGTTCTAGTAGTTGTCTTAATCCTGAGGTCACCCCAATTCTCACAATGGCATAAGGGTCTAATCCGGCGGCTTTGATTTGGTCGGTATCGGTTAATTTATAACCCTGTATCCATTCTAAGGTTAAGACGCGATCGCTACTATAAGACCAGTAAATAACAGGCACTTTGACATCATCATCGTCTCGGAAATTGGCCGCAAATTTTTCGGCGTTTCTTCCCTCATTAACGTAGTCAATTTCTTCAAATAATTTAACTCCAAATTCATCCACAATTAGAGTTAAATCGTGACCTAAATTAAGGGGTAAAAAACGACCAAATTGACAAGCTGCCCAACGCATTAAAAAGAGATCGCGGGTTAAAATGGGTCTTAGGTTCGGCCGTTGGACTTTAACGGCCACTTCTTCCCCTGTATGTAACACAGCGCGATAAACTTGTCCTAAACTAGCTGCTGCGACGGGATGGGGTGAAATTTCTCGATAGGCTTGCTCGATGCTCATTTCCAGAGATTTCTCTATAATGGAGAAAGCAACCTTATTATCGAAGGGAGGAAGTTGATCTTGTAGCTTGATCAGTTCTTCGAGGAAGTCAGGACGGATTAAGTCGGGACGGGTTGATAAGGCTTGACCCACTTTAATAAAGGTTGGGCCTAAGCGGGTAAGAATTTCTCTTAACTCTGTTGCACATTTCTGTTTATTGTCTTTATCGGGGTTAAACCAATGATCCCATTGAAGATGGATCAAAAACCAACCAAAAGACCAGATAATCGTGATAGCCCTTTTGATTACTTCCCAAGGACGTAAGCGGTAATAACGGGCTATGGCAGCCGCGTCATAGCGTTTTTGCTGTTGAAGGTTGGAACCGGTGTCACTGTATTCTAGGGTTTGCCAAGTCACAAGCTTTTACTAATGCCTCTGAACTCAAAATGGTGGAAAAATAAGGATTTTAAAATTTGCTATACAAAAATATAAGTATCTTAACTTATCTATTATGCTTGATTTTCCTTGATTTCGCAACATTTCTTAATTAACAACCGAATGTAGTTCATGAGGGCTAAGATTAGAGTGAACCACTTGACCATCCTTAAACCAGATCACTCGGCGAGAATGACGGGCGACTTCGGCTTCATGGGTGATTACCACGACGGTAATACCGGCTTGATATAGGCTTTCAAATATTTCTAATACTTCTTCTGTGGTTTGAGAGTCTAACGCCCCTGTGGGTTCATCAGCCAACAGAAGAACCGGCTGATTAACAATAGCGCGGGCGATGGCTACCCGTTGTTGCTGCCCCCCTGAGAGTTGATTGGGCTTATTATTAACTCTGTTACCTAAACCCACTCTTTCTAAGGCTTCTAGGGCGCGATCGCGACGTTCTGTGGGGGACACCTCTGCGTAGATCATGGGTAAAATGACGTTCTCCAGGGCTGTCATTTGAGGCAAGAGATGGAACTGTTGAAAAACAAAACCAATCTTGCGGTTACGGATAGCAGCCAGTTGAGCATCAGGCAGTCCAGAGACATCTACACTATCTAAATAATACCGTCCGGAAGAGGGACGGTCAAGACAACCGATAATATTCATCAGGGTTGATTTTCCTGACCCAGATGCCCCCATAATGGTGCAGTATTCTCCTTTTTCAATGGTTAAATCAATTTCATCTAATGCTTTGACCTTTGTATTGTCACTGCCATAAATTTTGGTGATTGTTTCTAGGCGAATAATAATCGGATGATAGTCAGAGGAGGGAATTTTTGAAGATGGTTGTGGGGTTAAAGAGGGACTTTCAGCCGTCATAATCAATCTAAAAAATTTTAAAATAACTTAATTATAGCATTTGACATAACAGTTTAAAATAAAATCAGTCGTGATTATTGTTTAAATTCAAGAAAACTATGGCTAAATTCTATCCTAGTTTAACCCCTGAACTCATTCACTTTATTGAAGAACAAAAAATGTTTTTTACTGCCACTGCTCCCACAGAAGGTAGAATTAATTTATCTCCAAAAGGGATAGATACTTTTCGCTGTTTAAATGAGCAAACCGTGGGGTATTTAGACTTAACAGGGAGTGGTAATGAAACCTCTGCTCATTTAGAAGAAAATGGACGCATGACGATCATGTTTTGCAGTTTTTCTGAGAAACCTTTAATTTTACGGTTATATGGTCAAGGAAAAGTCATTCGTCCCAGAGATAAGAAATGGAGTGAATTGGCTGATCATTTCCCCACTTATGAGGGAGAAAGACAGATTATTATTTTAACCGTAACTTCTGTTCAAACCTCTTGTGGTTTTGGAGTTCCTATTTATGAGCATCAAAAAAACAGAGACACTTTAATTGAATGGGCAAAGAAAAAAGGAGAAACAGGAATTTATGATTATTGGCAACAGAAAAATCAAGAGAGTATTGATGGTTTGGCTACGAAACTATTGGCAGAATAAAAGATTTTGGGTTTTTACTAAGTAGGTCGGCATAATTAAACGCATAATATCTGTAGGCCGATGCACTCCCCACCTTACAGTAACGTCTTAACTAATTTTTGTACTGCTATATCAAAAAAACTCTGAGGAGCAAACTTGAAAATCAACTCAATTAGTTCCTCTTTTGTTCGTCTATTCAAGTAATCGATAACTTTCTTATTAGGCTTTGAATGTGACATGATTAATAGAAAAACTTATTTAATTTCTCAAAATTCCCTTGAAAGGATTACGCGCTTTGGCTTCTAATTGTTGACCCCTCACCCACCAATAACTACACAATCCTAAGATAATTAACCAAAATAAGCAAGTGAATGGCAACCCCATAGAAAGGGTATCCCATAAACCCCAGGTAACCAACACAAATACCCCAGGAAACCAACAAAACCAAGGAAAGGCTAAAACTGATAAGTAGCGTATGACCCCTAATCTTTCTCTCGTTCCTCTGTACCATATTCCTAAGCTATAACCGACAGCGACAGCGAAAGCGACAGCGACAGCGAAAGCGAAAGCGACAGCTCCAGCTCCAGCGAAAGCGAAAGCTCCAGCGACAGCGACAGCGAAAGCGAAAGCGACAGCTCCAGCTCCAGCGAAAGCGAAAGCGAAAGCTCCAGCGACAGCTCCAGCGACAGCTCCAGCGACAGCTCCAGCGACAGCTCCAGCTCCAGCGAAAGCGAAAGCGAAAGCGAAAGCTCCAGCGACAGCTCCAGCGACAGCTCCAGCGACAGCTCCAGTGAAAGTCATAGAATCGGTTAAAGAATCATATAAAATCGTTATTCCTTCCCAAACCAGTGCTTTTTGCCAAAATCGAGTAACTTCTTGAGGATATGTTTTCACACCAAAGAACCCCAAACTGATGAGCAAAGGAGGTTCAATATAATCTTCTGTTAAACGAACCTCTCTCCACAAAACTATTAAAAAAGTTACAATAATCAGAAGTATGATGATGCTCAAAGCAGAAATTAGCGTTGAATAACTAGATAAACTTGTCTGACTCAATATTTCGCTCCATAACCCTATGATTTGAGCGATAGCTCCGATGGAAAGCAAAACCGCAATGAACAACATCCCCCAATAATGTCCACTCTTAAAAAATTGATAGTCAACCTCCTCATAAAGATTGCGCCAATCATCCATCGTTAAACGTCGAGGAGATTCAATCAAGCGACGCAATAAATCCAATGGCAAAGGGTGGGGTAAATTCAACAAAAATTCTGACCATTTCCGATTAAGTTCAAAATCTCCTACATTAATATCCCCAGAATAAACACCAACATTCGGAGAATAAACACCCCGCTCAATAATCCTGCATACTTCTTGACTCATTTTCTGTTCAATATCCTCTGTCAACACCGACTGCTCCAGCAATGCTATGGCATCATTACTTATATTCTGTGGTAAAATAACCCCATTAAACCCAGCAACAGCACAGACAGGAATCATCAAGCGAGGATCAATTTTAGGTTGTTCACCGATAAAAGGATCGATGTAATTGATATTATTCTCAAGCTGTTTGACTAATATATAAGCAATTCGTCCTGTAATAATGGAGAGATTAGAAGAACCAGAAGTTTCAAAAGGATGCCAAATCCAAGGTAAATATTCTTTTTCTTTCTGTTTTTCCCTGATTAATGCTTGTACTTCCTCAGAAAATTCTTCTTCCCTGAAAGCATCTTCAACCTCTGGGAATTGCAGTAAAGAACCTAAATACCATGCTGTTAAATCCCTTAGATGAACATCCCATAAAAACGGCACAAAAGCCATCGCTGCTTCAGGTGTGCCAATGTTTTTGATATCTTCTAATATTTGCCTGACTGGTAATTGATTTGTCCTTATTTTAGCCAAATTTATTAACGTAGGAATGGCTAAGTTTCCCAGTTTAATTAAGGACTTCTGCATCGTTAGCTGTATGTCTGAATGATTAGCACGGCCAAAACTGTAACATTGACCCAATATTTCTGCTGCTTCCGATTTATTGGTTTGAGCTAAAGCTGTTGCTGCTGCTTTTCCCCTTATTAAAGAAGAACTTTGCTCAGCAGCAGATAAATGTCTAAAATCAGCATTGATTAAAGTTTCTTTTAAGAATTGAAAGACCTCTTTTCCTCTTTCACTGGAACTAGCAGCCACAAAACCAAAGGCACTTAACATCCGCTCATTATTCTTTTTTCCGAACTTATCTTTAAAAGAATTGATAATCTCTTCAGCCAAGTCTGTGTCTACAAAACTTGCATCTCCTAAACATTCAAACGCCATCAACGGATCTCGTGCATAAATGCTCCTAATTAAATTCGTACTACTATTAGCTAAACCACACCATAACTTGATAATCTCTCCCCAATCATCCGGTGCATTTTCCCAATATTCAACTAACTTATCGGACTGATCTGTAAGTGCAGCCGCCACAAAATACTCCTGTAATGTTTGATGAGCAAACTGATATCTCTGTCCCCCATCAAGACGTAATAATAAACCACTACGTTTAACAATTTCATCAATAATCTTATCAACATCATCAGGATTTAAGTTTAAATTGGGGAGAATCTTTTTAACTTCTTCTCTAATCTCTATATCAGAAAGAATGCGACGATTTTGTTGAGATGATTGAGATACATCACTTTTCCTTCTTCTCGTTTGAGCATACAAAGCTAACTGTTGAAGCACCCGTTGTTTTTTCTCTCTTATATAACGATTTTTCACCCCTTTTGCTTCATCTCTTGCTTCAGATAAAATATCTATTGCTTTTCTATAAAATTCCGCCCGTGAGTAGGGTAAATCCATGTTAGTATCTGTGTAAAGATAAGCAATAATGGTTAATAGTAAAGGGTTTTTAGCTAAGGTTTTAATTTGGGGTCTATCATCTAAAGTCTTGAGTAATTGTTCAACAGATTTCCCCACTGGCATTTCTGTTTTCCATGATCTCAAAAAACGCCGAATTTGTTGATCATTAAAATCACTAATTTCTAAAGTTTTATTAGCTGTATCATAAAATTCTCTTTTATAAACGGCTGTTCGACAAGTAATAATAAATGGACACTTTTCATAAGTGTCTAAAAAAGCTTTTAATCCCTTAACTACCTTTCCACGACTCTCATCAATGACCTCATCTAACCCATCAAACAATAATAATAAATGACCTGTTTTTAAACTTTGATGAACAAAGTTATTAGCATGAGGAAAATCATTTTGAGAAAAAAGATTAACTAATTGAGTTTCTAACGCTTGAACCGTTAAATCAGATAAACTAAGCGTATTTAATTCGAGTAACACAGGAATAAAAGGAGTCGAAAATCGACGACTTAATCCCCGTTCTGCATAAGATAATGTTAAATACTTTAATAAAACAGACTTTCCTGACCCTGGACTTCCTGTTACCATTAACTTAGAATAATCTTTTAATGCTTTTTCCGCTTCAATTAAAGACTCATTCCATTGTTCTTGACTCTCTTTACTCTCCTTCACTTTCAACGGAACATAAACCTCTCGCATTTCTAAAGGACGATTTTGCCGAAAAGAAATAGCCAGTTTTTCATATTTTTCAATTAAAGCGTTTTGATATTTTTTAACGGCTAAGTTCTTTAAAAAGGGTGTACCTGCAAATTTTTTATAAAACCAAACTAAAACTTTTTCCACTGGATTATTTTTCTTAATCCAATCTTGAAAAAGAGTATAAATAAGTAACATTAAGGCAGCAAACCATCCCAACCATCCTTGAGGTAATTTACTCAGAGGATTTTTATTTTGCTTCTTTTTAGTGAGTTGATTATATTCTGTGTCATAAATTTCTGCAATTTTTAGTTTACTTAAGCCAACGGAATTAGAAGCATATTCTTCAACCACTAAATTTGTCTTCTTTTCAATATCATTCTCAACATGATTTTTAGCAATATCTTTGATTTCTTTAATCACTAAGTCTTGAGGACTTAAACTGGGTTGAGTATTCGTATTTTGAGTTAAGATCGGATTAACCGACCCTAACAAAATAGAACTAATTAGTGCTATAATAAAAATTAAAACCAGTTTTTTCTGTTTTAAGTAACTAAAATTTTTCATAACATCTTCATAAAATTAACTAATTTATTTGCCAACGAAACAAACAAGAAATTATGTAAACAAATAGCTAACTAACACTTCTTTTTAATTTAGATGTGTTGATCCTGAAAAAATATAATTATCTATCTAATTATTTTGCTTCAAGCTCAATTAGACAAAGAAGACTATTTTTGGGTGAGTGCAAATTTTATCCTCAATGTCACTCAATCTTGAACGGGGATAAAAAATGCTATATTAAATCTATAGTAACCTATTTTTTTCCTAGCTTTTACCCCTAACAATCCTTCCTAATTCCACTCTTTTAAACGTTAATGAAAACGATGCAATTGGCAAACTTCCAACAGTCCCTCAGAACCTACACCATCACACTCCTTCTCAGTGTGATTCTTTGTTTTGGTGGATTTTCGGTGTTATCCTCTCAAGCTGAGCCTATCACAGAATTAGCCCAAACCCCAGTCGATATTACTGCTGATAGTTTTGTGGCTGCGGCCGTTTCCAGAACTGGTCCGGCGGTGGTTCGTCTCGATACGGAAACCGTCGTCACCCGACAAATTGATCCCTTTTTTGATGATCCCTTTTTCCGTGACTTTTTTGGCCAACAGTTTCAACCCCCCCGACAACAAAGAATCACGGGCCAGGGTTCTGGCTTTATTATTGATGGCAGTGGTATCATTTTAACCAACGCTCACGTGGTCAATAGTGCCGATAAAGTGACGGTTACCCTCAAAGATGGACGAACCTTTAACGGGCAAGTAAAAGGCACCGATGAAGTGACAGATTTAGCGGTAGTAGCGATTAACCCCGCAGGAAATACCTTACCTGTTGCACCCTTAGGAGACTCCACCAATCTGAAAGTGGGAGATTGGGCGATCGCAGTAGGTAACCCTGTGGGCTTAGATAATACGGTAACATTGGGCATTATTAGTACCATTGGTCGTTCCGCAGCCAAAGCCGGTATCCCTGATAAACGTCTCGACTTTATTCAAACCGACGCGGCCATTAACCCGGGGAACTCTGGGGGTCCGTTACTCAATAGCAAAGGGGAAGTGATTGGTATTAATACGGCGATTCGCGCCGACGCGATGGGTATTGGTTTCGCGATTCCCATCAATAAAGCCAAAGCCTTAGAAAAAACCCTGGCTTCGGGGCAAAAAGTCCCCCATCCTTATATTGGGGTGCAAATGATTAACCTTACTCCTGAAATCGCTAGAGAAAACAACCGTAACCCCAACTCTCCCATTATCGTTGCTGAGGTAGATGGCATTTTGGTAGTGCAAGTGGTTCCCAATAGTCCAGCAGAACGGGCAAGATTACGGCGGGGAGATGTGATCGTTGCTGTTAATGGACAACCGGTCAAGGATGGCACCGATTTACAAAAAATTGTTGAAAATGTGGGCATTAATGCCAGTTTAAGAGTGAAATTGTATCGAGGCGATCGCTTATTGGAGTTGACGGTGAAAACCGAACAATTACAAGGCGTTTCCTAGTCTTTTAATGCTTCTTTTCGTCTTATTGTAGGGGTCAACGGTTGTTGACCCCTATTTAATTTTAAACCCCGTCGTTAACGACGGGGTTTAAGTATGTTAAGGTTAAGGTTATAAGTATAAAAAAAAGCTTAAATTAGTTTTGCTTAGAGTTAATATAATGGAATCTTCTTTTAAGAGAGTTTATCTAGAAGCTTATAAAAATCGCTTTCTAGAATTGTTAAATTTACCTTCGTTTTCCTGGCGTTTTCTACGATTAGCCTTCATCAATATTTTATCTAATTTAATGGTTCCCATTGCTGGTTTACTCAGTATTACTTTTTTGGGACATTTAGAAGATATTCATCATTTAGCTGGAGTCACTTTAGCCACGATTATTTTTAATTATCTTTACCGCGCTTTGGGTTTTCTGCGGACTAGTACCACTGGAATAACTGCCCAAGGAATGGGACGAAAAGACTCTCAATCTGTCTTATTAGTGTTACTTAAAAATGGATTATTAGCCTTAAGTTTAGGATTAATTATTTTAGTATTACAGTATCCGGTAAGATGGATAGGATTTAATTTAATTAGTGCTGCACCCATAGTAAAAGCATCGGCTCAAAGTTACTATGATATGAGAATATTGGGTGCGCCGGCTGTTTTACTGAATTTTGTTTTAATCGGTTGGTTTTTAGGTAAAGAACAAAGTGGGAAAGTGTTATGGCTGTCTATTATTGGTAATGGGGCTAATGTTATCTTAGATTATTTATTAATTATTCGTTGGGGTTTAGAAAGTGGGGGTGCTGGTTTAGCAACTTCTTTAAGTCAGATAATTATGTGTTTAATTGGATTATGTTTAGTGATTAAAGAAATTAATTGGCAAGATATTCAAAAGGTTAGACAAAAACTTTCTTTTGAACAATGGAAAGGTAATTTAATGTTAAACCGTGATTTATTTATTCGGACTTTAATTTTATTGTCTGCTTTCTCTTTGTTTACGAATGTTAGTTCCGCGATGGGGACATTGGTTTTAGCTGAAAATTCTGTTTTATTGCAGGTATTTTCTTTAGTGGTTTATTTTATCGATGGATTAGCCTTTGCCACAGAATCTTTAGCGGGTAACTTTAAAGGAAAAGGCAGCAAAAAACAATTAATTCCTTTACTAAAATTGTCAGGAAGTCTGGGGTTTACATTAGCTTTAGTTGCTGTTTTTATTTTGATTTCATTTCCTCAAACCTTCTTTGGACTGTTAACTAATCATCAGGAAATTTTTCCCTATTTACAATCTCATGTTATCTGGTTATTACCCGTTTTAGGATTTGGATCAATTGCTTTTATTTTAGATGGTTATTTTATTGGTTTAGCGGAAGGAGTGATGTTAAGAAATACAGCCTTAGGCTCAACTTTTATTGGGTTTTTCCCTGTTGCCATGATTGCCTGGCATTATAGTAGTAGTAATTTGTTGTGGTTAGCTTTATCTTTATTTATGATGACAAGAGTTATTTTATTAGGTTTAAAAGTTCCTCAAACCTTAGAAAATTAATTTCTTAAAGTAAAACTTTGAAACTCTAAACTAACAGGATCAAACCAAAAATAATCAGGAGTCCGAAACGTATCTTGATAGATGTGTTTCTTTATAGCATTAGTCTATGGTTGAAGATTCCTAAATTGACGCAAAGCAATACTTGACCCTTGATTCCATCCTAACTCAACATATTGAGGTAAGATAGTTTTAACATCAACATCAGGAAATAATCGACTCTTCGCACTGTCTTGATAACTATCTTCTTCTAACAAATAAATGTTTAAAAGTCCTTGACGGTAAATCCACAATTCAGGGACTTTAATGATTTCATAAGCACTAACATCTGTGATGGAGGTAAAATCAACTTCAATCGCTAAATCTGGAGGTGGATCAAGGGTTAAATCAATTCTATCTTTACCTAAAATAGCTTGTCTATTATTAATATAAAAACAGGTATCTGCTTCCACTCCTGCTAGTGGTGGTATTTTTAAGGTAATAGGGTCAAAACATTCCCAGTCTAACCCTTTTTTATCTAACATAATTCTAACTAAATTTCTGAGCAGATCAATTCGTTTTCCGTGACTAGGTAAAGGAGACATAAGACGAATTTCTTGGGTGTTAAGATTAAAAGAGAGTTTAGGGATAGAGGTTTCTTGTCTTAAATTCAGTAATCTTTCATAATCTTCCCATGTTTGATCCCGAAAAATAACCGTGTTACCAGGGGATAAAGTTAAAGTGTCTTCACTAATAGTAATTAGCATCATAAACCTTAAATAAACTGATATAAATACTATTATAATTAAAAGAGAAAGGCTTACATTAATTTACCCATGAGTGATCCTGTTACCATTGACGATATTTACAACCTTTTTCGTGCTTCTCAAGCAGAGTACGATCGCCGTTTAGCACAAAGCGATCGCCGTATGGAAGAAATGAACGCAGAGTTGGATCGCCGTCTTGCAGAATCAGTGGCCGAAGCTGATCGCCGTGCTGCTGAAGCTGATCGCCGTGCGGAAGACTTAGATCGCCGTTTAGCTGAACTTGACAAAGCTTCTAAGCGTGCTGTGCGTGCTGTAGATGCTCTAACCACTAGATGGGGACGTTTTGTGGAACAGTTAGTTGAACCTGCAATAGTCCGTCTTTTTCAAAGCAGAGGGATTGATGTTACTCAAGTTGCTTCACGGGTTCGTAGTCGCAAACAAGGGTTAGCAATGGAGATCGATATTGTTGCGATTAATGGACAAGAAATGGTAGCAGTTGAATGTAAATCTCGTTTATCTTATGACGATGTTAATAACTTTATTTCTAAATTAGAACGGTTTAAATTAGCGTTTCCTCAATACAATAATTTTCAGTTATATGGTGCAGTTGCTGGTATAGAAATTGATGAAGGAATTGATCGTTATCCTTATCAACAAGGGTTATTTGTCATTAAACCTTCGGGGGATACAGTAGAAATTATTAATGATATAAATTTTCAAGCAAGTGCCTGGTAATGATAGGTTTAATATTGTAAGGTGGGCAATTCCCACCCTACTTTTACTGAAATTCTTAATCCCCGAATCACAGGTTTACCCCTTACAACTTTTGGCTTAAACAATTAAATAAGTGTCTAGGGGTTAACGGTGGTTGACCCTTTTTTGCAGTCTCTATTGCTATCTTTTTTTAATTGATCTAAACTGAGAGGGTAGTTAATCAATTTATCAAAATAAAAATCAGTTTCAGCCCTTTCTCTTTCTATTTCTGTTTGTTGGTTTTGTTGTTCAAATTGCTCAGTTAAAAAGAATTTCTAAATTTTCTTTGATTTTAACAATCCATTCATATTGTTCTGTATTATCCGCTATAGGTTGACCATCACTATCAGGAAATCATAGATCCTCATCAACATCTAAAAAACTAACCATTATTTTTCTAGTGTGTTTTTTACTGATTATAGCTTAAAGAAGAATCGGCTTTTCTAATAAGAGCAATCATTATCTATTGTCGAAAGCTTAATTTTGTGTAATAACTTACCTATCTTCAAAAGAGTTCTCGGTAAACTAGAGACTATTGAAGGAGCCAAAAAGAAGCTTATGGTAACGCTGTTAGAAAACCCATTCCGCGTTGGACTGCGCCAAGAAAGAACCCCAGAACCCTTAATACTCGTCATTTTTGGAGCATCTGGCGACCTTACCCAACGTAAACTCGTTCCCGCCCTCTACAAGATGAAACAGGAACGCAGACTACCCCCAGAACTCACCGTGGTTGGGGTTGCCCGTAGAGACTGGAGCCATGACTATTTTAGAGAACAAATGCGTGAGGGGATCGAAGAATTCTCTGACGGCATTAAAAATGAAGAATTATGGAATGATTTTGCAGAAGGATTATACTATTGCTCAGGAAACATGGATGATCCTGAGAGTTATCAAAAATTAAAAACCTTTTTAGAAGAATTAGACGGCAAACGAGGCACTAGAGGCAACCGCGTCTTCTATCTTTCCGTTTCTCCTAAGTTCTTCCCCCCTGGTATTAAGCAGTTAGGGGCTGCAGGAATGTTAAGCGATCCCATGAAACATCGGATCGTCATTGAGAAACCCTTTGGGAAAGACCTCAGTTCAGCCCAAGTTCTCAACCGTATTGTACAAAATGTTTGCAAAGAAGAACAGGTTTATCGCATTGACCACTACTTAGGGAAAGAAACCGTTCAAAACCTGTTAGTCTTCCGCTTTGCTAACGCTATTTTTGAACCCCTCTGGAATCGTCAATTTGTGGATCACGTCCAAATTACGGTAGCAGAAACCGTTGGGGTAGAAGATAGAGCCGGCTACTATGATACTTCTGGTGCCTTACGAGATATGCTGCAAAACCACCTCATGCAGCTATTCTGTTTAACCGCTATGGAACCCCCCAATGCGTTGAATGCTGATAGTATTCGTAACGAAAAAGTGAAGGTACTGCAAGCCACCCATCTTTTTGACGTTCATAACCTAGAAAAATCTGCCATCAGGGGACAATATAAAGCCGGATGGATGAAAGGAAAACCCGTTCCAGGATACTTAGAAGAACCTGGTGTGGCCGAAAACTCCTCCACCCCTACCTATGTGGCCATGAAACTAATGGTAGATAACTGGCGATGGAAAGGAGTTCCCTTCTACCTCAGAACCGGAAAACGCCTACCCAAGAAAGTTTCTGAGATATCCATCCAATTTAAAGATGTACCCTTACTCATCTTCCAGTCGGCCGCCCATCAAACCAATGCTAACGTCCTCAGTATGAGGATACAACCCAACGAAGGTATCGCCCTCACCTTTGAAGCCAAAATGCCAGGATCTGAACTGAGAACCCGCTCGGTAGAAATGGACTTTAACTATGGTTCTTCCTTCGGAATGGCTAGCGCAGACGCTTATCACCGTCTCTTATTAGATGCCATGTTAGGAGATCAAACCCTATTTACCCGCGCTGACGAAGTAGAAGAAGCTTGGCGCGTGGTTACCCCTGTCTTATCCGCTTGGGATGGACCGGCTCAACCCAACAGCGTCCCCCAATACGAAGCCGGAACCTGGGAACCCACCGAAGCCGAATTTTTAATTAACCGTGATGGCCGTCGCTGGAGACGTTTATAAACTCTATGGGGGCAAAATATACCCCTGTAGGGGTTAACAGCCGTTAACCCCTACAACATACATTAACCCCGACAAATCTAAAAATCTGCTCTCAACTCCCCTAAATAACTAAACCATTATGACTACCCAAACCCCCCCCTTAGTTTCTTTGCAAGACCCCAAAGATGTCTCTATCGATGTCATTGAGGCAGAATTACGCAGTATTTGGCAAAGTTACAGCGATAATGACGATGGTATCGTTGCTACTCGAGCCACTTCCTTTACTTTTATTGTTTATGAACCCGAACCCACCCAATATTTATTAGCAGCATTAGGCTTTTATACGGGTCCTATTGATGGTATTGCAGGACCCCGTACCGTTGCGGCCATTAAATCGGCACAAAAAGCTTATGAAATGGAAATTACGGGGAAATCTAATCAAGAATTTATCCATAAATTACAAACCGAGTTTGAACAGGCAAAAGCCAACGGCCAACTTAACGAAGAACAAAAAGTGGCTGCTGGTTCCTATTCCCCCGACTTGGAAGGAACAGGTATTGCCGATAGTATTGCTGCATCTAACCCCTGTCGTATTATCACCCTCTGCCCCACTGTTGGAGAAGATGAAGGGGTCAAGGCACAAGTTTCCGCCTATTGTCCCATCAACAAACGCAGTCAAAATACTCTCATTTGTTGCGAATATATTACCCTCAGAGGCACAGCCGAAGCTTTAGAAAGAGTTGGAGGTATTATCTCCGAATTAACCATCAGTGGACTACCTACCTTTGTTTGGTGGAAAGCCAGTCCCGAACCGGAATATGGACTATTTAAGCGGTTAGCCTCCCAAGGAGATACTTTAGTAGTGGATTCGAGTACCTTTAGCGAACCAGAAGGACAGTTATTACAACTAGGGCAGATGTTAGAGCAAAATATCCCCCTAGCGGACTTAAACTGGGCCAGACTCAGCCCTTGGCAAGAATTAACGGCCGCAGCCTTTGACCCCCCAGAACGTCGTAGTGCGGTGTTAGAAATTGACCGTGTTACCATCGATTATGAAAAAGGTAATCCTACCCAGGCGTTGATGTTCTTAGGATGGGTGGCCAGTCGTCTGCAATGGAAACCGGTTTCTTTTGAACATGAGGACGGTGACTATGATATGCGTCGGGTTAAGTTCCTCAATAATGAACAAAAAACCATCGAAGCTGAACTTGCAGGGGTTCCTTTAGCTGACTGGGGCGAAGTGTTAGGGGACTTAATTAGTATTAAGTTGAGTTCCACTAATCTTCAAGCGGACTGTTGTACGGTGTTATGTTCCGGTACAACAGGATGTATGCGGATGGAAGCATCGGGAGGGGCCCAAGCTTGTCGCATTGAACAAGTGACCTCTTTAGCAGACCAAAAAACCGATCAATTAATTCAGAAACAGTTGCAACGGTGGGGTGCAGATGCGTTGTATGAAGAAAGTATCCACGTGACAATGGGAATTCTTAAGTTAGCAGAGAGTAACTAATAGAATTGTCATGATTTTTTAAGGGCGGGTTTTAGGGTTATATTGCCTTAAAACTCGTTTTTTGTTGACGGGGTGACAAGAGTTGGAAAAGGCTCACCGTGAGGGGTTTAGAGATCAGCGATCGCTTTTTAAAATGAATTTTGCCCCTAGAGTAAATAGTACAAATATTCTAGGCAGAGCAG
>JASJDN010000121.1 GCA_030065205.1 Crocosphaera sp.
CGGCAGTCGCAATGAGTCTCTGGTCGCGGTTGGGCAGCTGTTGTTCTGCGTCGAGAACGCGTCGCCCTTGTGGATCTCAAAGAGGGTAGGGGTGTCGCTCCCGACGGCCGGGCGTCTCCTATCGAAGCTCGGCGATCTCGGATTGGCGAAAGAGGAGACTGGCCGAGGGACCTATCGGAGTTGGTCCTGTCATGTCTCGGCATCGGCCGGGGAACCACCCGCCAACGCGGGTTTCGTCGATAAGCTGAAGGCTCAGAACACAACAGCGAGCGTCGATTTGGATTCGCTTTTCGCCGAATTGGATCAGGCGACGCGCGCGGCAAATCGGCAGCTCTCGCGTGGGCAGGACGAACCGAGACTGTAGTAGCAGCCCGTGTGCAGCCAAGGACGCCCCGACATCAAACGGAACCTTTCATTAGGTGTCACGTAGCCCCTAATTTTGAGATGAGAAACTCAATGAAATCAACGGCCCTGCTTTACCCCTAAATATGAGATTTTGCCATTAAATCCGATATTGTTGCCCTTAAACCTGAGACAGGGTTCACAGGCCTATGCGGCACGCAACGATGGATGCTGATGGAGCAGAATCTGATGGTGTTGTCGCGAAGAAGGGGCGCAGTGCGGCCGTCCTTCGTTCTCTTGTCGGGGCATATCTCAAAGGCACTGACAGTCTGGAACGTGGCATCTGCGTCTCACAATTAAAGGCAAAATGTGACGCCGAAAGCGTCTCGTCTCAGATTAAAGGGCAACGCGACACTTGGTGATGTGGGCTCGCTGCCGGAATTCGTGGCGAACAGTCCATATGACCGTGTTCACAAATGTTCCCAATTTGTCCGACTTCGCAGCTTCAGGCCGGTTGGGCCCAGTTGGCGGGGCGGAGTGAGCTTTCGCGGCGTTTGCGCCAATCAGCACTCTGGCAAAGTCGGAAACTACTTCTTCCCAGCATCACTTGGATTTGCGAGCGCGTCGAGATCAACGATATCCCAGGGCATGCCTGCGTTTCTGTAAAGACGTTTGCCAAGCCGAGGGTAATCACAAACGTCATGCGAGCGGCGTTCTCCAACAACGATGCATCTGAACGCGCCCTTCCCTGTATTTCGGATTGAGTGGGCAAGCCTCCCTCTGCGGTATCCAATAAAATCGCCAGGGCCAACGGTGTGCTCTTCGTCGCCCAGCATGGCTGTTGCCTCGCCCTCGAGCACGAAAACGCATTCGTCTTCATGGTGGTGAAGATGATGCTCCGTCGTGTCGCATCCGGGTTCGACTTCTATAACGTGAAAGCCAAACCCGGTGAGGCCCGCCATGTCGCCCAGGCTTTTGTTGGTTCGCCGCGCATTTGGGTTAAGAAAGTGGGTTTTTGAGAGGCCCTCCGCCTCCTCAATATCTGCTCTCCTCAAGATGGAGATTTCGTCCGTCATTGTGCTGCTCCTAACCCGGTATTTTTTCTAGATACTACACAGCAAAATCCGACTACCTGCTGTATTTTGCCGTGATGGACGCACTGCCGAGCGCGCTCGTGTTAGCGAAGAACCCAACCAACGCGCCAGACGCCGTTTTATTAATCGGCAGTGCGTCTTGTGGCATCGCGTATACAGTGAACACGTAGCGATGCTCGCTCCCTACCGGCGGGCAGGCCCCACCAAAAGCATTCAGTGAAAAGTCGTTGCGCGCTTGTATGGCCCCCTTGGGCAATGGCGCTTGTTCGGACCCAGCCCCTTCAGGCAACTCTGTAACGGAAACCGGAAGATTGAACACGGACCAGTGCCAAAACCCTGAACCTGTGGGGGCGTCTGGGTCGTAGGCTGTGATGATGAAGCTCTTCGTGCCTTCAGGGACCCCTGACCATGAGAGCGAGGGGGCGAGGTTACCGCCTTCACATCCAAACCCTGCAAAGACTTGATCTGAATCCATAGTTTCTCCCTCAGCGATGTCGGAAGAACGAAGAGTCATTTCCGCCAGGACGGGTGTGGCGCATAACAGCGCCCCGCCGAAGAGACTGGCAAGGATGTAGGAAGAATATGTTCGCGAGGTCATGTCGTGTCTCCTGATAGCCAGTGTTCAGAAAACGCTACCTGCCCGGCGTCTTTGTTGCAGTGCCGCTGCGCTCGTCCCCTATGCCGATCCGCTCAATATCCGGCTGTCGCTGGAGCGGATTGCAGAGGGGGTGATGCCAAAGCGTGCGCGAAATCGTCTGGCAAAGCGGGACGGGCAGGAATATCCGACGTCGAGAGCGATACGGTTGATGGATAATTCAGTAGTCTGCAGAAGCCCAAGTGCCTGCGTCATGCGCACATCGGCCAGCAAATCCCCGAAGGTCTTGCCTTCTTTGGCCAACCGCCGCCGCATTGTCGCCTCACTCACAGCCATGGCGCGCGCGGCCTCGATCGAGCGCCATGGCGTATCTGGTTCAGCGGCCAGCTTCGTGCGAAGCTTGTCCACGAAACCGAGTCCGCGCCTTGGGCCAAATCCGATCCCTTCCTCGGCCAGCCAAAGCAGGGTTTCGCGCACACTGTGTTCGGCGATTGCACTTGGCGTCAGGGGATCGTCAAGCGCCGTAGCGGCGCGCTCGAAAGCTCTAACCAGCCGATCATCACGAGACGTCCGCATCGGGTTGCCATCTGGAAAACTTGTTTGCTCAAACTGTGTGTCATCCAACAAAAGCGCAGATGCGATGTATCGCCCTTGCGCAGGCTGGTTTTCGATCCGAAACGCAACTCGCGCAGGGATGACCCCGATCTGACCGGGTTCGATAGAAATCTCATAACTCTCACAGCGCGCCACTTTCCGGCCGTTTCGCACCAACACGACTGCGGGCTGTTCTGCCGCAATCGCTCGGAAAATAGCGCGACAGGATTGGCGGATAAGATGAGATGACGACATGCCGCTGTGCCTAGCACGACGCAATCGAAACCGCATCATTTTCGCATTGCAGACATTGGTGCGTTCCGCAGCATTGATCGCAACGGGCTCGTTCCCGACCTTCTCCGTACCTCAGAATGTGGCAAGACTCGTACTTTTCTATCACTGGCGATAACGACCCCTTTTGCACTACGACAGTACCCCCTAGACTGACGGCCTATTCATCGAAAGCGGGCGGGCGCATGGGTGTTTTCGCGGATGAATGGGGCAATGGCTGGACGGCGGGGTGTCCGCTCGGCGAAATTAGATGATCGCCGCAAGATGGTGCGACTATACGCGCGAAAGGACTCGGCTTGACATGGCAATGCAAACGCATTACCATTTACATATTTCAGATAAAACACGTTCAGAAGTCCGCTATGACCGCGCTCGCTCATGATATTTCGAAGCTCACCGATCGCTATCAGACGACGATTCCAAGCGGCGTGCGTAAGCAGCTGAATCTCGGCAAGGGCGATCAAATCCGCTATTCCACCGAACCGAGTGGGCGGGTTTATATTGAGGCCGTGCGTGCTGAGGACGGCGATCCTGCGCTCGGTGCATTCCTCGACCTTCTGGAAGCCGACATCAAGGCGAACCCTAACCGCCTCCGCGCGTTCGACGCTGGCTTGTATGACCGTCTGAAAGCGCTCGTTGGCGAGATTGATGTCGATATTGATCAACAGCTGTCGCCAGATGACGAATGACGGACAGGCATGCGCCTGCTGAAGCGCCGCTCGTCGTCAACGGCTGGTCTATCTATGCGCATCCAGTCTTTCTCAATCAGGTCGAAGCGCTGATCGAGGAGGTTCACGCTCGGAAAGAACGTGATCCAAAGAACTGGCGCAAAAAGAATTGCACAAAGCGCCTGGCGGCCATTTTCAAAATGGTCAGCCAGAATATCCCTGCTAATCCCGGAGCTCCGGCCTTTCGCCAAGGCGATACGATTGGCGAGCGCCGGAAGCACTGGTTCCGAGCCAAATTTCTTCAACAGTATCGGCTATTTTTCCGCTTTGACAGCAATGCAAAGGTGATTGTTCTTGCCTGGGTGAACGACGAACGGACGCTACGCGCCTATGGAGGCAAGACAGATGCTTATGCGACGTTCAAGGGCATGTTGGAAGGCGGCAACCCGCCTGACAACTTCGATACGCTTATGAAAGAAGCTGTAGCAGCGGCCCCACGATTTGAGGAAGGGCTCAAAAAGGCAAGGGGTCGTTAGGCTGTAGCCTGAAAAATGCTGCGCTGCTGGACATGTCTCGTCTCAGAATGAGGGGCTACGTGACAGCGGCTCATCTGAACTCTGTCGTCTGAGCGACCTCAGCTTCCGCTTCACCGTTCGGTGCTGACTTCACATGCGCAGTGCGTTGGACCGGCGTGCTGCATTCTCCGGCTCTTCATGTGAAGCGGCTCGCTCACCCGTCAGTAAGTTGGCCTGGCAGGCCTCGTTTGCCGTTTCCAGCGACCCCGTGAGTGGCGTGAGGCGACTCAGCGGTATCCGATTATGCAGATGCGGCGATTCAGCGCAGTTTATCGCAAATAGGGCCTGGACGGATAACCCCTGTTAGAATTAGCCTTTCAATACATAGTACGGGGGTTGCGTCGCAACGAGGGGAGCGACGTCATTCAAGAATTTGGGTCTTGCGGCCTGGGCTCGGGAATAGTCGAGCAGGGAGATGGGGAAGGTCTGTCCGACGTTGGCCTGGTGGTGATTGTCGGGCGATCTTGAGGGGTAGATGGCGAAAGCCGATTTTGAGCAGGGACCGTCCGGCTTCGCGCCAGAGCCGAGCCGAAGCGATGACGCAACTGTGCCGCATGAAGATGTTCGCGATAGCGGTCTTTCATGCCTTGTGCTGTTGTTACGGTATTTTGGTATGCCGGGCGAGCCGGAGCAGATCCGCCACCAATACGGGACTCCGGGCGCGCCGATGTCGGCCGAGTCGCTTTTGCGGGCGGCCAAGCGCCTGGGTCTGAAGGCGCGGCTGGTTGCGCTGAAGCCGCACCGGTTGGCCAAGACGCCGTTGCCGGCGATCGTCGAGAAGGCGGATGGCGGCTTCTTCATTCTGGCCAAGATCGGCGATCAGGGCGCGCTGGTTCAGGACCCCGCGGTCGGCCGGCCGGAGACGGTGACGCCGGAGCAACTGGCGTCGGTCTGGGGCGGGCGCGTGCTGCTGATCGCCAAGCGCGCGAAGCTCTTGGGTAAGGGCGGCGAGTTCGACGTCACCTGGTTCATTCCGCCCGTCCTCAAATACAAGAAGCTCTTCGGCGAGGTGATTATCGCCAGCTGCTTCCTGCAACTCTTCGCCCTGGTGACGCCGCTCTTCTTCCAGGTCGTGGTCGACAAGGTCTTGGTCCATCGCGGTCTGACGACGCTCGACGTATTGGTCTTCGCGCTGATCACGGTCTCGATCTTCGAGGTGGTGCTGGGGGCCATCCGCACCTTCGTCTTCAGCCACACGACCAATCGCATCGATGTCGAGCTGGGCGCCAAACTGTTCGACCATCTGCTCTCGCTGCCGATGAGCTACTTTCAATCGCGCCGGGTTGGGGACAGCGTGGCGCGGGTGCGGGAGTTGGAGAATATCCGCAATTTCCTGACCGGCAGCGCGCTGACCCTGCTGATCGATCTGGGCTTCACCTTCATCTTCTTCTTCGTGATGTGGCAGTTCAGCCCGATCCTGACCATGATCGTACTGGCCTCGATCCCGTTCTATGTCGTGATCGCGGTGTTCGTGACGCCGGTCCTGCGGGCGCGGCTGGATGAGAAGTTCCGGCGCGGGGCGGAGAACCAGGCCTTCCTGGTCGAGAGCGTCACCGGGGTTGAGACCTTGAAGGCGATGGCGGTGGAGCCGCAGTCACAGCGCCGTTGGGAGGAGCAGCTGGCGGCCTATGTCAGCGCCAGCTTCAAGGCCGCCAATCTGGGCAATATCGCCGGTCAGGCAACCCAGGGGATCAGCAAGCTGACCATGGCGCTGACCCTTTACATCGGCGCCAAGGAGGCCTTGGCCGGCGATATGACGGTCGGGCAGCTGGTGGCCTTCAACATGCTGTCGGGCCGGGTCTCCGGCCCGATCCTGCGGCTCGCGCAATTGTGGAACGACTTCCAGCAGGCGCGGATCTCGCTCCACCGGCTGGGCGACATTCTGAACGCGCCGACCGAGCCGCGCTACAATCCGAACCGGGCCAGCCTGAAAGATATCAGCGGTCGTATCACGATCGACAACGTCACCTTCCGCTATCGGCCCGAGGCCAAAGAGGTGCTGCGCCGCGTCTCGCTCGACATCCCGGCCGGCGAGGTGATCGGCGTGGTGGGGCCCAGCGGTAGCGGCAAATCCACCTTGACCAAGCTGATCCAGCGCATGTACACGCCGGAAAGCGGCCGGGTGCTGGTCGACGGGGTCGATCTGACCATGGTCGACACGGCCTGGCTGCGCCATCAGATCGGCGTCGTCCTGCAGGAGAACATCCTGTTCAACCGGACGATCCGCGAGAATGTCGCGCTGGCCGATCCGGGCATGCCGATGGAGAAGGTGACGGCGGCGGCGCAACTGTCCGGCGCGCATGACTTCATCCTGGAGCTGCCGCAGGGCTATGACACCGAGGTGGAGGAGCGCGGCGGCAATCTGTCCGGCGGCCAGCGCCAGCGCATCGCCATCGCCCGGGCGCTCGCGACCGACCCGCGCATTCTGATCTTCGACGAGGCGACCAGCGCGCTCGATTATGAAAGTGAGAGCGTGATCCAGGAGAATATGCGCCGGATCTGTCGGGGGCGAACGGTGATCATCATCGCCCACCGGCTCTCCACCGTGCGCGACTGCGACCGGATCGTGACGATCGAGGCCGGCGACTTGGTCGAGGACGGAAACCACGAAACGCTCATCACGGCCGGCGGCCGCTACGCACGGCTCTGGCGGCTCCAGTCGGAGGGCCGCGCCGCCGCCGCCGAGCCGGCGGGGGCTGAGCCGGCGGGGGCGACTCCTCCCGGCGCCCCATTCAACGCAGTCCCTGAGGGGGCGGGGCCATGACCGCGACGGCTGGCGTATTGGGCCGCGTCTCTGCGCCGGCCCCGAGTCAGCAGCGCTCTGCTGGCGCGGAGGCTGCGCGCGCGGCGCCGCCGGCCAAGACGGCGACAGCGACCAAGACGAAACAACGCGGCAAACGCACGGCGGACGAACGCGCGTTCCTGCCCGCCGCTCTGGAGATTCTCGAGACCCCGGCCTCGCCGGCGGCGCGCTGGACCGGCATTCTGCTGGCCGTCTTCTTCACCATCGCCATCGCGTGGTCGGTAATCGGGACGATCGACATGGTGGCCGTGGCCCAGGGGCGGATCGTGCCGGCAGGCGGGGTGAAGCAGATCCAGCCGCGCGATATCGGCGTGGTGCGGTCGATCCATGTCAAGAACGGCCAGCATGTGACCCAGGGCGAGATCCTGGTCCGGCTCGACCCGACGGAAAGCGAAGTTGACCATGATCAGCTGGTGAAGGAGCGCGCGGTCGCGGAAATCGATCTGGCCCGGCTGCATGCGATGCTGCGGCGGCTGGACGGGGCGGCGGGGCCGTTCCAGACGCCCGACGGGGCCGACCCGGTCTCCGCCGAGATGGCCGAACAGCGGCTGAACAGCGATATGGCCGCCTTCGAGGCGCGGATCTCGGCGCTCGACGCCGAGATGGCGCGCGCCATCGCCGACCGCGATTCCGTGCGCGCCGAGATACAGAAGCTGCGCCTGACCCTGCCCCTGATCGAAGAGCGGGAGCAGGCCCTGGCGCGGCTGGTCGAGAAGGGGGTCAGCCCGCGGCCAAACTGGCTCGAGGTCAAGACGCAGCTGATCGAGACGCAACAGGAGGTCGCCATCCAGACCAGCCGGCTGGCCGAGGCGGAAGCGGCGATGGTCGCCGCCGTGATGAACCAGGATCAGGTTCGGGCCGAAGCCAAGCGCGAGACCCTGGCCGAGTTCCAGGAGACGCGGCGGACCTACGACCAGGCCGTGCTAGCGCTGAAGAAGGCGGCGCTGAACGAGGAGCTGCAGACCCTGCGCGCGCCGGCGGACGGCGTCATCCAGCAACTGGCCGTCCATACGGTCGGCGGCGTCGTACAGCCCGCCGAACCTCTGATGGTGCTGGTTCCCGATGACGCGCCGCTCGAAATCTCGGCCATGGTGCTGAACAAGGACAAGGGCTTCGTCCGCGCCGGCCACAAGGCCGAGATCAAGATCGAAAGCTTCCCCTTCACCAAATACGGGCTGATCCCGGGCGACGTCCAGCATCTCTCGGGCGACGCGATCCAGGACGAACAGCTCGGCCTGGTCTACGAGGCCCGCGTCGCGCTCAACGAGACGACGATCCTCGCCGACGGAGAAACCGTTCCGCTCACGCCGGGCATGAATGTCACCGTCGAGGTCAAGACCGGCGAACGCCAGATCATCGAATTCCTCATCTCCCCCCTCCTCCGATACCAGGACGAGGCCTTTCGGGAACGATGAGACAAGCCACGAGACAAACAGGAGAGACGAGATACGGAGCAACCGAACCGGAGCATATAGACAAAGGCTGATCCCCAGCCTTCTGGAATACACCGCCCCCGCCGCTATGCAATCGCCGCGCGATCGCGAGTTTGGGGGATACAGGCCCGCGCAGCCCATCGCTTGACGCAGAGGCGGTGCGCCTGTTGATATACCTGCAAGTTGTTCTGTAATCAATTATTTTCACCAATAAGACGTATCGTCTGTTGCTATGCAATATCGAACGAGGTTAGACTTTTAGATGACTTGGCCCTGTCTTGTGGGCTCGGTCTGTCAACGCTCAGCAACTGTTCCCAGGGGGTGAATCGGATGCGAGGAAACACCAAATCGCGCCAGCGCCATGGGCGTACGGCCTTGATCGGGCCGGTTCCTTTTGAAGGAGGCGTTCGCTGATGGCCGCGCCTCTCGACACGACGGCTCATCACGGGGAACCGGACCAAGCGGACGCCGGCCCTGCTGATCCGAACCAGCGGGAGCCGAAGGCGGCGCCGCCCGCGCGCGGCGGCATTCGCGTCCGGCGGCTGCGTACAATCGAGGACTTGGAGCCCCTGGCCGCGCTCTTCGCCGAGGCGCATGAGGCGACCTGGAACGGTCGGATCCCGCTGAACTTCGACAAGGGCCGCACCTACTTCCGCCGCGTCCTCGATGACCCGGCGCACCATATCCTGCTGGCGGCGGACCGCATCCCGGATGGCGACTCGGGTCAGGCGAGCGCGGATGGCGGCGCGGTGCGGACCGTCGGTCTGCTGCTTGGCGTGGCTGGGCCGCATATGGCGGCCGACGCCTGGATCGCCAGCACCCGCATCTTCTTCGTCGCGCCCGAGATCCGGCGCGGCCTGCGCGGCGGCGAGGCGGCCCTGCGCCTCTTGCGCGGCTTCAAAAGCTGGGCCGCCCGCGTCGGCCCCGACGGAAAGGGCGCCGCGGCCATCGAAATCCACGTCACCAGCGCCGACGACGCCCCCCGCTCCGACAAGCTCTTCCGCCGCCTCGGCCTCACCCCGATTGGGGGAAGTTATGGCGCCATGACGGGAGGCGGGGCGTGAGGATGCGAGGCTACATGACGCGCGGCGGGGTTCCCGCCCGGTGGGGAGGTCGGGCGTATGGTGACTGACGCGCCGCAACGCCCGCGCCGATCGTGGCCTTGGTTGTTGGCGGCGGTGTCGGCGCTTCTGGTAGGCTGGCTGGTATGGAGCCAATGGCTGAATCCATCGGGCGTGCGGCATGTCTTCTTCGATCCGCAAGATGAGACTTTCCCGGTCGAGGTGACTGGCTATTACGGCTACAACGGCGAGCGCGTCGAGTTCCGCCATATCATCGAATGCCGCAAGGCGATCTATCGCGGCGCCAACCGCGCCGGGACGGTGACGTGGACGCCAAATACGAAGCTTTTCGCCAGACACAATCCGGACGGGTCGACCCTGCTCTACGGTTTTCACGCCGGCAGACAAGATAAGTTTGCGGCTGCCGAGTTCCACTGCAGCGATTTTCACGACGACCCGGATTTGGAGATCGAACGGTATCTGCAAATCGCCTGGATTGACGATATCAAGACGTTCGGCAGCGTCTATTACGCGCGCAGCCGGTGGACGATACCGACGGATTTCTCGGGCCTGATCACACGTGGGCGAGTCTCGGCTCGCCGCATCGCAACGGGCGCGCCGGACCCGGTCGACCCGATGGTGCATTGGGCCTATCCAATGATGTATTTGCGCGATACGGACGCGCTGGGCTTTGACCATGCAGAGCACGCCAGGCACGAGATCATTCGCGGTGGGTTCTACTATGGCTGTGTGCTCTGGTCGGTCATCGTAGACGATCATCGGAAAACCGGACATGAACTACCGCCAATCAACCCGACGCCCCTGGGTTTTGTGGAGAATCTCTGCGGACTGCTCGACCGGACCGGGGCCAACTATCTGCCCCTGATCCCAGTCGGCGACGACCCATATCTGGTGAGTGTCGACTCGACCGGCCCGAACCTCTGGCACTACCACACCAGCCCGGATGTGGTGCGCGATGTCGCGAACAGCCGGCAGCCGCTGACGATCCGAACCGATCTCGGCACGGTTTCGTTCCACGCCTGGACAAGAGGTGGCCGCAAGATTCTGGCCTGTACCGGTGGGGCCGAGCCGGTGTGTATGAGCGTCTTTCGAAGTTATCTTGATGTTTCTGCAAGCGCTGCCGCGCGTCTTGTGAAGGGGGAATGACATGACAACCAGCATCCAGAACCGCGATTTATCGGACTATGCCTACGCGCATCGGGCGAATTCGGATGCGAAGCTTGATATCAGCGGTATGGATAGTAGGCCGATTGATTCGAAGCTGGCCGCGGATGGCGTAACCGCCTCGAATGAACTGATGGGGAGTCTTCGCGAAGATAGCGATCTTGGCACGCTCATGGCGTCGGAGAATGTCACGGTCGTCGCGGCGCGAGATACGGCAACCGGCGACTATTCAGTCGGTTTTCGAGGTACTGCCTCTAAAGAGTTTGGACGGGAGCAGGATCAATCCAACAATCTTGGTATTGCGATCGACAGTCCGGACCTAAACCATGTGCGCGCCGTTATTCGAGCCGCCAAAGGCGCCGCAGAGCTCTATAAGGATGCGTTGGGCGGCTTTACCGGCCATTCAAAAGGCGGCTGGGAAGCGACCATAGCCGGGCTCGTCACCGGCAAACCCGTGACAGCCATCGACACGCCGGGTGTCGTCGGCGCTTTGCAAAATTCGTCGGTCCGTGCCGTTATTCGGGAAGAGCAAGGTTGGACCGAGGCGCAACTGGACGAAGCCATCGCATCTGCTCAGACACGGACGAATACGATTGTATTTCAACGTAGCTTCGTAAGTACTTTTCCTAGTTTAACCAACTATGCTACACGGCAAGGGCCTGGTCGGCAGCTCGTGGATGAGCTCGGTTACGACCCACCTGCTCTGATCGAGACGACCGATCACTTTGGTCGTGTGATGGTCGTCGTAACCCCGGACGACCAAGACGCGCTTTCGCTGCATAGCTTGGACAATCTTCCTGATGACCCCGCTTTTGAGGAATCGCTTGCGCGCGCGGAAGAGAATGGCGCTCTAACGTCTTTATACAATCCCGCAACTAGGAAATCCGCATCGGCCTTTACAGTTAACGGGAACATTTATTTAGTGGGCGACGTCAGCAATTTCGAGGATGCAGGCGGCAATCCCATTTCAACGCTGACATTCGCAGAACTGCAGGCGCGTTCTGGCAATGCCCCGGTGGGCGCCGATGAGTTCCTGTCTGTCTTCGACTACAAAGAGTATCGCTTTAAGGCCGGCGTCGGTAGAAATCCGGATGCTGTCGTTGAATTGAAGCGGGACTTCTCTGCAGGCCTGTTGGATTTCGCCGAGCTTGTCGCGGCTCTCGAATCCCTTGGAACCGTAGAAAACACCAATACCGCTACTGTCGAAGCGTCCGACAATGTCACCTTTTGGGATATGCAATATGACAATGGCGTCCTTCAGCGTATCTGGTCGGATAAATCCACAACTGTGGAGTTTACGGAGACGGTGGGCGACACGGTTGCAGGCACATTCATCCATCACGATGGAAGTACCGGCGGCGCCATTGAATTTGTCGGCGGGATTGACGGTGACAGGCAGATATTCACCAATCCAGACGGCACTTCAACACAAGTTGATTTTAGTGAGGATGATGTTTTTCTCACAGAATATGATGCGGACGGCGCCATCGTGTCTTTGGATAGAGTGTCCTACGAAGACTACGTGCCACCGAACCATCGTTTGTATGACGATGGTGACGGTGGCGACGGCGATAGCGGAGACTCTTCGGTTGACGACGGCGCGACCGGCGATAGCGACACCGGCTACTATTGGCATGATCAGGGCGACCTTGGGCTCAACCGGTACGGCGATTACCTGCCGGGCACAATGTCTCCGTCGTTTTCGCTCGGGTTAGGCGGCGGCCTAAACTACTCCGCCTATTTCGATGACACGCCGGAATTCTGGGGCTCATTGCTGAACGTGAATCCGTCGTTCCAGGCTTTGGATCCCGGTGTCTCCTCCGACTATCTTTTCTACAACGATTCAGGATCGACCGTGGACGGCGTGACGCCTTCTCCGATCGGGGCGGCTCGATCCGGGCTGGCGCAGTCGTTCCTGTTCGATGCGGGCGTCGCCAACCTGTCGGGGAGCCCGACAACGCGGGTGACGACGGACGAGGCCGGAGTTCGGTCGGTCAGCGGCGCGTTTCAGAATCCGGACGGCACGCTTGTCGACAGTATCGGGCCGGTGACGGCGAGTGGCGCGGGCTATGACGAAGACGGCTATTGGCGGTCGGCGGACGGGACGATCGCGGCGTTCGGCCCGCAAGAAGAGTTCGATAAGCTCTCGCCAGCCGAACAGCAGGCGCTTCTGGACAAGCGCGCGACCAATCAGCCCTTTTTCAGCTTTTTCGATTTTTTCGACAGCCTATTCGGCGATCACGAAGAGGAATCGGACTCGTCCAATAACGCCAATGACGGGCCGAAGCCTGAGTACGACCCTAAAACCGGGATTACCACGGTCAGCAACTTCCTGAGGGATTCCGGCGGCGGCTATATCGACAGTATCGGGCCTGTGACCGACGGCGGCGCCTATGACGTCAATGGAAACTGGCACCCGTCCAGTGGTCCGGTCGCCGCCTACGGTCCGATGGCGGAGTACAACGCGCGCACACCCCAAGAGCAGCAGGCGATCCAGGACGCCCGTGGCGGCGGCGCGTCTTTCTTCGGTGGGGGCCATCGTAGTGGAATCGCCAACAACAACCAAAGCGGTGAGTCAGGGAGCGACTATGACCTGAACAACGACGGGTTTGTCTCGGGCACGGAATCCGCCGTTGCTTCGGGGTTCGGCGACCCGGTTTACGGCGAGTTCGGCGCCGCACCGGGGGCAGGCGCCGGATCTGGTGGAGGCGACTTGACGGGCGGCGAATCATCGGACGGCAATCACAACGAAAGCGACGTGTATGACGGCGGCGACACGTATAAGGGCAAAACCGTAGTTCAGTCCCGCGGCGGCCCTGTCCTGTCCGGAAACGGTAAACCAGTGACTCAAGGTCCCGGCGGAGGCGATCCCAGCAGTGGCGGCGGCAAGTCGCCGGTTCTGATCGATCTGGATGGGGATGGGATCGAGATCGTACCGCTGGAGCGCGCGGAGGCGGACGCGGACGCGGCGGCCTCGGACGCCGATGGCGGGACGCTGGATGCGCTCTCGGCGACCTTCTTCGATATGGATAATGACGGCTATCGCGAGCGGACGAGCTGGCTGAGCTCGGATGACGGCTTCTTCGTGATCGACAAGAATTTGAACGGCCGGGTCGATCCTGATGGCGAGTTGGTCTTCGCCTTGGATACCGAGGACCCGAACGATACCGATCTGGAAGCTTTGGCGACGCTGTATGACGCCAATGGCGACGGCGTGTTGGACGCCAAGGATTCCGCCTTTTACAAAGCTCGGATCTGGCGCGATCTGGATCAGGATGGGGTGACCGATCCGGGTGAGTTGCAATATCTCCAGCAATTGGGGATTGAGAGTTTGACACTGACGGCGGACGGCGTCCAGGTCGAGCGCGACGGTGCGATTCTGGTCGGCAAGACCGATCTTGCCCTGACCGACGGATCCGCGCTGGACGCCTATGATGCGGTGCTGGCGAATTCGGGGACCGGCTATCGGATTGCCGAGGACGGGCTGCGGCTGGAGATCGAACAGACCGGGCTGTTCATCGCCGGCGCGTTGGGCGCCGCAATGATCGCCGACGCCGCTGCTGAGGGCGCGGCCGGGCTGATCGGCGCGGAGCTGGGTGATACGCTCTCAACCAGCGGAACGGACGGCGTGGTGTTGGACGGCGCGGAAGGCGACGATGTTCTGACCGGCGGCGAGGGCCCCGACTGGCTGACCGGCGGGGCTGGCGACGATGTGATCAGCGCGGGCCCCGGCAATGATGTTTTGGTCATCGACGCGGCGGATGGGTCTGTCGATGGCGGCGACGGTTATGACGTCGCGCTGCTTGAAGGGGCGGCGGGCGTTTCCCTGGCGCTGGATACGGCGGGGGTTGAGGCGGCGTTCGGCGGCGATGGCGACGATACGCTCACTGTCTCGGCGGCGGACGATGTCGACCGGATGATAATGGGCGGCGCCGGTGACGACACGCTGACCGGCGGCGCGGGCGACGATCTGCTCTCCGGCGGCGACGGCGCCGATACGCTGGACGGCGGGGCCGGCGACGACACGTTGTTTGTCGATGCAGCCGATCTGACTGGGGGCTCGGTCTCCGGCGGCGACGGCCGCGACACGCTCTATGTTGAGACAGCGGATGCGGTCACACTGGATCTGTCGGCGACCGGCATCGAAACCGCCTTCGGCGGGGCCGGCGACGATGTCTTCACCGCCTCGGGCGACGAAGCCGTTCAGATGCATGGCGCGGATGGCGCCGACACGCTGACTGGCGGCGGCGGCTTTGACGTGATCCTCGGCGGCGCGGGGGCCGATACGCTCGATGGCGGCGAGGAGTTCGACTATCTCTCCTATGTCGGCTCGACGGCGGCGGTCACGGTTGATCTGGCCGCGGGAACCGCGCAGGGCGGCGATGCGGAAGGGGATTCGTTCAGCAATTTCGAGGGCGTGATCGGTTCGGCCTTTGGCGACACCCTGACCGGGGACTCTGCGAACAACGCCCTGTTTGGCGAGGGCGGCGACGACGTGCTCGACGGCGGCGCCGGGTCGGAAGGCGACTATCTCGACGGCGGCGCCGGGATTGACACGGCCAACTACTCTGCCTCGTCGGGCGGCGTGACCATTGACCTGACTCCTGACGCCGATGGCGCGGCGCAGTTCCAGCAAGGCGGCGACGCGCAAGACGACCGGCTGTTCAACATCGAGAACCTAATCGGCTCGGCGCATGCGGACACTCTGAAAGGCGACGACGGAGACAATCTGCTCGATGGCGGCGCCGGCGCCGATGTGCTCAATGGCGGCGCCGGTGAGGATACGGTCAGCTACGCCGCATCAGGGGCCGGCGTCACCGTTGACCTCGCGGCCGGGACCGGGTCAGGCGGCGACGCCCAGGGCGACCAACTCTCGAACATCGAGACCGTCATCGGCTCCGTCCATGCGGACACGCTGACCGGTGACGACAAGGCAAATCGCCTCGAAGGCGGCTTGGGCGACGATACGCTGAACGGCGGCGCCGGCGATGATGTCTACCATTACGCTGTCGGCACAGGACAAGATACGCTCCACGACTACGCAGATGAAGTGCAGAGTAAGACCAGGACCGAGGTGCAAGAGTACCAATCACGAGAGTATAAAACGTATGGTATGAGGTACTATCAGTGGTCCTATGGTGGTGAAACTGTTAGTGAGTGGAAAGTATTGCGTGGCTATGAAAATGTGACCCGTACACGTGCGGTGACGGTCAACTACCAGGAGACGCATCAACTAGACGCTGGCGATGACACGCTCGTAATCGACGGTGATGTCTCGGTGGACGATCTTGTTCTGCAATTGAGCGGGAACGATCTTCGCATCGGTGTTTTGCCATCCGACACAAGCCCGGATACAAGCCTAGACGGCCTTTCGGATATCATCACGCTGAAAGATTGGACCAATGGTTTAAGCCGAATTGAGACGCTGAGATTCGCAAACAGCCCCGAGTCTGTCGATATTTCCTTAACCTCGTTGCTTGTATCGACCCTGCAGCCATCGTCGCAAACAGAGTCAATGAGCCTAGAGACGGACGGCTGGGGGTATTACGCTGCGTCCAACACAGGCGGCTCTCTCACCTCGCAATCTGTCGGTAGCTACATGCTCGGTCGCGCTGGGGACGATATGCTCCATGGCGGGACGGGCAAAGACACGCTGATTGGCGGTCTTGGAAATGATGCTCTATACGGCGGTAGGGGCGACGATACGTATCATTTCGGCGTCGGGGATGGGTCAGACCGAATCGTTGATCACACAGAGGAAACTGTCACGACGACGACGGCGAAGAACGAGACTTTTCAGTCCCGTGAAGCGGTCGATGCAGAGAGGAAAAGGAAAAAAACTGTCTATACATATGCCTATGTAACACGGACGCGCGCTGTTGAGGTCACCACCTCGGAGTTGGTGCATTTTGACGGGGGTAATGACACGCTTGTGCTTGGTGAGGGCGTGTCGCTGGAGCGCATCGTTGCGGATTTCCAGGGCTCTGATCTTCGTATTGGCATTCTGCCCGTGGATGCAGATCCGTCGACATCGCTGGACGATCTAAGCGATGTTGTGACCCTTGAAAACTGGATGGATGCGCGCGACCGGATCGAACGGATCGTCCTGGCGGATGGCTCTGACGCGACAGATACGGTCCTAAGCCAAGCGGTCCGGGGGCGCGACGCGCTGAGCGGGGTCGAGGATCAGCCGACCCTAATCACGACGGCTGAACTACTCTCAGGTCTGTCCGATACAAATAGCTATGTTTTCAGCGTGACCGATGTAACGGCTGATGCGGGATCGTTGGCAGACAATGGCGACGGGACTTGGACACTGACCACACCGGCTGATTACCATGGTACGGTGACCCTGAGTTACATGGTGAAAAAAGGTCCTGCGCCGCTCGTCGAGGCAAGCGCAGTGTTAGACGTTGCGTCGGTGAATGACGCGCCGGTTGTGTCTGGTCCGACGGAGTTGCCGGGAATCTACCATGACGACCTGCTGGTCGTGACCGCCGCAGATTTGCTCGCAAACACATCGGATATGGATGGCGATGCTTTGACTGTTGAAGGACTTACAGCGTCCAATGCGACCGTGACCAATCAGGGCGAGGGAACCTGGACGGTGACGCCGGCGGCGAATTTCTCCGGTCAAGTGGCGCTAAGCTACGGCGTGAGCGACGGCACGGACACGACGGCGGCGTCCGGCGCCTTTACCGTGACGCTCAGGGATCCGGATCTCACCGTCAACGGCAGTCCAGGTGACGATATCCTTTCTGGTGGAACTGGCCATGACACGCTGGTTGGGTTCGGCGGCGACGACCTTCTTGACGGTGGCGCCGGGCCGGAAGGCGACTACTTAGACGGCGGCGCCGGGACTGACACCGTCGACTATTCAACCTCTTCGGCCGGTGTGACTGTCGACCTGACTATGAAAAACGACGGCGCGGCACGGTTACAAAAAGGCGGTGACGCGCAGGATGACCGTCTTATTAGCGTCGAAAACCTGATCGGCTCAGCCCATGCTGATACGCTGACGGGGGATGATGGCGACAATGTGCTTGACGGCGGTGCAGGGCCTGAAGGCGACTATCTCGACGGGGGCGCCGGAATTGATACGGTCGACTACTCCTCCTCTTCAGCAGGCGTGACCGTTGACCTGACGCCGGACGCCGGTGGCGCGGCAAGGTTCCAGCAAGGCGGCGACGCGCAAGACGACCGGCTGTTCAACATCGAGAACCTAATCGGCTCGGCGCATGCGGACACTCTGAA
>JASJDN010000122.1 GCA_030065205.1 Crocosphaera sp.
ACCGATTATATAGCGTTTCTCGGACTCATGAGGTACACTTAACTCCTGCCTCCTGCCCCCTGCCTCCTGCCTCCAAGCGATAACCTCTGTACCTCACAAGTATCAGAACTGCTATAATTTTGGTTGCCAACGAGTCAACATCTTTTGATAAACCTCAGTAATAACGGTTTTCGCTT
Organism: Crocosphaera sp.; assembly: GCA_030065205.1. Classification (GTDB taxonomy): domain Bacteria; phylum Cyanobacteriota; class Cyanobacteriia; order Cyanobacteriales; family Microcystaceae; genus Crocosphaera. Next base: position 177 of record JASJDN010000122.1, read on the forward strand.
GATAGGGGTAGGCTGTATTAACGCAAGCTTGACTCGGATAATCACTAGGGTTTGATAACACTTTGCGCCAACTTGAGGCGATCGCAGATGGGGTTCTTTCTAAAGAGACAACACCACTATTAGGGGTTAGTAATTTTGGGGTTTCACCGCAACGAGTAGTAATGACAGGGGTTCCAGAAGATAAGGCTTCAAGTACAACGACCGGCAACCCTTCATAAACACTGGTCAGCACAAATGCACTAGCAATCTGATGTAAACTAGCCAGTTCATTTTGGCTAATAGAACCGAGTAAGGTCACTTGTTGGTTGAGTTGACATCGATTAATTTCAGCTTTAACTTCTGGCATTAATTCTCCTTCCCCTGCAATAAGCAGATGAACAGTGGGGTCATTTAATGCTTGTAGCGAGCGAATTAATAGTAAGGGATCTTTTTGGGGGTGCAGTCGTCCCGCAAATAAAAGAAACTTAGTGTTGAGTGAGAGATGAAGTTTTTGAATTAATTGTTGTTTTTGTTTTTCTCTTTTTTCAGGATTTAAAGGATAAAAAATAGCCCCATCAACAGCATTTTTAATGGTTGTAATTTTGTCAGCTAGATTGGGATATTGTTTTTGATAAAATTGGGTGGTTTCACTGTTACAAGATAAAATTTGCTCGAATTGAGAAATTAGATTATTTTCTAATGCAAAATAACCCATAGGAAAATATTGCCAAAGAATAGCTTTTTTACCAGTTTTATTAGCTATTTGTTGACGGATATCATTATGTAGAAATAAGACCTTTTCTCCTTTCCATTGCTTTGTCATAAGGGTTGGCTCTAGACGATGGAAATGAAAAAAATCAGAAGTAAATGTTTTTTTCCATAAAGCTGCTGTGTATTTAATGCTTGTGGGAATTAAGCCCCGAATATCATCATTTGGTAAATAAAATAAGGGCATAAATTTAATCATATTTCCTGAAAATTCTCTGTCTTGCCATTCCCCAATTTCTTGACGAGAGTTTCCTGTGCCAATCAATCTAACTTCAAATTCATCTGGAGCATATTTAAGAAAAGAACGAATGATCGTTTGAATACCACCGATACTACTATTCCAAGGATTAAATTGATAGCAAATCGTTAAAATAGGTTTTTTCATAATGATTTTTTTAAGCTTCAGAGCAAACAACAACTAATCAATAATTATTTCCACCTGGTAATCATAGCATATTCTTAATACGGGAAACCGTAATACTAGGGAATTTTTGATATTTTTTATATTTAATTGCGTAAGTATTCAGTAATTTTAACTATTAACTTTATCTGATTTTTAAGAAAACAAAAATTATATTTTTTTCTACATCAGTGCTTCTACTGTTGTCATTTTTTCTGATAAAAAAATAGGATAAAAGTATTGCACTGATAGCTATTTTGAAAAAATAAACATTTCTTGATCAGCCACAAATTGTCAAAAGCATTGCTTTTTTAGGCTTTTACAAACGACTAAACGGCTTGATTGATCGGTTTTGCTCGGCTATTTATCCTAATTTTGAATCTTTAAACAAAAAATGCTAAATAAAAATACTGTAATTTTACCCAATCCAGAAAAACTTTTAGGCTTTAATAATAATATTCTTACTGAAGACCTTTCTTCCGTCTACAATCAAAAAAATAATCAATTAACAACCTTAGATATTGACAACTATTTACAATCACAACCAATCGATACTAAATCAGAAGGGATTGGATATCTTTTTGGAAAAAAATTACAGTATCTTGATCACGGAAAATCCCTAAAAACCGATGTAATAGGACCATTAATTGATCCTCTCACTGGCATCGATGAAACACAACCTGTTGCCTCAGAAATTACTCCGACAGAAACCACTTGGGAACCCCTTTATGAACCGGGGGTTGGGGGGTGGTTAACCTCCTTTAAGATTAGCCCTCACGACTCAGATATCATCATTGCTGGAGGAGATATGTTAGGGGTTGCTTATTCCCATGACGGGGGAAAGAGTTGGTTAGGGGGTCAAGGGTTAAAGAGTTGGGAAATTGAAGAAATCACCTTTGATCCCAATGATCCGAATAAGATTTGGTTAGCTACGAAATCAGGCCCTTATTTATCCCTTGATCAAGGTCAAACGTGGATAGAAAAACGCAATGGTTTACCTGATTTTCAATGGGGAACCTTTGTAGCACCCATACAAGAAATTTTAATTAATCCGAATAATAGTAATCATTTATTAGCCTTTACGGGTCATCAACGAGGAGATGAAGCATCCGAAACGAGTTTAGGAGAAGTTTATCAAAGTTTAGATAATGGAGAAAGTTGGCAGTTTATCTCACAAATTGGCACACAAATTGACAATAATATTTATGACGTTGATTTTTCGGCCAATAATTTTAATCAACTCTTTGCCTCCACCGACGAAGGATTATTTCGTAGTATAGACGGGGGCAAAACTTGGACAGCATCAGGAAGTAATTTACCCCTAGGGCATCAAAAATCTTTAGCCACCCATTCTAGTGATCCCAATACCCTTTTAATTACAGTTAATGGTCAAGGGGTTTATCGTTCAACAGATGCAGGAGAAACCTTTGAAGCGGTGAACAACGGCCTAAATATTTCTGATATGACTCAATCCTTTTTTGACCAAATCAGATTTGCACCCAATAACCCCAATATTGCCTTTTTTGGTGAAAGAAAAACCGGTGGAAATTATCTAAGTCAAGATGGTGGCCTAACGTGGAATAAAGTAGATGGCTATGAACAAGGCAGTTATTCGATGGAAAACAAGTATTTTCGTGCCTTTGATATTGACCCGAATAACCATCAAAGAATGATCGGTGGAACAGGAGAAGGAATTTGGTTAACGGAGGATTTAGGTAACAGTTGGCAAGATACCTCCAGTACCGAAATTTCCGAAAATCACTGGCGTGGCAACGGCTATTCTGGATTAGTGGTGGTCAATTTTCATTGGGATCAATTCCATACCAATCAATCTTTTATCGCAGCAATGGATTCTGGAAAATGGATGAGTCGAGATGATTTGAATACCTGGGAATGGGCAGGGGGACACCGGGGTAATGGGATGTCAGATTTTGCCGGATTAATCGATGTTTCTTTTACCAATGCACCCACGGATCAACAAGTCATTTATGGGGTGGTTGGACAGTCAGGTATCCAGAGTAGTCGAGGGGTTTATGTCTCTTTTGATGGGGGAAATAATTGGCAAAGACAAAGTATTCCCTTTGCTGAAGGAAGGGGCAGAAAAATTGTAGCTCATCCGACAGAAACCAATAAATCTTGGTTAGTTTGGGATGATAAACTTTTCTTTTCTAATGATTATGGTCAAACCTGGACACAACAATTAACAACCGCAGGGAATATTTATGAATTAACCCCTGATTATGCGAGTGAAACCTTCCAGGTATATGTTGGTAGTCAAAGCGGTTTGTGGCAATCTTCTGATGTCAATGGCAATAATTATAATTTAGTACCGGGTTCTGATGTGGATGCTTGGGGGATTACTCGCATTGACATCGTGGATCACGATACCTTATACGCAGTTAATGCTAAACGAGACGGTTATAGTCAACGGGGAATTTGGCAATACGATCAAGGGGTTTGGACCCAATTGACCAATAATAAAAGTGATGGTTCAACGCCCTTCCGTTGGGTAGCTGATATCGCTGTTGATCCGCGCAACCCCGATCGCATTTTAGCGGCAACGGATCAAGATCCGTTCTTATCGGTGTCCCAGGCCACAGGGGTTTGGTTATCTGAAGACGGGGGCAATAGTTGGCAACCCTTTAATGACGGACTTTCCATGTTACGGGTCAAGAATATACAATTTAAGCCCGATGACTCTGGAACTGTTGTCATTGGTACCACAGGAGGGGGTTTATATCGCACTCAGATTGGGGGAGATACCACGGCACCGATGGCTCATGTTGAGCTAGATAATCTGATTCAACCCGGAGCCGAAAACTATTCTTTCCAGGTTACCTATACTGATGATACAGCCATTGATCTGAATAGTCTGGATAATAATGATTGGATCGTCACAGGAGACAATGGATTTACAGCCAATGCCACGCTCAGCGACGTTACATCCCTCATTAATGGTACGACGGTTGTGGCTACCTATTCCATTAATGCTCCCGCAGGCACCTGGGATGCTGAGGATAATGGGACCTATACCCTTTCCTTAGTCTCACAAGAAGTTAAGGATGTCCATGATAATGCTGCCCTAGGGGGGATGTTAGAGACGTTTACGGTGGATATGAATGCTCTGTTTGAACAGGGTAATGATGGACAAGGGTTAGTCACCATTGAAGCCGAGGAATTTCACCAGCGCACCTCCCCGGATGGGGTTCATCAATGGGTGTTAGTTAATGATTCTTCGGCCTCTGGCGGTGAGTCTCTGCAAGCCTTAGTAGATGATGGCACCAACTACAATACGGGATATGAAATCAATAGTCCCCGTCTCGACTACCACATTAACTTCACGGAAACCGGCACCCATTATGTTTGGATTTTAGGCAAAGCAGGGGGTAGTAATATCGATCTTAGTGATTCTATCCACGCAGGATTGAATGGACAACCTGTGAACACGGCGGATCGAATTTCGGGCTTTACAGGGGACTATGGATGGTCAAACGGAACAATGGACTCGGTGAGAGCAACCCTAGAAGTGACTGAGGCAGGAGTGCAAACTTTTAACCTGTGGATGCGCGAAGATGGTTTTATCGTTGATCAAATCGTCTTAACCACTGATGAGACTTTTGATCCCACTCAACCCCAAACAGAACCCAGGTTTCAACAGAGTAACGATGCTCAAGGGTTAGTTACTATTGAGGCTGAACAATTTCACAACACAACTTCCCCTGACGGGGTTCATCAATGGGTAATTATGGATGATTCTTCTGCCTCTGAGGGTCAGTCTGTACAAGCCTTGGTGGATGATAACACCAACTATAATACGGATTATGAGTCCTTTAGTCCCCGTCTCGACTACGAGATCAACTTTACCCAAACCGGAACCCACTATATTTGGGTGTTAGGTAAAGGAGGAGGCAGTCGGGTTAATAATAGTGATTCTGTTCACGCCGGCCTTGATGGACAAGGGGAAAGTACGGCTGAACGCATTTCTAAGTTTACAGAAAACTACGGATGGTCTAATCGGACAATGGAGAACACCAGAGCAACCATACAAGTGACCTCCACAGGGGTACATACCCTTAACTTGTGGATGCGCGAAGATGGTTTTGTTCTTGACCAAATTATTTTAACCTCTTCCTGGCGAGAAATCCCCGATTGAGGTACGAAAATCGAGGGATGAAAGCCAGGGCATAGCCTTTGACACAACGCTATAATCTTGTGCTATACTTTTATCAGTGTTATGTAATTCCGATAATGTATAAGGCATACAAATTCAGAATCTACCCTAATACCGAACAAAAAATAGCTTTAGCTAAGAGCTTTGGCTGTTGTCGATGGTATTGGAATTATAGCCTGAATTTGTGCCAAGAAACCTATAAAACGACGGGAAAAGGGTTGTCTAGAGGATATATCCAAGGTCTTTTACCTGGACTAAAGAAAGAACATCCTTGGTTAACTGATGCTTATTCTCAATGTTTACAAGTTGTTGCTTTAAACTTATCAACAGCTTACAAAAACTTCTTTGATAAACGAGCTAAATTACCTAGATTTAAGTCCAAACATGGAAGACAATCTATTACTTATCCTCAAGGTAAGAGTTTTGAAGGCAATTATCTCAAACTTGACAAAAAGATAGGCAATATTTATTGTCGTCGTCATCGGGAAATTAAAGGGGTAATCAAAAGTATAACCATCTCAAAAAATACAGATGGTAAATACTACGCATCTGTTTTAGTTGATGATGAAAAAGAAAAACCTGAATTGTCATCTGATGGTAAAGCTGTAGGAATTGACTTAGGATTGACTCATTTTGCTATTACTAGCGATGGTTCAAAATATAATAATCCTAAGCATTTCTCTAAACATCATCGTAACTTAAAACGCAAACAACAAAAATTATCTCGGAAACAAAAAGCGGTGCAGCGCGGTCTTGGACGGGGCTTTCAAGGTGCGGACGCAGGTTCCGCACACAGCCCCTTGGCTTTCCCCCATGAGCGACTGCACCAAGAAGGGAGTAACACCAGACAAAAAGCTAAGAAATTAGTAGCTAAGGTACAGTCGAAAATCTCTCGATGTCGTCAGGATTTTCTACACAAGCTATCCCGTAAGATAGTCAACGAAAACCAAGTTATTGCTGTAGAAAATCTCAAGGTCAAAGGCATGGTAAAAAACCACAATTTAGCTAAAGCTATTAGTGATTGTGGGTGGGGAATGTTTTGTACAATGCTTAAGTACAAATCAGAGAATGAGGGAAAAACTTACATCGAAGTTGATAGATTTTTCCCCAGTTCTAAGACTTGTAATGTCTGCCTGAATCAAGTTGGCAGTTTACCGCTTGATATTAGAAATTGGACTTGCGAGCATTGTCAAACTACCCATGACCGTGACATAAATGCCTCGATAAATATTAGAAATGAAGCCTTACGGATATTATCGTTAGGAACTAGCGATACTGCTAATGGAGGGGATGTAAGACGGACTGGTAAAACTTCGGTTTTGTCAGACGCAATCCCCAATGAAGTTAGAAGCCCCCCATGAAGCGTAGCGGAATGCGTGGGTAGTTCACAAAGTCAGGTTAATATTGTAGGAGTAATCAACCCATAAGTTTTGGTCATGATTAAAAAAGTACCATCTATACTATTGCTGAGCTATATGGCTCTGACGTTGGGAGGGTGTAGTCTGTTTCAACAGTCTCAAGACTCTTCAGAAGAACCCCCCGTAGCTGAGTCTCCTCAACCCCCAGAAGAAAACCCCGACGAAGTTTTTGAAGAAACAACCCCTACCCCTAGCACCATTCAACCACCAGCTGCCGAAGGATTAATTCCCTCTACCACTCCCAGTGAACGCAGACAAAGTATTCAATCTGGACGGGATAACCCCTTTGCTGTCATCCCTATTCAACCCGTCATTCGGCAAAAAACCACTCCAGATGGCGTGGCTGACCCCGAAAAACTCTGTAAATTGGAAGAGGTGAAAACCCCACCTACCACCATTGCTCAAACCCCAACCCCAGCTGCGGCCACTCCCGTTTCCGATATCAGCCCGGCTCCTCTGCTTGAGCCTATTTTACCCATTCCCAACGAAGCGAGAGGTGTGGTGGTATCTGGGGTGATGCAACTCAATGGAAAGCATGTGGCTATTGTCAAAGCACCCAATGAAAACGTTGCTCGCCAAGTAACCGTAGGGGCCAGTCTCTCCAATGGACAAGTCAGGGTCAAAAGCATTAATACCAGGAGTCAACGGCCCTATGTTGTTTTAGAACAATATGGGCTAGAAATTCCTCGAGGGGTAGGAGAACCAGCCGAAGAACCAGTGGAACCCCCAACCCCTACTGCACCGACGTTACCCGATGGAACCCCCAACCCCGTTGCTGCTACACCATCTGTTCCTTCACCGGGACCCGATGGTTTTGGAACCATTAGAAATGTTACCCTTTTAACCTTAAATATTGGAAAGGTTGCTTTGGGAGAAGATAAGGGAGAAGATACTGCCACAGGAGTCAGAGCGAGTGGAATTATTTGTAATCAAGGGTTTTCCTCTGTAACAGTTGAAACATTATCAATGCAAGTGGAGGATAAAAAGACAGGGGTGGTCATCGATAGTTTTGAAATCGGGTTAGGAGGCAGTAATGGTTATACCATAGGACCAGGGCAAAAAGCTGAATTCGATGGCTCTATTCCTAAATTCCGAGGCCGTAAACAGGAAGATGTTAATATTAAACTAATAGGCTGGAGTTAAGCAAATCACCCGAAAAAACTGTGACACACACACAAGAAAAAATAACTTACTCTAATTTACCCTTGGCAATTTACCGAGAATTAGCCGCCCATTTACGTCAAATTGAAGGGGTGGCCATTGAGTTAATTCCTCAACAGTCTCAACAGTTTGATTATGCTCAAAGTCAAATTAACCACTTAGAAATGAGCTATCCTCTCACTCTTTCTTCAGCAGACAAACAGCGACTTGAGGATATTCTTAATTATTATGCTCAAGTCCATACTCCCTACACCAAAGAAGTGAGAGAATGTCTCCCTTCATAATTAATTGAACTTAAATTTTTAACTCCTCACCCTTTTTTGTTTTCTTGCTCAAGACATTTAGACCAACAAATTAAGCTGTTGCATCAGTTGAGATGCTTGCATCGCTCCTTCAATCTTTTCTACGGGTTGTCCTTTTTTAAATAATACTAGAGTGGGTAACGATTGAATGCCGTATTTAGAGGCAATTCCAGGGTATTTGTCTGTATCAATTTTAACCACCTGTAAGCGATTCCTCATTTGGGTTCCTACTTGTTCTAGGATAGGGGACATCATTTGACAAGGACCACACCAAGTGGCATAAAAATCAACCAAAACTGGAACCGTTGAGGTGGATAACATTTCTTCAAAACTGGAAAATTGTTTCTTGAGTGCCATAGTGATTGAGATTAGATTAGCTAATAATAATTGTAGGGAAAAAATAGAGGCTAAGAGAGTGTTTGTGAAACGAACATTTAAGCCTAGTTTTGTAAGGTGGGCAAAGTTTTCTGTATAAATTTCTGGTTTGCTCACCGTACTGTCTTAAGATTTTGTTTATAAACAGTCTCTATTAATACTCTTGCTCAGTCTCATTATAGCCTGTTTGTATAGTCATTCTCAACCGTGATTAAAGACTTATAAAGAGTCTGCTTTTCAGATTCATATAGTCATATAGTAAAGGAAATTGTGATTAGAGTTTGTAGCTTGCAGATATGATGGATGGATGATACCATAGCTAGTATTTCAAGAAGACATCTAATATCTTAATAAAATCTTAAACGTGATTAATCAAAAAATAACAGATCAATGTAAAAATTATTGCCTTCATGAATATCAAATTCAAAAATAAAACCAAGTAATAAATAAAAATGTCGATAATCTTCCCAAGATAATTAGTTACTTCTAAAATTGTAAAATTTTAAGAGTTAAAGGGGTTTGTAGCTATCAGTTTTCTAGCTAATTGAGACAAAATAGCTTAACTGTGATAGAGTAACCGTGATATCTCAATCATAACTCCAAGACAATTATGTTACTATCATAAACAAAAGAATCATTCTTTAATGACTTAATTCGTCGAATTGTCTTTGATTTAGTTAAAGTTAAATCAGTCAACACAAGCAAAAACCTACAAAAAAACAGCTTATGAAATCTTCTCTTGTTATCTTATATCACCGTGAACCTTACGATGAAGTCGTAGAGAATGGACAAGTAAGATATCTCCCCAAGAAAAGTCCTAACGGGATTGTTCCTACCCTAAAGAGCTTTTTTGCTGATGACAATAATCAAGGAACTTGGATTGCGTGGAAACAAGTTTCCCCCGAGCAGAAAAATCAATTTCAGAAAAATGTTGTCGTAGAAGACGATGGCAACTATCGGGTTTCTCGTATTCCCTTGACCGCAGAACAAGTGAGTGATTTCTATCATGTCACCTCAAAAGAGGCTTTTTGGCCGATTTTACACTCATTTCCCTACCATTTCACCAGTGAGTCGTCAAACTGGGATAACTTCGTCACCATTAACCGTCTCTTTGCGGAAGCAGCTTGCGAAGAAGCGGCTGACGACGCGTTAATCTGGGTGCATGATTATAACCTTTGGCTGGCCCCTCAATTTATTCGGGAGAAAAAGCCAAACGCCCGCATTGCTTTCTTCCATCACACGCCGTTCCCTTCGGTGGATGTGTTTAATATTTTACCTTGGCGCGAAGCCATTGTGGACAGTCTTCTCTGTTGTGATGTGGTTGGTTTTCACATCCCTCGTTACTCAGAAAACTTTGTCAATGTTGCCCGCAGTTTGCGGCCCATCGATATCGTTGAAACCACTAAAGTAACCGGACACATGACTGCTGTGGGTATTGCTTTAGCGGAACCAGAAGTGAACACCAAGTTAAGATACAAAAATCAAATCGTTAAAGTGGATGCTTTCCCCGTGGGAACCAGTCCTCAAAATATTTTAGATGTTCTGCACACCCCAGAAGCAGAAGCTAAAGTGGCAGAAATTAAAGAGACATTCAAAGGTCGTAAATTGATTATTGCTGCCGGTCGCGTGGACTATGTTAAAGGGAATAAAGAAAAATTAGAAGCGTTTGAGCGTTTATTAGACCGTCGTCCTGAGTTACACGGTAAAGTAAACTTTATCATGACCTGTGTGCAAGCAGCCAGTGGAATGCAGGTTTATCAAGAAGCACAACGGGAAATTGAGTATTTAGTGGGTAAAATTAACGGACGTTTTGCCACCTTTGACTGGGTTCCCATTCGCCTATCCACTCAACCTATTCCTTTGCTAGATTTATTCTGTTACTACAAAGCGGCTGATATTTGCTGGACAACTCCCTTACGGGATGGTTTAAACTTAGTGGCCAAAGAATACATTGTCGCCCATGAAGGCAAAGATGGGGTCTTAGTGTTATCGGAGTTTGTTGGGGCAGCCATTGAACTTCCTCAAGCCATTTTAACCAATCCTTATTCCATTAAATTAATGGATGAAGCCATCGATAAAGCGTTAGATATGTCTCCTGAAGAGCAACAGCAAAAAATGGCCAAAATGTACGACACGGTGACTAAGTACGATGTTAAATACTGGTCTGACCGTCTCTTGAACTACTTTGCTAACATGACCCGTGAATTTGTTGATGACAAAGAACCGGCCTTAAACTAGGCTTAGTTGATTAAGACCAGTTTCTGTTACTCTAGCTAAACATTATCGTAGGGGTCAACGGCCGTTGACCCCTACAACATTTATACTAAGAAAAGAAGCAAATAAAGGTTAATTTGATTATGTCTATGTTACTGGCTGGGGATATTGGGGGAACGAAAACAATTTTATGTTTAGTGAGTTCCGAAAGCCCTGAAAGTGGTGAAACTTTACCTCAACAAACCACGTTATACGAAAAATCCTATTCCAGTCAAAAGTATAATGATTTAGTTCCCATTGTTCAAGAATTTTTGAAGGAAGCCAAAGAAGAAGTTAAAGAAGAAATTAAGGTAATAAAGGGTTGTTTTGGCATCGCTGGTCCGGTGGTGAATAATACCTCAGAATTAACGAACTTAAGTTGGTCATTAACTGGCGATCGCTTGGCAAAAGAGCTATCTTTAGAAAGGGTCAATCTGATTAATGATTTTGCTGCGATTGGTTACGGTATTTTAGGATTACAAAAAGAGGATTTACACACCTTACAAGATGGGGAAGCCAAACCGAATACACCCATAGGAGTATTGGGGGCAGGAACGGGTTTAGGGGAATGTTTTTTAACTCCTTTAGATGATGGTAACTATAGCGTATTTTCTTCTGAAGGCTCTCATGCAGATTTTGCACCAAGGAACCCATTAGAATTTGAATTGTTGACTTATATAAAAGATAAATATGAGTTACCTAGAGTGTCTATAGAAAGAGTTGTTTCTGGCATGGGTATTAGTGCCATTTATCAATTTGTACGTCATAAATATCCTGAAAAAGAATCAAAAAAATTAAAACAAATTTACCAAAATTGGGAAAGTCAAGAAAACATTGATCTGTCTGCTGAAGTGTCTAAAACAGCCTTAGAAGATAATGATGCTTTATGTCAACAAACAATGGATATATTTGTCTCGGCTTACGGAGCAGAAGCAGGAAATTTGGCTTTGAAATTATTACCCTATGGAGGCTTATATATAGCAGGAGGAATTGTAGCTAAAATCTTACCATTGATGCAGAAAGGAAGCTTTATGGAAGCTTTTAAAGCTAAAGGACGCATGAGTTCTCTGTTATCAAAAATGCCAGTCAATATTGTTTTAAATCCCAAAGTTGGCTTAATTGGGGCTGCTTTACGGGCCGCAAAATAACATTTTTCTTACTGATTATTGAACGATTTATGAACCACTCTCAGACTATTGTTGTAAAAATTGGTACCTCCAGTCTTGCTCAACCTGAAACCGGAAAATTAGCCTTGTCAACGATTGCTGCTCTGGTAGAAACCTTAACAGAATTACGACAATTAGGCTATCATATTGTCCTCGTTTCATCCGGTGCAGTGGGAGTGGGTTGTAGTCGTTTAAAACTTACAGAAAGACCGAAAAAAATAGCGGTTAAACAAGCAATTGCTGCCGTAGGACAAGGCAGACTCATTCGAGTGTATGATGACCTTTTTACCTCGTTAAATCAACCTATTGCTCAGGTTTTATTAACCCGCCGAGAATTGATGGAACGGAGTTGTTATGTTAATGCTAAAAATACCTTTGATGCGCTGTTTGAATTAGGGGTTATTCCCATTGTTAATGAAAACGATACGGTAGCGGTTGAAGAATTAAAATTTGGAGACAATGATACCCTTTCCGCTTTAGTTGCGAGTTTAATTAACGCCAATTGGTTGTTTATTTTAACCGATGTTGACCAACTTTATTCTGCTGATCCTCGCATTGTTGCTGATGCGAAACCCATTAAAGTTGTTAACAGTTTAGAGTTAGATCAATTACAGATTCAAGTAGGGAGTAAAGGCTCTCAATGGGGAACAGGAGGAATGTTAACCAAACTAACAGCAGCTAGACTCGCTACATCTGCCGGTGTTACCACCATTATTACCCACGGAAAGAAGCCACAAAACCTATTAAAAATTATCAATGGTGAAGAAATTGGCACTAAATTTGAGGCACAATTAAAGAATGATAATGCTCGTAAACGTTGGATTGCCTATGGTCTATTACCCAGTGGAAAATTATATCTCGATCAAGGTGCAGTTAAAGCAATTTCTCAAAAAGGAAAATCTTTATTGGCAGCAGGAATTATCAAAGTAGAAGGAGATTTTTACTCGGCAGATGCCGTTCAATTATGTGATCAAAACGGTCAAGAAATTGCTAGAGGTATTGTTAATTATAGTCAAGAAGAAATTGATAAAATCAAAGGGAATCATTCCGATAAAATTCCAGAAATCTTAGGTTACGATGGCGGAGAAACCATTGTTCATCGAGATAATTTAGTGATTAATGAATCCTTTAAAACTTAATCAGACGAGGGATATAAATGTTGTAGGGGTAAACGTCCCTCACTGGTGTCAACTTAACAGTGAATGGTGATGTCTTGATTGTCATTGCGAGGGAGTGAACCACGACTATAGCTTGATTTATTGTCATACCAAATCCGATGGTCAAAACCTCTTTATAGTTTTGCTCTCCTTCCTCCCACACTCCCCACCCTTCCCACACTCCTCAACTCGCAAGATAAAAGGGGTATCTAAACCGAATTTGGTATCATTATCCCCCCGAAGCAATCTCTATTTTTCAGTTGGGTGTTGTTAGAGATTGCTTCGGAGGCAGAAATAAGTCTTAAACTTTTGTTCCAGTCAAGATTTTGCCTCCTCGCAATGACAGTTTACATTGGCTTAAGTTGACGCTAATAACGGCCGTTAACTCCTACGAAAATGGGTAGATAGAATAACAGAAATTGGTATAATATAAGGGGTATTCAATAAATAATAAGATTAGTGATAAGCTGTTGTGCATTTAAAGTGGGGATAGGGAAAATCAGTAAAAAGTGCTAATCCCTCTCCCCCTCTCCCCGTCTCCCCCTCCCCCCCTCAGTCTCAATGACCAAATTAAATGATGAACAGCTTAGTAGATTCCGTGTTGACTCCCTCACAGTCGTGGCGAAAATTATTAAAACAAAATCGTGCGATCGCTGTTATTCGTACTGATGACCCCAAACAAGGGGTAAACATGGCCAAAGCAGTCGCAGCAGGGGGAATGAATATTATTGAAATCACTTGGAATAGTCACAACCCTGCTGAGATTATTCAACAACTAAAACAAGAGTTACCTCACTGTACCATTGGCACTGGTACCATTTTAACTTTAGAAGAATTAGAAACTGCGATCGCTGCGGGTATTCAATTTTGTTTTACCCCTCATGTCAATCAAACCCTGATCAAAACCGCTATCGATCAAGAAATTCCTATCATTCCAGGGGCCTTATCCCCCACAGAAATTATTACCGCTTGGCAAGCCGGAGCCAGTTGCGTTAAGGTATTTCCCGTACAGGCCATTGGCGGAATTGCGTATATTAGAGGCTTACAAGGTCCTTTAGGCTCAATTCCTTTGATTCCCACAGGAGGGGTTACCCTAGATAATGCTGCCTATTTTATCGAAGCAGGAGCGATCGCTGTGGGTTTATCCAGTCAATTATTTCCTCATCACGCCCTAGATAATCAACAATGGGATGTCATTACCCAACAGGCCACATTTTTGAGGCAACATCTTTCACGATTTCAACAATAAAAATGCCTACGAATTGAACTCGTAGGCAAAAAAATTGAATTGTTAAGAATAATGAAAATTACTTGACAATCACCTTACCAACCATGCCAGCACCCCGGTGAGGTTCACACCAGTAGGTGTATTCTCCAGGTTCGTTGAAGGTGCTTTCAAAGCTTTCTCCAGGAGCAAAAACTAATCCTTTGTGAGAAAGATCACTGTCTCCTTCCACCACAACGTTATGGGGGGCTAATTTGTTGTTAACCCACTTAACGGTATCGCCAGGACTGATGGTAACTTCTTTGGGTTGAAACCCTAACATTCCGCCGTCAGTACCCATTTTTATTTCAACGGTTTCTGCTGCTGCGGGGTTAACAGCAAGGAAGAAACTAGAAATAACCAAAGCAACAGTAGCGATAAGTAAACCTAATTTTTTAGACATTATATTATTCCCTGTGAGTTCTTCAAGGCAAAACCTTGCCTTATCTGTGTTTTTGTCCGTTTTTTATTATAAGCAAAAAGGAAACGTTTTACAAGCTGTCTTTGGACAAACAAGAATTTTTTTGTTAAAGAAGATCATTAAACTTATGACGTGTTTCTGAGCATAGAGGGAACTCTTTACAATAAACTGGGTTCAGATAATGTGATGTGGTACATACTGAAGATGAGTGTCTTAATGACCAACGCGTCAGTTTTTGATATCATAACCCGTAAAATCTTAATTGATTGATTTCACTTTAGTTGTGTGGTGTGTGAGGAGAGGTAATGGTAAAAACCGTAGATTTTAGTGGACGGCCCTTTCATTTTATTGGCATTGGTGGCATCGGAATGTCAGCCTTAGCCTATATCTTGGCGAAACGAGAATTACCCGTATCGGGGTCTGATTTGCGTTCAACCCATATTACTGAGCGATTACAGGGGGTTGGAGCGCATATTTTCAGTCGTCAAGAAGGGACTAACTTAGATTTATTTAGCGGTAGTCCAGAACAGGTATTAGAAACGGTATCCGTAGCCGCAAATGGTAACGGTTCGTCCTACCCTAACAGTAATGGTAAAGCGTTTCCTGAATCCAATCTCTTATCTCTTCACCAAACGTTACCACAGGTGATTTGTTCAACCGCCATCGGCCACAATAATTCTGAATATGCTGCAGCCAAAGAAAAAGGCTGTCCTATTTTCCATCGTTCCGATGTCTTAGCCGCTTTAATTCGGGACTATCAAAGCATTGCCGTAGCTGGAACCCACGGCAAAACCACCACCAGCAGTTTAATTGGTTATATGCTGCTCAAAGCAGGAGTCGACCCCACTATTATTGTTGGGGGAGAAGTGGATGCTTGGGAAGGTAATGCCCGTATTGGGGCTAAAGGAGGATATCTCGTAGCAGAAGCAGATGAATCCGATGGTTCTTTGACCAAACATTATCCCAACATTGGAATCGTTACTAATATTGAACTAGATCACCCGGATCACTATCAAACCCTGGATGATGTGGTAAAAACCTTCCAGATTTTTGAAACCCAGTGCGATATTTTAATCGGTTGTCTCGATTGTGAAACCGTCGCCAGTCAACTAACCCCCTCCATTACCTACAGTTTAGATGCCAATAAGGGAGCAGATTACACCGTTAAACAGCTTGTGAGCGATCACAACGGTACAACCGCACAAGTGTGGGAAAAAGGCAACTATTTAGGGGATATTCATCTAACCATTCCTGGAAATCACAATCTCAGTAATGCCTTAGCAGCGATCGCAGTGGGACGAAAATTAGGCTTAGACTTTTCTGTAATTGCCGATGCCCTTTTGACCTTTGCAGGGGCAAAACGACGGTTTGAACAACGGGGCCATTGTCAGGGTATTACCTTTATCGATGATTATGCCCATCATCCCAGTGAAATCGAAGCTACCCTCTCGGCTGCTCGTTCTAAGGTAGATGGGGAAAATATTTCCCGTGTTGTGGCCATTTTTCAACCCCACCGTTACAGTCGCACCGCCACCTTTTTAAAAGAATTTGCAGCTTGTTTCAACCACGCTGATCTCGTCATTTTGACTGATATCTACAGTGCTGGAGAAGTGAACCTACATAACATTAGTGGTCAAGATTTAGCCCAAGCAGTAGAAGATCATCATTCTCAAGTCATTTATGAACCCTCCCTCAATGCTTTAAATGAAGCTTTACCAAATTTATTGCATCGAGGAGACTTAGTGCTGTTTTTGGGAGCAGGAAATCTTAATCAGATTATTCCTCAAGTTATTTCTCAATATCAAGCTGCTTAATTCTCTTAATTATCAATCACTCACCATTTTGATCATGAAACCATTAGTAATAATGGCAACACTGATCTAAATTCCAACAGCATCACACACCACAAAACAGCTAATTATCTTCAATTTTTGACAAAAATTAGGAACAATTAGTCTAACCTTTAGTCGTCTTTCTCAGATTACCCTCATTGAGTCCAAATTGCCATGACCACTGCTTTTTATCCCCCCTCTAAACCCATTGAACTCTCGGGAACGACAGGAAAAATTCACCCCAATGTTTCCCTTTCTCCCCACACCTCCTATCGAGTGGGGGGACAAGCTCAATGGTATGCTGCCCCTAAAAACTGGGAACAGCTACAAGCCACCTTTGAATGGTTCCAAACCCAAGATATGCCCTTAATGTTGTTAGGGGCTGGATCAAACCTATTAATCAGCGATCGCGGTATTGATGGCTTGGTCTTAAGTACCCGTTATCTGCGTCATCGTCGCTTTGATGAAGAAAGTGGACGCATTACGGTGGCAGCCGGACAGCCCATTGTTAGTGTGGCGTGGCAAGCAGCAAAACGGGGCTGGCGTGGCTTAGAATGGGCCGTAGGTATCCCTGGAACCGTTGGCGGTGCGGTGGTGATGAATGCAGGGGCGCATAATCAATGTGCGGCTGACTGTTTGGTAAGTGCAGTGGTGGTGTCTCCCGATGGGAAGGTGGAAACCTTAACCCCAGAAGATTTAAAATACAGTTATCGTACCTCCGCTTTACAGGGAGGACAACGATTGGTAATAGAAGCTACGTTTCAACTACAACCTGGGTTTAGTCGCGAAGAAGTCACCGCCAGAACCCAAGAAAACCTTTGGAAGCGCAAAAGTTCTCAACCCTACGATAAACCCAGTTGTGGCAGCGTTTTCCGTAACCCTAGTCCCTATGCAGCCGGTTGGTTGATTGAACAGTTAGGTTTGAAAGGCTATCGCGTGGGAGATGCAGAGGTATCCCACCGTCATGCTAATTTCATCTTAAATTGCGGTCAGGCTAAGGCACAAGATATTTTTCGACTCATTCATCATGTTCAAGAAAAAGTCCAGTCTCATTGGTCTTTACTGCTCGAACCAGAGGTGAAAATTTTAGGGGAGTTTTCGACCCTTTGAGCAGACTGGGGGAGCAGGGGGAGCAGGGGGAGCAGGGGGAGCAGA
>JASJDN010000123.1 GCA_030065205.1 Crocosphaera sp.
CCCGCTTGCTACCAGGGATGACAACCTTCTCCATAGTGCAGTAATGCCGTGAAAGCTCTTATCTACCCCTAAACAATGCAGTTGGTGGCAGTATTCGGAGAGAAAACCCGTAAGGTGGGATTACGTCGAAAAAATAAGATCCCTGCCAACAAAAAACACAAATTTGTGATAGGCGTTAGGAACTAGCGTCTTTAGACGTGGATAAGCGACCTCTATCTTGCAGGCTTTTCCCACTTGTTTGGTAAGTGGCTTAGTTGAAACGTTAGAAACCTCGCACAAAGCAAAGCGTCGTGCGTAGGTAGTTCATATGACCCCCTTACCCATTCCCCGCAGTGAAATTGAGAAACTTCTTCAAGAACCCTTAACCATTGGTGAGAGGGAATCGGTTTTAGGGTTTACCATTGATAGTGAAACGTCAAAGGATCTCGACGATGCCTTATGGATAGAACCCAATCAAGCAGGGGTGGTGATTTCTGTCCATATTGCCGATGTTACCGCGTTAGTTCCCATCAAGTCCCAACTGGAAGAACAAGCATTATTAAGAGTAGAAACACGCTATCTTGCTTCAGGGAATAAACCCATGTTTCCCCGTGAGTTATCGGAGGACAAACTATCCCTATTAGAAGATCAACCCCGATGGACCGTTACCCTTCGCATCACCCTAGACGAGTCAGCTAATATTAAACAAACCCAACTCTTATCCACCCATCTAACCAGCATCAAACGATTTTCCTACGAAAGTGCAGATCACACCCTTAAAGACCCCTCACAGCCTTTGTTTCAGGTATTACGCTATTGTGAACTCTGGGCGCAAAAACTCGCTTGGAAACGGCAAAATAGAGGGGCATTTGGACAAAGTACCATTGGGGGTGTCACTTTAGACGAAGAGGGAAAATTAGTTGAACCCCCCTTATATCATTCGCAACAGATTATTCAAGAATTTATGGTGTTAGCGAATACGGCTGTTGCCCGTTTAGCAGAAGAACACCGATTACCGATCTTATACCGTAATCATACCGCCTCAGCCATTGCCCCTGAAAGTAAACTCTTAATTGAAACCTTAACCACTTTAGGGATGCCGGAATTAGTGCGTCAGAAGTTGCAAAGCTGGTTAAACCCTGCCATCTATTCCCCTGCTGTTATTGGTCACTTTGCCCTTTGTGTTCCTGCTTATACTCATTTTACCTCTCCCATTCGTCGGGTAGCCGATTATATTAATCATCGTATTCTCAAAGCCATTTTTGTTGAGGGCAAACCCTCCCCTTATGATGGAAAAGAATTAGACGCGATCGCTCAATATATTAACGAAAAAAAACAAGAAGTCAAAGAAAAGCGTAACGAACATTTTAAAGAACAGCGTTTAGTCAAAACCGTCAATCTTTTGAGTCAACAAGACACCATTCCAACTCTATCAGATAAAGAATTTTCCCAGATCCTTAAAGATAGTTTGAAATTTGCCAAACTAGATAAGTTAGTATCTGAAGCGAAACAACGGTTAGAAAATCGTACTCTAAAACCGTCTGATCTCTATTATTTAGTTTTTGGAGATTATCAAAATTCAGATAATAAAACTGTAATTAAAGATGAATTATTAAACTCTTTAGAAGAACAACCTGCCCTATCCACACAAATTCTACAAATTGCGTCTAGTATTAGCCAAACAACAGTAGATTATATTGAGAAAAAAACCGCTTCAGGAAAATTTGCTTTCTGGACAGTATTTGAAGAAAAAACGATCATAAACCCCTCTATTGCCACCAATAAACAAACGGCAAAACATCAAGCTAACCGCTATTGGTTACAGGGAAAACTAGAAGACAATTTACACGATCCTGCCAAAATTGATGAAAAGAATTTAGAGGATCATGTAACCAAAGCAACGGTAATAGAAACCCCATCTGTGGTGACTGAAGAAGAATTAGATGTATCCAATCTTCCCCCAGAAGCTATTAATAATCCTATCGCCTATTTACATACAACATTACAACGATTAAAACTTAAAAACCCAGTTTATGTTTACGAGCAGATGGATACACAATGGCATTGTTGTTGTCAAGTTCAATGGTTAGATAATACTTTAATTGAAACAGAAGCCCTAGGACAAACCAAAAAAGAAGGAAAAACTCAAGCTTCTTTAAAAGCGATGATAGCCTTAGAAAATTATATCATTGAAGACATAGAAAACTGAGGCAATAATTAACAACCACCACCACAGGGCGCACCACCACAGGGCGCACCACAGCTAAACCCGCCAGAACTTCCGCCACCTCCACCACCTTCTGATGATCCAGAAACTAGGAAACACAAAGTACTTATTAATGAGATAAATGTCGCAGGCATTGGCCAAAATGTCCAATTTTCTGTCATAGACATAAATCTTATGAAGCAGATACCTAAAACCGATATAGTAAACATAATAGCAGCAGGAATATAACGATTTCTGTTTTTTGTTCCTTGAGATGTTTCGAGAGATAATTGTAACGCAAGAGAAATAGACATCCATAAACTAAACATAGAAGTCCAAAAATAAATAAATCCTATATGCTCAATAGAAATACCTGTTTTTTGAATATTACTAGCTGTAGCTTGAGCAGTAGATGATAGGGCAAAAACTGTTATTAAGAGTAAAGAAACAATCATTGATTTTTGTCTTCGTAAATTTTTAAAAAAAGTTGTGACTCTGGGGATTAAACTATTTTGTTGTCTGTTGTTCTATTGATAACACCAAATATCATCAGGGGGAAAATAACCAAAACAGTCTTGGTAAATAGCAATAGTTTTTTGATAATCGTGGTGATACTTTTCTAATTCTTCTTCTCCACCATGACTGGGATCATGATGTAAAGAACAACCAAGAATACGAGGACAAAATTGATTCCAGTAAGAATCAGTATAAATTAAATGAAGATGCCAAGCTTTATCAATGATCTTAGAAGGACTCAGAGAACCAGGAGAAATAACTACCAAAAAAACAAACTTTTTATATTCTTCTATGACTCGTTTTGTGTACTCTAAACTCCAATTATTTGCATCCATGAGTCGCTGAGTATAAGAATATTTAGTATTAGATTGGTCTAAAGAAAAGGCTTGTATCTTGTTATAAAGTGCTTGTTGAGAAGAAGATAACATCTTAAACAAATATTGGATTAACAGTTCACACATATTAACAAAAAATAGTTATCATTCATTAAAACAATCAACTTGATAGTTTTATCCAGTTTTGGGGCATATTAACTGTATCGGGTGATGACAATCAACAACATTGCTGAGGATGAGAGAAGAAGATTTTTGTCTCAATGTTGGACGTTATGTCGTTCCCAGCCCTTACTATCTTTAAAAATGGCCCATGAACTCCTTGATCAACCTACAGAACCCCGACATTCACGCCCATGAAATGTCAGCAAATGCCATAACTAACCCGGCCCTGTGGCAAGCCTTGGAAGCCGAGTTAATTTATATTCAAGATAGATCAGGAAAATACTTATCATTTTACGGAGACTTAGGGGAAGAATTAGCGGTTGAACCCGAGGGTATTATTGGCTTTTTTCCAGAACAAACCCTCAAACCCGCATCTCCAGATGCTTATTATGAGAGAATCAGACGGGTGTTAGAGCGAAGAATTCCCGAACAATGTTATTGTCAATTTGAATATAAGGGTCAATCCTTTCCCTTGGAATTGGTGATCACCCCTATCTTTAAGCAACAGGGACAAGCAACCACGGTTCTAGTGATGGGCCATCGTCTACAAGATAGCGACCTTAGTTTAGTAAATAACTCCGCCTTACCCACCCATCCCGACCCCTATCAAAGACTACTGACCAAAATTGCCAGAAAAATTCGACGAACCCTCAACTTAGAAACCATCTGGCAGCAAACCGTAGACAGCTTAGGAGAAGCCCTACAAGTGAGTCGTTGCTTGATGGTTGCCATTGGACCCGATGAAGAGTATTTGGATATTAAAGCAGAATATCGGGTCCCTTGTTGCAGTTCAGAATTGGGCAATCGTTTTAGTCCAGACAATGAAGCTTGGTGGCAACAAGCTTTGAGTCAACGCGAACCCGTCATCTTTGAACACTTAGTCGAAGATTGTCATCAAATCCAATCTGTCTTAATTATTTCCACCTTTTATCAAAATCAACGCAATGGGTTAATCTGTTTACAACAATGCGATCGCAGTCGCTATTGGTGTCCGGCAGAAATCGAATTAATTCAAGAATTAGCCGACCAAGTCGGCACCGCCATTGCCCATGCTACCCTGTATCAAGAACTCGAACAAGCAACCTTAGCGGCTGAAGAAGCATCCCGTCTCAAAAGTGACTTTTTAGCCAGTACCACCCACGAATTAAGAACCCCTCTTAATGGAATTATTGGCTTTCTCAAATTGATTTTAGACGGCATGGCCGACGATGCCCAAGAACAACAAGAATTTCTCGAAGAGGCGCATAAATCAGCCCTACACCTTCTCAATCTCATTAACGATATTCTCGATATTGCCAAAATCGAAGCCGGTAAAATGGACCTCGAATTAGGGTCTGTCGAACTCGCCGAATTATTCCAAGCGGTGGATAACTTTAGCTTACCCCAAGCCCACCGAAAAAATTTGGAGTTTCGCAGTAAACTACCCAGTACCTTAACGCCTATCGTAGTTTATGGTAATTATCAGCGATTATTACAAGTGATGCTCAATTTAGTTAGTAATGCCATTAAATTCACCCATGAAGGAAGTATTGTCGTCAATGCAGAGATGGTTAAAAAGAACATAAAACACCAGGATCAAGAATTTCCCGGTTTAGTGAAAGTGAGTGTCACAGATACTGGTATTGGGGTATCTCTGGATAAACAAGCCAAACTCTTTGAAAAATTTGTGCAAGTGGATGGGTCTCATACCAAAGCCTATGGAGGAACCGGACTGGGGTTAGCCATTTCTCAAAAGCTGGTAGAAGCCATGGGGGGACAAGTAGAATTTTATAGCATGGGAGAAGGTCTCGGTTCTACCGTTACCTTTACCGTTCCCCTCGAACAGATGCCGGTGATCAAAACCGTCAAATCCCCTTAAAAGTCGACAAAACCCGTTGCAAAATCGGATGTTAGAATTAGATTATTATTTAGTTTCAAGATTAAGGTGATTTGTGACTACATCATTACCAGATTTACCAGTGGAAGAACTCGAAGAGGGAGGGTCCTCTGAGGGCAAAGGATTTAATTTCCTTCCTTATGCACGAATACTTCTTAGAAAAGCCTGGTTAATTGGTGGATTAGCCTGTTTGACCACTTTAGGGGGTTGGCTATGGAGTAGCCAAGATCCCTATACTTACACAGGAAACTTCTTTTTATTGGTTGAACCTATCACCGCTAGTGCCAGATTAACAAACCCCAGCACCCTCGCTCGTACCCAAGGGGTTCCCCGTGACGATTTGTTTGCCCTAGATTATCCGACTAATCTTGTTTTTCTCACCAGTCCAGGAATGACCTTAAAAATTGCCCAGGCAGTTCAGGAACAAGAACGTATCCGCAAAGTTCCTGCTATTTGGAAAGATGTCCGAGAAAATCTCCAGGTCACTCGCGCTCAAGTGGGACAAGGAAGAGGAGCAGACACAAAAATATTTCAAGTCTCCTATACAGGACAAGATCCCCAAGAAGTACAAACGATTCTAGAAACGGCAGCCGATACGTTTCTTGAATATAGCACCGAAGATCGAGAAACCAATATTAAAGCAGGGGTAAAGTTTATTGATGAACAACTGCCGGAATTGCAAGAGAGGTTACAAAAACTAAAAGCGAGACAAAAAGAACTTAGACAAAACTACGAATTAATTGATCCCCTACCCAAAAATCAAGAAGTTCTCACTCAAATTAGTACCTTAGAACAACAAAAGTTGAACCTTAATACTCAACTCCAAGCTCAAAAAAAAATAGCCAACTCCTTACAACAACAACTTAACTTATCCCCCGATGAAGCGTTTGCAGCAGCTACCCTGAGCCAAGATCCCACTCGGGTTGCTCTGTTGTCTCAACTACAACAATTAGAGAGTGAAATCGCCATCGCCTCAGCCACTTTTACCGATAATAGCCCTCAAGTTCAGGACTTACAAAATAAAAAACAAAATATTGAAACGTTACTCAATCAAACCACTCAAAAAATTATTAGCACAAATGGATTATCCATATCCCCTAATTCTAATGCACTAGAATTTCAAGATCCTACTCGTCTTGGACTCATTCAACAGTTACTAGACACCAGTAATCAAATTAAAAGCCTACAAGCTCAATTAGACGCGATCGCACCGACTAAACAACAATTGGAAACACAGGTTAAACGCTATCCTAATCTCATTAACGAATATAGCGATCTTGAACGTCAAATTCAACTCACCGAACAAATCCTCAATAAACTACTGCTACAAAGAGAAACCCTCAAAGTTGAAGCAGCCCAGGAATTACCTTGGCAATTAATCTCTAAACCCCAAATTCCTCTAGATGAAGACGGGAGTCCTATTGGTTATCCCCCCAGTCGCAAAAAGAAACTCCTAGCAGGGGCCATGGCAGGGATTTTCTTGGGGGCTGCGATCGCCTTTCTTTGGGAAAAACGTCAAAATATTTTTTACACGGCTGAAGATATCTCTCAACTTCTGGGTATTCCCTTGTTAGGTAAAATTCCCAAAGATGACCGTGAGGCGTTGTCCGATACCGTCTCCTCAGCTAATTTATCCAAGACAGAACCGGAAATCATAGAAACGGTTTCAGATGATAGTTACTACCAACAAACACACCAAGAAGACTTATTTTTATCCAGTAATGAATCGGGGTTTCTCGAAGCATTTGATGATTTATACTTACAACTCTATTTACAAGAACAAGGATATAAGCTTCGTTCCCTGATGGTATCGTCCGTGGAGTCTCAAGATGGGTGTTCCACCGTAGCCGTCAATCTAGCCATTAATGCTGCTAAAAAAGGTCAACAGGTATTGCTAGTGGATACTAACTTTTTTAACCCTCAACTCCACAATTTACTCAATGTTTCTAATCACAAAGGACTCGTTGATGTTCTGCAAGGACAAGTCTCACCCCAAGCTATTATTGAAAATGTCCGAGATATCGATAATTTATCAGTGTTACCCATGGGAGAAACCCTAGCACCTTCGGTTAAACACCTTTGGTCCCCTAAGTTTAATAGTCTCATCGAAGAATTAGCCAAAACCTACGATTTAGTGATTTATGATACCCCTCCCTTTTTCCTCAGTTCTGACATTAAATTTATCGCTAAACAAATCGATGGCATGATTTTAGTGGCTACCATCAAAAAAACCCCTCAATCGCTGTTTAGCAAAGCAGTCAAAGAAATCAAATCACTCAATTTACCTTTGTTGGGTGCTGTTGCTAATCATCGCGTGTGAACTACCCAAACCCTAAACGACGTATCGGTAAACATCAGATTTTTAATCTTTGTTTAAGGTCACAGGAAGATGTTAAACCGACAAAATACCTAAAATAGTAAAAGACAATCGTACAAAATAGAAGTTAAATCAAGCATCCTCTAAAATAAGACAGATTTATGAATAATCCTATTGTTGTCATTGACTCCCTGAAAAAAAGTTATGGGACAGTAGAAGCCTTGAAAAATATCACCTTTACCATCGAAACAGGAGAAATTTTTGGGCTTTTAGGACCGAATGGGTCAGGAAAAACCACCACCATTCGCTGTTTATGCACCCTAGCTAAGCCCGATGGGGGCAAAATTGAAGTTAAAGGGGTTTCAGCCCTGGATCACCCTAAAACCGTGAGAAACCGCTTAGGCTATGTGGCCCAAGAAGTTGCTTTGGATAAGATGTTAACTGGGCGAGAATTATTGGAATTACAAGCAGCTTTGTATCATTTGCCCAAAAAAGCAGCAAAAGGAAGAATTGAGCAGTTATTGAGCTTATTAGACCTAGAAGAATATAGCGATCGCAAAACAGGAACCTACTCCGGCGGCATTCGCAAACGTCTCGACTTAGCGGCCGGACTGCTTCATCAACCCGATGTGTTAGTCTTAGATGAGCCAACAGTGGGCTTAGATATTGAAAGTCGTTTCATCGTTTGGGACTTCCTCAAACAACTCAAAGCAGCCGGTACAACGGTCCTTATTACCAGTCATTACCTCGAAGAAATCGACGCATTAGCCGACCGCGTGGCTATTATTGATCGAGGAGAAGTGATCGCCCAAGGAACCCCCTCCCAACTCAAAGATCGGTTAGGCGGCGATCGCGTTACCCTAAGAATCGAAGAGTTTTCAGCCAACACCCAGGCACAAAAAGCCAAAGAACTCCTAGAAACGCTGCCTTTTGTGGAAGAAATTATTATTAACCCCTCTCAAGGAAACTCTCTCAATTTAATTGTTACCAGTGGGAGTAATTCGTTGAGTAAAATTGAGCAAACATTGGAACAAGCTAGTTTACCTATCTTTAGCTTAGCTCAATCTCGTCCTAGTCTCGATGATGTCTACTTAGCCGCAACCGGACAAACCCTGATGGATGCAGAATTAGCCGCCGCCGGTCGTCGGGATCTCAAAAAAGAGAAAAAACAACAGATGAGTTAGGCACTTATCCTAAGATAAAAATAACCTCACAGAATAGATCAATCAATAATATGAGTCAAACCATTACACCATCCCCAAGCAAGAACAGTTTAGCCCCTAATGTTATCAGTGATATCCAACCAGAGGGGAACTGGTTCTCAGACTTTTCTCAAGAAACCTTGGCCATGACCAAGCGTCTCTTTATCCAATTAAAACGCCGTCCCTCAACCTTGATGGCGGGGATTATTCAGCCGTTTATGTGGTTAATCTTGTTTGGGGCTTTATTTTATAACGCCCCTCAAGGGTTATTCGGCGAGGATCTCAACTATGCTAAGTTTCTCTCCCCCGGTATTATTGTTTTTACGGCTTTCTCTGGGGCATTAAATGCAGGATTGCCGGTGATGTTCGACCGAGAATTTGGCTTTCTGAACCGTTTATTGGTTGCACCATTGGCTTCTCGCTATTCTATTGTGGCTGCCTCTACTTTATATATTATTACTCTGAGTTTCATCCAAACCGCCGTTATTGTAGCTGCAAGTGCCATATTGGGGGCTGGTTTACCGAGTTTAGCCGGTTTAGGGGCGATCGCTTTAATTGTCTTTTTGATCGTTGCTGGGGTAACAGGACTCAGTTTAGGGTTAGCCTTTGCTTTACCGGGTCACATTGAACTGATTGCAGTCATTTTTGTGACCAATTTACCCTTACTCTTCGCCAGTACCGCCCTTGCGCCTTTATCCTTCATGGCAGGATGGTTAAAAATCGTGGCCAGTTTAAACCCTTTAACCTATGCCATTGAACCTATCCGCTATATTTATCTCAATGGACAATGGTCTTTGGGCAGTGTTGTCTTAGAAACGCCTTGGAGTGAGATTAATTTTCTTGGGGTTTTATTATTATTGCTCGGATTTGATGCGTTAATATTGTTTACCATTCAACCTTTATTACGTCGTCGTTTTGCTTAGTTTAAGGCGATAATTTTTTTTCGGGTGCATTATCTTTGATTAATGCACCTTATTTATCTTTAGTAACATTATTTATTAAATCATCAAAAATATTTATTTTTCGTTAATTTGGGTATTTTTAATCTGTTCAACTCACCTAATAGAATGAACTAACTAGAGGAAGATAATAAATAAATCATAGTTTTATAATAATTTCATCAACAGATAAAACCTTAATTGTATTTAGGTTTTATTCAGGTAGAACACTTATGACATTCGTTAGGGTTTAATCGCTCAGAATAGTGATTATATTTCTAACTGTAAAGACAACTTATCTTTCCTAAAAATTATGATGAAACATCTCATCTTTGCTGGTTTATCCTCTGCTTTATTAGCTAGTGTTACCACTCCTGTAATGGCTTCAGAAGAAGTGGCAGCTGTTACCAATTATGGTCAACAAGCTACCACAACCTTATTAGCAACCACGTTAGTTCAACTTGCCTATCAAGGCTATTTTTCTGATTTGGGAATTCCTAGTCATGCTGGCTTTATTCATGCCGTTGCAGCAGATAAAATTGATGCAGAAACTCTCATCAAAAGTGCCATTGCGAAAGGAAGACTTAACAATAATGCACTAGGAAATGAAGAGTATGTCTCTATTGTTACCACTGAATTACACGCCGTTGCTTTTCCTTAAGTCTGCAAAAAACCCTTCTCAGGAATGAGAAGGGTTAAAAATTGTTTTATCAACCAGCAATTTCTTAAACTGGATGCTCAATTAATGATGGCTGGAATTTACACCGATTCTGTCCGTAAATCTTCGATTAATTGGGCTAATTGATGACTATCGGCCTGATAAACTTCTCCACAGAATTCACAAGTCGCTTCAGCCCCATCGTCCTTTTCAATCATATCTTTTAATTCCGCTTCTCCCAACAGTTTTAAAGCCCCGAGAACCCGACTAAAAGAGCAACGACAGTCAAACCGTAACATTTGAACTTCAGGGAAAATAACTAAACCCAAATCGCCTAATAATTCCTCCAAAATATCTGGTAATGTCTTCCCTGCCCGTAATAACGGGGTAAACCCTGAAAGCTTACCAATACGAGATTCTAAGGTAGCCACTAACGCCTCATCTCTGGCTGCTTTAGGCATCACCTGCAACAGTAAACCACCGGCTGCAGTAACCCCTTGCGCCCCCACAAACACCCCTAATAACAACGCTGAGGGGGTTTGTTCAGAGGTGACTAAATAATGGGTCACATCGTCCCCTATTTCCCCTGACATTAACTCTACCGTACTCGAATAAGGATAACCATAACCCAAATCTCGCACTACATACAGAAACCCCTCATGGCCAACGGCACCCCCCACATCTAACTTACCAACGGGGTTGGGAGGAAGTTCAATGCTAGGGTTGGCAACATAACCTCTTACGGTTCCGTCTAACCCTGCATCCACTAATAAGCCTCCTAATGGGCCATTTCCTTTCACACGGATGTTGACACGGGACCCTTCTTTTTTCATGCTAGATGCCAGTAATAAACCGGCTGACATGGTTCTTCCCAAGGCTGCAGTAGCGACGTAAG
Organism: Crocosphaera sp.; assembly: GCA_030065205.1. GTDB lineage: Bacteria > Cyanobacteriota > Cyanobacteriia > Cyanobacteriales > Microcystaceae > Crocosphaera. The sequence goes on from JASJDN010000123.1 coordinate 11,085, forward strand.
ACAGTTGATGTCGTTGTCTTGCTTCTTCTGTAAGTCGGGTAGAAATTAGACTAACTGCCCGAATACCCCCATCTGCTGCTGTTGCACGTATAAGTTGATCCGCCATGAAAATCCTTACATTTCTTGATATATTTTTTCTTATCTTAATCAAACTGTACAATATCAAACAAACAATTCTAGTGTATTAACGTGGCCAAAGTTACTTTAAAGGGTATCAACAAAAGTTTTCCCCAACGCGGGGGGAAGTCAAAGGGAGATGAGGTCAAGGTTTTACAACAGATTGACCTAGACATTCAAGACGGGGAATTTATGGTTTTGGTGGGCCCTTCGGGTTGCGGAAAAAGTACCCTTTTACGTCTACTTGCAGGACTCGAAACAACCACATCGGGAGACATTTTTGTAGGGGAAGAAAATGTCACGTATTTACCCCCAAAACAACGGGATATTGCTATGGTATTCCAAAATTACGCCCTTTATCCCCATCTCAATGTTTATGATAATATTGCCTTTGGTTTACGTCGCATGAACCAAGGAATAAAAGAGGAAAATCAGTCCTCTTTCCCGGCAGGATTGGATAAAGGTTTAATGGGGTTAACTAAGGCATTTCCTAAGCAATTTCGTTATCATTCAGCAACAGAAATAAGCATTAATCAAAAAGTACAAGAAGTCGCTAAATTATTACAATTAGATGCTTTATTGTATCGTTTACCCAAAGATTTATCAGGGGGACAAAAACAAAGGGTTGCTTTAGGAAGAGCGATCGCAAGAAATCCTCAAGTTTTTTTGATGGATGAACCGATGTCCAATTTAGATGCAGCTTTACGGGCGGAAACTCGTTCTCAAATTGTTCAATTACAGCAAACACTCGGTATTACAACGATTTACGTTACTCATGATCAAGTAGAAGCAATGACAATGGGTGAGCGCATTGCTGTTATGAATCAAGGAAAAATTCAACAAGTTGCTTCTCCTTTAGAATTGTATCATCATCCTGCTAATTGTTTTGTTGCAGGCTTTATTGGAACGCCATCAATGAACTTTTTGCCTGTAAAAATTGAATATCCTTTACAAATTACGCACCGTAAATTTAGTTTTATTATTCCTTCTGAATGGAAACCTTATTTAAAAGAACAGAATCAAAATTCAGCTATTTTGGGCATTCGTCCTGAACATATTACAATAGGAACTTATAGTACAGAAAATTTACAAGTCAAAGTTAATTTAGTAGAAAATCTGGGTAATGAAATCTATTTATTCACAGAAACATTAGATGAGATACCTTCTCCAATTATCGTTCGTCTTCAAGGAGATCAGTCAGTTAAAATAGGGGAAACATTATGGTTATCTTTAAATAAAGAGAAAATTCATCTCTTTGATAGTGAAAGCGAACAATCTTTATTACAATAAATAAACTTCAAAATCATGGCTAACTTGAAACAGTTAAAACAACTCAGTGGGAATCTTTTATTAGGAATAGGAGGGGCAATTTTTGCTTTAATGATTGGAGAAATTGCCCTAAGAATTATGGGGATTGCTTACCCAAGTTTTTATCAAGCTGATCCCCATCGTGGTCATGCTTTAATACCAGGGGTATCAGGAGGGTGGAAACATGAAGGAAAGGGTTGGGTAGCGGTCAATAAAGATGGATTACGAGACAAAAATTATAGTAAAGAAAAGCCTGATAATACCTTTAGAATTGCTGTTATCGGTGACTCATTCGCTGAAGCAATACAAGTGAATGCAGAGGATACATTTTGGTCATTAATGGAAAATGAATTACCCCAATGTCAAAGGTTTGAAAATAAAAAGATTGAAGTTATTAACTTTGGGGTAGGTGACTATGGTACAGCACAAGAATATATGACGTTAAAACATCATGTGAGTCAATATTCTCCTGATTTAGTTGTCTTAGCAGTATTTACAGGAAATGATATCATCAACAATTCAAAAACTTTAAGTCCTGATGATAGATTTAGTCCCTTTTTGATTAAACAAGGGGATGAATATGTCTTTGATTTATCTTTTAAAGAAACAGAAACCTATCAATGGCGTGATAGTTTTACCCGAAAAGCTATCTTTTATACCATTAATAATTCTCGTATTTTGCAATTACTGAATGAAACAAGAGTCGCCATGAAAAAACGCCGTCAATTATTAGGAACTGAAACCGGAACTAACAGTGAAAATGTACTTCAATATCTGGATTTTACCCCAGAACTGTATAAAAACAATGATCCTAACTGGCAAGAAGCATGGAATATTACAGAAGAATTAATTAAAGTAATTCAACAAGAAACAAAATCAATTAATTCTGAGTTATTAGTGGTAACATTAAGTAATCCGGCTCAAGTTTATCCTGACGCTGCTTATCGAGAACAATATTTTGAACAAGCAGCAGTCAAAGATCCTTTTTATCCAGATAAACGCGTTGTAAATTTAGGAAAACAACAAGGATTTAAAGTGCTAACCTTGGCCCCTTCCTTTCAAGCTTACGCCGATAAGAATAACATTTTTCTGCACGGGTTTGATAATACAGTCATGGGAAGTGGTCACTGGAATGAGTCAGGCCATCAATTAGCAGGCGAAATGATTACTAAAAAAATTTGTACAACTAAAGACTAACGATTTATTTGCCGCTATAATCAAAACACGACCTAACTTTCCTCAATAATACTGTGATCCCTAAGCTATTATCAATGACAAGTCAAGTTGATCTTCGTGATCCCCGTACCAAAAATTTCTTTGTCAGAATCAGCCAAATGGATATAACATAGTTCAAAGTATTTTATAAAAAGAAGATAAACACAACTAAATTGATGATGTTGTCTGTTAACAATCAAAACTTTTCCCACGTTGTTCTAGAATCCCCTAACCCCGTCCTTGTCAACTTCTGGGCCCCTTGGTGTGGGTTATGTCTCTTGATTAATCCCTTCCTGACTAAAATTGAAAGGGAATGGGATGGTAGTTTAGATGTTGTGAGTATTAATGCTGATCAAAATTTTCAATTAGCTAACACTTACCGCCTAAAAAATTTACCCACTTTAATCCTCTTTCATGAGGGGAGAATCATTCATCGCATTGAAGGAATCACAGGAAGAGATGAACTCATACAACAGTTACATCGCTGTCGAGTGAATGGTGTGTCAAAATCAGCGTAATCTTAGTCGGAGATATTTGAATAACCCTACTGTATAAGATCATAGCGTGGGTTAGGCGCAGGATTAATTTTGATGAAAACATCATAAGTTTTTACCTGAGTCGTAACTCACCATTGTCAATATGTAGTGGAGAAACTAAAGAACTGGATAACTTGCAATTTGAAACACCCGAAGGAGATCATTATGAGCAAGCAAAGGAAACATTGAAAGTAGTTGCCGTTACAGGATTAACTAATTTTAAATGGTTAACTTTACCATCTCTTGATGAAGAACAACAAACTAAAGAAAATTTAGACCTTGAGTTAGAAAATAAAAAAGAACAATTAACAACAAGAGGAGTAACAAGAGGAGAAGAGATAACAGTGAATCCTTTAAATAATCTATTATCAATTATTGGTGCAGACTTTAATAAACCTCCTAAAATAACTCGTAGTATTAGATGTAAACCTAACTCTAATGCAGACTGGACAACGAAACAAATACAAATTTTTATGAAGAAAAATAGATAAATCCAAGATTAATTATTAAGAAATATCTAATTAAGAGTTATACTAATTTGAGTTGCGTTATACTTTCAATTAATGTAGGGTAGGCAAAAACTTTTACTCTATCAATCGTTGAGACAAGTCTCTTATTTGCCCACCTGACCGTTTTAATGATTTTAATCATGTCAAACTTTATGAATGAGGACATAATAATATTATGTCCCTACAAATAAGCTTTTGTAGGGATTTAACACTGTTAAATCCTCTTGGTCATTTTCTCACAACTTAAATTTTCATCCACTGACTAACGAGAGAACATTTTGCCAATATGAAATTAGCTTAATTTTATTGGAGAAAACAGTTAAATGTCGAAACATCAATTTAAACAAAATATTGCCGTTGTCATTGGAATAAATAACTATCAAAATGGTATTCCCCCATTAGGAACCGCTAAACCAGATGCAGAAGCGATCGCAAAAATTTTAGCAGAAAATTATCACTATAAAATCCATTCTATTATCGATAATCAAGGCACAAAACAACAACTAGAACAATTATTAAACATTGACCTACCTAACTTAATTCACACCCCCTCCAGTCGCCTTATTTTCTACTTTGCCGGTCATGGAATTGCTCTCACTGGGGATGAAGGACCCCAAGGCTATTTAATCCCTCAAGACAGCAAATTAGGGGAAGTTTCTACTTATCTTCCCATGCAAACCGTAGAAACAGCTTTAAGCAAGCTTGCTTGTCGTCATTGTTTCGTTATCTTAGACTGTTGTTTTGCTGGTGCGTTTCGTTGGTCCAGTACCCGTCGCTTTATTCATATCCCCAAAACTATCCATAAAGAACGGTATGACCGCTTTATACAAGATGCTGCCTGGCAAATCATCACCTCAGCCGGTTATGATCAATTTGCCTTAGATAACCTTGACCTAAAAAACGATCGCGGAACGGCTAAAAACAAAAGCAATCATTCTCCCTTTGCTACAGCGTTAATGGAAGCATTACGGGGAAAAGCAGACATTTATCCCCCATCCCAAAACGGAAAACCCGCCGGCGATGGCATAATTACAGCAACAGAATTATATCTATATTTAAGAGATTCCGTAGAAATTCCCACCAATGCCATAAAACACCGTCAAACTCCTCAAATTTGGAGTTTAAACAAACACGATAAAGGGGAGTTTATTTTTCTGATTCCTGGTCATCCTTTAAATTTGCCATCGGCCCCTTCTTTGGATGATATCGAAGAAAATAACCCTTATCGGGGATTAAAATCCTACGAAAAGAAACATAGTCATCTATTTTTTGGTAGAAATGCTTTAATTAAGCAACTTTATCAGTTTATTAGTCATCCCCAACATTCTTTAACCGTTGTTCTCGGTGCATCTGGTTCCGGAAAATCTAGTTTAGTCAAAGCCGGATTAATGGGTTATTTAGACCCATTACATGACTGGAAAACCTTGACTCCCATTCGTCCTGGAGAAACTCCTGTCAGTCGTTTAAATCGTTTAATTAAGGAATTGGAAGATAACTTCAAAACCTTAGAGAAAGCAAGAGTATTATTGGTAATTGATCAATTAGAAGAATTAATTACTCTCTGTCGGGATGAGAAAGAAAAAGAACAATTTTTAGACATATTAGCTAATCTGATTCAAACCTATGGAGAGCAATTAAAAATAGTGGTCACACTGCGATCGGATTTTGAATCCCAGTTTAGTGATACACAGTTAAAAGATTATTGGCAAGAGGGACGGTTTATTGTTCCTGCGATGACTCGTAATGACTTACGGGAAGTGATAGAAGAACCCGCATCGGCGAAAGTGGTGTATTTTCAATCTTTGGAAGACAGAGGCTATCTAGTTGATCGTTTAATCGATGAAGTAGCGGATATGCCAGGGGCTTTACCCTTGTTATCTTTTGCGTTGAGTGAATTATATCTAAAATTAGCCCATCGTTACTTAGAAGGGGAAAAAACAGGGGATACAGTAGATAGGGTGATTACTTGGCAAGATTATGATCAGTTAGGGGGTGTCATCAAGTCCTTAACCCGTCGGGCCGATGAAGAATATAATGCGTTAGTTAGAGAAGATGCTGCTTATGAAACCACTATCCGTCATGTCATGTTGCGAATGGTTGCTATTGGGGGAGAATTAGCCCGACGACGGGTGTATCAAAAAGAATTAGTGTATCCTGAACCGGAATATGGACGAGTTAAACAATTTATCCAGCGTTTTGATGGGGTGAGGTTATTAATTAGCGATCAAGATGAAAGAGGGGAGTATGTGGAACCGGCCCACGATGCGTTAGTCACCGGTTGGGAGAAGTTACTGACTTGGAAGAAAGAAGCAGAAGAAACCTTAATTTTGCAACGACGGTTAACCCCGGCTGCGCTGGACTGGGAAACTCAGCAAAAGCCTGTTTTTCTTTGGCATACCAACCCTCGCCTTGATTTACTGAAAAATATATCAAAATCCGATGATAATTGGTTTAATCTAGTAGAAACGGAGTTTGTCTGTCGTAGTATTGACAGAAAAACATTTAATACTCGTCGAAATTGGACAGTCGCTATCATAGTGATGCTAGGGTTAAGCGCAGGTTTGATATTTTCTTTGATTGGACAGAGAAATACCTTAATTGAAGGAGCGATCGCCTCTCGAAATTCTGCTGAAAATAGTTTACGGTTAAACAATTCCTTAGATGGCATGATTCAGAGTTTACAAGCAGGAAAAGCCTTAGAACATCCACTGGTCAAATTTCCCTTATTTAAGCTATTCAGGTCAACCGATACCATCGAAGAAGAGATCCAAGGAACTCTGCAATGGGCTGTTTATCGTGTCAAAGAAGCCAATCGTCTGAAAGGAGATAGCAGTGTTATCGTTAGGAGTATTGTCAGTCCTAATGATTCTCATGGGCAAATGATTGCCAGTGCAGGAGAAGACGGCACCATCAAACTCTGGAATTTACAAGGAAAACTTTTAAAATCATGGCAGGTACAATCATCTGAAAATCAACTAACTCAACGTATCTGGAATGTTGCGTTTAGTCCAAAAGGTCAATTGTTAGCTAGTTCTGGTGAAGATGGAAAGGTTCGCCTTTGGAACTTAGAACCCACATTCCGCACATCTCTTGTCCCATAAAAAATTATGGCTTGGAACCCCGCTAGGGATTAGTGGGAAAACATATGAACTGACGTTCGGGGTTGCAAGACATAATTTCAAGCTGACTGTATTAAAGTGTGAGGG
>JASJDN010000124.1 GCA_030065205.1 Crocosphaera sp.
CCAACAAAATTAGCTTCAGGGGTATAAGTTAAGGTTCCGTCACTATTCTGATTAATGAGACCAGAACTCGGTTGAGTTAAGTTTTGCACACTGATGGAATCGCCATCAATATCACTATCATTGTTTAAAACATTGATAATAATTGATTGATTTTCTGAAGTAGTAGCAGTATCATTAATGGCCGTAGGACTATCATTAATTGGGTTGATTTGTATGTCAACAGTTGCACTGTCACTTCCTCCGTGTAGATCAGAGATTGTATAGGAGAAACTATCATTCCCATTAAAGTTAGGATGAGGAATATAAGTTAAAGTACCATCTCCATTATCAGTAATAGTTCCATGAGTTGATTGCGTAACATTGCTGATAAAAATAAAATCGCCATCAATATCGCTATCATTGCTTAAAACATCGATAATAACAGATTGATCTTCATTGATTGTAATACTGTCATCTAAAGCTGTAGGAGGCGTATTAGTATCATTTGAAGAATTGGATAAGTTACCAATAAAAACATTATCAATGGCCTGAAATTCACCATGACTATCTTCTACCCCCGCAGTGGTAAATCGTAATGCAATGGTTTGATAACCACTACCGAAATCAACATTATTCCACTCCAATTTTGTCCAATCAAATTGATTATTAGCAATGTTTCCTGTATCTAACAGTTTAACCGCTTCAAAAGGCACAGTATTACTGCTAGATACGGGTTTTCCACCCCAAACACTCCAATCAAAAACACCATTAATTCCGTAAACTTCTAGTTTCAATGTATTATTAGAACCAAGATTAGTGGCATCAAAGCTAATATTTTGCAAACCACGAGTTACCGATCGATCATCAATGACATTAATCAGTCCAGATGCTCCTGATGAATCGGCCGATACCCAACCATTATTGGTATCTTTTGTCCAACGATTGCTGTCTTTATGATGAAACCAAGTGTTATCTGAAAACGAACGAAAAAAGGAGACATTCACCCAAGTTTGCTTAAAGTCTGAACTGTTTGGCCCAAAATCACCTCCTGCAACGATATTAGAAAAAGGATTAGCTGTAACATTAACTTCTTCTGTCACTGTTGCTGTATTGCCTTGAATATCCGTAACCGTCAAGTTAACCGAATAAATACCCGCTTTGTCATAAATATGAGTTGCATAGCGACCAAAATCATCAATAACACCATCATTATCAAAATCCCAAGCAAAAGAGGCAATGGTATTATCCCCTGCTGTATATTGATGATTCACTGAATCAGTCCATTCAGGAATGTAGTCGGAATCGAAGGATTGACTCGCATCAAAATTTACCGCTAAACCACCAGAAGGAGTCGTGGTAAAATCGGCTACTGGAGCCTGGTCATTAACTGGAATCTCAAAAATTGGATTCCCCTCAATTTTAAAGTAAGGGCTTATAGATGAATTATTGTTAAAGGGATTCGTTTGATCGGCAGTAGATGGATTATCAGTTCGACCTGAAGCAGGATAAAGATTATATAAATTATTTTGAAAAATTCCCCCGATTAAACGACTTTGAGTAAAGGGAGCTTCAATGTTATATCCTTGGCTCGCAGTTTGAGCAATGGTTGCAGCAATCTCAAAACCTTCAACATGGTTATTTTCTATTACAATAGAACGTGCATTTTTATCTGAATTAATGCCAGTTCCTTCAGTTGTTATATGATTGGAGTAGATATGATTTCTTGTAATAGGATTGTCAGGATTACCAACAATTAGACTATCTTTTACTGTAATGTGGCTGGCATATTGAATATCAACTCCATGTCGTCTTACTCCCCAGATGGTAAAGTCTTCTACAACATTCTGCTCTGTGTGACTTATATCAAAGAAATCCTTTCCCGAATCATCTCTAGTAACCCCCCTAAGTTCAATACCCCCTTCAGCATTATAGACTTTGTTGCCACGAAAATTAATTAGAGGAACTGCCCAAGACTTAATTTCAGTAGCGTCACCGGCAATCCATTGCAGTTCTTGAGGAAGAGTGGAAACAGAGACAACGGGTTGAGCATGAACATCATTGTGTCCGTAAACAAAAATACCAGAGTCTTTTGTCCCAGTAACAATGTTATCTTCAAAGCCATTAACCACAGAATAAGGGGTTTCTAACCAAAATCCCATACCTCTCACCCCAAAATCTTTTTGGTCTCCTCTGGGCCCTTTTGGTTGCAGAAGATCGGCAGGAGCATCGGTAACCGCACCGACAGCTTTAATGGCAATATTGCCTCGGAATGTGGCTTGCTCATCCCCATCTTCGGTGGCAAAATGAGCGCCAACGGCATCAAAGGAAACATTATTAGTAACATCGACTCGACTACTATGGACACTTAATGCCCATCCAGGGGTGTTCCAAATGGCATTACCATTAACCTGAGCCGTATCTAGATCATTCGGATCGTTATTGTGGAGAATTTCATGAAAATGAATAGAATAACGGGCTTTAGGATTGGTTCCCGTTCCTGGAATTAAGTTACCTTCACTATCAAATTGAGGATCATCAAGAATAACATCTTTATTGGTTCGTCCTAACCCATAAAAACCGGCATTATAAATCTTTGTATCGTGGTCCATAAACATGGTGTGTCCCCGTTGAGAAGGAGGAACATCATTGCCCCCTTCTGATTGAAAGACCACATTTCTAGTTAAATTAGCAACATAAATATCTAAGTCAAATCCTTCAGGAGCGGTATGATCAAATCTTAAGGCATTTCCGTTAACATCATTGTGGCGAAATGTAATGGTATTGTCATTAATTGATTCAATGGTTAAAACTTCATCTTGAGTCACACTGTTATCATCATGAGAACCATTCTTATCCCATGCGGTTCCTGTCAAAACAATTTGATCTCCAACTGCCCAATTAGTAGGAACTGGTTCAGAAAAAGTGAGTTCTGTTGCCCCAGCTAAATGATTATCAGCAAGGGTAACATAAGAGGTTTTTTCTTCTCCAAAAATGCTAACTTTTGCTCCATCTCCTGCGACTAACCCACGACTTAATTGATGAGGGTCCCAATTGGTATCAATCTCAGGATTATTAGGGTCAACGGAAGCAAAAATGATATTAGCTTGAGCTTGAATGGGGTTAAGCTCTGTTCCCATTTCTAAAGTCCCTGTATCAGAAACTGCAATATAATCAACAATAAGCTGCGTATTTGTATTTTGTAAAAATGATAAACTTCCATCTACTCTAATAGTATGAATTCTCAAATTACTTTCTTGATCGTAGAAAATATTTACTCCTTGAGCAATTACTACATCAGCATTTCTATTAGGAATAATTCCATCTTGCCAAGTATTTGGATCAAACCAACTTCCACTATTAACAGCAATATGCGTAGCATTACTATGGGGAACGAGATCCAAAAAAGAAGCATGGGTGTGGGTTTCCATATCAGTATCATCACAAATAGACTTACTGTCTAAAAGTTCCCGAACTGATGGAGGAACTTTCTCAGGAATCTTCGGTATTTTTCCCTTACACTTACCCTGCTTAGTAGTGGAATTCTTCATTAGTAAATATACTGATTTTTAAAAGTCATAAACGAAAGAATGGCTGATTGCATCCGATGTTTTAAATCTCGTGAAAACACTATTTACAAACTACGAAAACAATGTCAAGAAAGTGTGAATTTAAAAAAAGCCACGGGGTGTTATAATTTGATATTGAAAATAAAAGTCCAAAATTCCAGATTCATTGAATGGTTCATCTGAAAGAGAAAATTATGTAACCTCAATATGGAAAAAACTTAAAAATTATGTCATCAATTAAGAAAAAAGCGATTTCTGGTACTATCTGGACTGTTGTTGGTTATGGCGGAAGTCAAGTATTACGGCTTGGTGGAAATATCATTCTGACTCGTCTATTAGTTCCTGAATTATTTGGCCTGATGTCATTAATTAATACATTTCTGCAAGGACTACAAATGTTTTCAGATGTTGGTATTCAACCAAGTATCATTAGAAGTCCCCGAGGAGATGATCCTATTTTCATCAATACAGCTTGGACGCTACAGGCTATAAGAGGATTTGGTTTATGGATAGCTTGCTGTGTTATTGCTTGGCCAGTTGCTAGTCTTTATGGAGAGATTCAACTCCTTTGGCTTCTTCCTATTGTGGGTTTGACAACGGTAACAGCAGGATTTAGCTCTACAGCCTTAGTTACTCTAAATCGAAAAATGGAAATCGGTAAGTTGACTAGATTTGAGATGGTTTGTCAAGTAATTTCTTTGACTGTCATGATGATCTGGGCATATTTTCAACGCACTATTTGGCCATTAGTGGGCGGCTCTTTATTAGGAGGCTTAGTAAAAAGTCTATGGAGTCACCGTTTAGAGCCAGAGATTCAAAACCGTTTTACTTGGGAGAAAGAGTCGTTAGAAGAACTTCTATCTTTTGGTCGTTGGATATTTTTCTCAACTATAGCTGCTTTTATAGCTTCCCGTGCAGATAGATTGATATTAGCAAAACTTTTTTCTTTTGAACTATTAGGGATTTACACAATTGCCGTAACCTTTGCTGAAATACCAAGAAGTATTCTTCAATCAGTATCGGGAAAAGTTATTTTCCCTGTAATTTCTCAAAACACTGAATTACCTCGTCAGCAGTTAAAGGCTAAAATTATGGCTGCTCGTCGAGTTATTCTTATGATTGCAGCATTGGGTGTGGCAATTCTATTTAGTTTTGGAGATGTGTTGATTTTGACATTGTATGATTCAAGATATGCTGAGGCATCTTGGATGTTACCATTGCTTACGGTAGGGCTATGGCCATTAATTTTATACTTAACAATTGGTCCATCTTTAATGGCTTTAGGCAAACCAATGTATGTAACTTTTGCAACAGTTTCAAAAGGAATTTATATGATACTATTCCTGCCAATTGGGTTCAGATTGGCAGGAATAGTGGGAATTATTATAGTTATCATGCTTAATGATTTGCCTAATTACTGTATCATTAATTATGGTTTATATAAAAATAAACTTCTCGTTTTGTTCCAAGACCTTCAACTAACACTAATTTTGGTTGGTTTAATCATGATATTTTCTGGGATTCGTTTTTGGAGTGGATTTGGATTTTCTCTAGCCAATCTTCTGCAAAAAGGATAAACTTGAATAAGATGTTTCGCTAATTAAATTTTATATTTGGAGGTAAATGATGCGTCTACCAGAATTTTTAATCATAGGAGCTTCTAAGTCAGGAACAACAACTTTGTATGACTATCTTTGTAAACATCCTGAAATTTACATGACTACACCTAAAAGCTTAGCTTTTTTTTCCCGTGATGATAATTATGTCAAGGGAATAGAGTGGTATGCTTCGCATTTTGAACAAGCAACTTTGCAGCAAATTTGTGGAGAAGCATCCCCCTGTCAAACTCATTGGCCTCAATATCCTCAATCTTCCGAACGCATTGCAAAACATCTTCCTAATATTAAACTGCTTTATATTATGAGAAATCCAGTTGATCGTGCTTACTCTCAGTACGTACAAAATATAAAGAGTGATCAACGTAATAAAAGATGCTTGAAAATAGAAGAAACGTTTGAAGAAAGTGTTAAATATAATAAATATATTATTGAAACTGGAAATTATTTGAAACAGATTGAACTTTATCTTCGATTTTTTCCAGAAGAATCTTTCTTATTTTTGCTAATGGAAGACTTGATAAAAGATCCGAAAACAACTTTAGATAAAATTTACGAATTCATTGGAGTTGATCGTTCTGTCAATGTAGTCGAAGACGAAATAATTGCCTCTAACCAAGCCAAAACTCATGCTGAGTGGTTTCTTCGTTCTCGAATGACACAACCTATTAAGAAAATTCCAGGCATGAAGACTTTCGCTGACTTGTTTCCCCAAGAATTACGGGATCTAGCTTATGATAAATTAATTAGTAACTTACCCTATAGGAAACAGATGGAAAAGGAATATTTGCCCCAAAAGATGCTACCCGAAACCCGAGCAAAATTAGTTGAGTATTTCCAAGAACCTAATCAGAAATTAGGAGAATTTTTAGGAAGAGATTTATCTCATTGGAACCAATAATTAATCAATTATTAGGGAGATGCTATTTATCTCAATAAACGCTACTTTTAAATCGAACTCTTGATACATACATATAAGGATCTACTTATTTATGAACAATAAACTGTTACTGGACTCCCTAGAGCAAGTTTCTTTAGTTGCTGCGAACTATGGAGATAGCATAATTTTAGCAGATATTTTACAGGATTGGTTCAACTTCTTAGGTGGTAAACCCGGTGAAGTAGTTATAGTGGATGGAGGTAGTAACCTTGAAACCCAAAAGGTTTACTGGTCTTTGTTTCAAGAAGGTTTAATAGATAAATTACAAATCATTCAAGGTTATCATGAAGATAACGACAAGAAACGATGTTATATTCAAGAATATACGGCTGGAGCTATTGCCAGTAAACCCTATCTTCTATTTTTTAAGTTTGATACTTTGCCTTATAGAATAGGTCATGAAAATTGGCTTGGAGAAGCTCTTCAATATCTCGAACGTGAAGAGGTTTTTTCAGTTGGTGGTTCATTTAATCGAAGAGCAGTGAGTCATGATGCTTGGCCAGGTTGGTACTTTAGTGACAAGTGTAGTCTGAATTTTTCATTAATGAAGCGTAGTAAATTTATACAATCTCTTCATGAATTTGCTGGTTCATACATTCTCTCAGGATTTCAAGAGGAAAATCCACTTAATTCCCAAGGAGCGGGAAGATTTTTGATTGAAAGTGCTTTGGAGCATTATATTCAAAAATATAATCAATACACCTTATGTAGAGTAGAAGATGAAAATTGGACAGTATTTCATACTAATGTCCACGGCGAACAACTGAAAAAAACTCGTGAAGAATATCTCAAGCGAATTGATATCCAACGATTTATGAATGCTGGACTAGATAAAGAAGAACCAATTTATGGGCAGGGCAAGTATTATGGTAATTTTTACGGTAAACCGAATTATGGCTTGATTAAAACTATCAAAATAGCTTTTGGCAACTCACTCTTAGGACCTTGGTGGCGAAAATTAAAACAAAAGTGGTCAATTGATCAAATTAGAGATTAAATGAAATGAAAATTACATTTGTTGTTGGCAATTGGGTGGTGCTTTCCGGGGGAAATCGTGTTATCTCAATCTATGCTGATAAATTACAAAACAAAGGCCATGAGGTGTTTGTGGTTTGTCCTTCAAAATCGCAGCCAAGTTTAAGCAGACAAATAAAGTCTTTACTCAAAGGAAAAGGGTTGATTTCCACCAAGATAATTGGTGTGTCTCATTTTGATGATCTTGATGTACCTCGTCAAGTTTTGTCCCACGGACCCCCCATAACAGATGAGGATTTGCCCGACGCTGATATAGTGATTGCTACTTGGTGGGAGACGGCTGAATGGGTTGCCAATTTATCTCCAAGCAAAGGAGCTAAAGCCTATTTTATTCAACATCATGAAGTCCATGACTACATACCAAAAGAAAGAGCTAAAAACACATATCGTTTACCCCTTCATAAAATTACGATCGCTAAATGGTTGGTTGATTTAATGGAAAATGAGTATGAAGATACTCATGTGTCTCTGGTTCCAAATAGTGTCGATCCTCAACAATTTTATGCACCACCTCGTCAGAAACAATCTATTCCCACAGTAGGACTACTATACTCAACAGCTTATTGGAAAGGATGTGATCTGACATTCAAGGCCATAGAGATCGCACGTCAAAAAATTCCAGAACTCCAAGTCATTGCTTTTGGGCGGGAGGAACCTTCATTAACCTTGCCTCTACCTGAAAGAACACACTATGTCTATCAACCAGTTCAAACCACTATTAAGGATCTTTATAGTTCCTGCGATGTCTGGTTATTTGGTAGTCTCAACGAAGGGTTTGGGTTACCCATTCTCGAAGCCATGGCTTGTCGAACCCCTGTCATTGGAACTCCTGTTGGTGCTGCCCCTGAACTTATATCAAAAGGGGGTGGTCTATTAGCAAAGTTAGCAGATCCCGAAGATATGGCCGGAGCAATTCTAAAAATGGTACAATTACCTGACGATGAATGGCAAATAATGTCTCAAGCGGCATATAAAACAGCAACAAATTATACTTGGAACGATGCAACTGATTTGTTTGAATCCGCTCTTTATAAAGCTATAGAAAGAACTGAAAATGGGGAATTATAAAATTGGCGAATTATCAGAGTTTGTTGATTAGCATTGACAGTGAACAAGTATAATGACAATAGCTGGTTAATTTAAGAAGTAAGTGGTTAAAGTTTTAATTACAGGTTGTGCTGGATTTATTGGTTTTCACCTAAGCCATCATCTTCTCAGAAGGGGGGATACTGTCGTTGGCCTAGATAATTTGAATTCTTATTATGATGTTACCCTCAAACAAGAACGTCTTAGTCAATTAAAAACTCAGAGTGAATTTAGTTTTTATCAATTAGATGTTGCTGATCAGAAGGGAATTTTAGAGTTATTTGCTCAACATAACTTTGATTACGTTATCCATCTAGCTGCTCAAGCAGGGGTACGTTATTCTTTAGAAAATCCCTACGCTTATGTGGATAGTAATTTAGTTGGCTTTGTGAATATCTTGGAAGGATGTCGTCATGGAAACATTGAACATTTAGTGTATGCTTCTTCGAGTTCAGTTTATGGGAAAAACAAAAAAATCCCCTTTTCAACCAATGATAATGTTGATCATCCCATTAGTTTATATGCTGCGACTAAAAAAGCCAATGAATTAATGGCTCATACCTATAGTCATTTATATAAGATTCCCACAACAGGATTACGATTTTTTACTGTTTATGGACCCTGGGGCCGTCCTGATATGGCATACTTTTTGTTTACTAAGGCTATATTAGCAGAACAAGCAATTAACGTCTTTAATTATGGTAAAATGAAGAGAGATTTTACTTACATTGATGATATTGTTCAAGGAATCCTTGGAGTTATGAATCATATCCCCAAGGCTTCAGAAGGTGATATTCAGGCTCCTTATAAAATTTATAATATTGGTAACAATCAGCCTGTAGAATTAGGAAAATTTATCCAAATTCTTGAAAACTGTTTAGGAAAATCTTCTATTAAAAATTATTTACCTATGCAACCTGGAGATGTTCCCATAACTTATGCTGACGTTGATGACTTGACTAAAGATATTAACTTCCGTCCCCAGACTCCTCTTGAAGATGGACTAAAAAAGTTTGTCACTTGGTATAAGCAATATTATAATATTTAGTAGGGTTTTTATGTTAGTTAAACTTAATCACTATTGACAATTACTATGGATTTTACTAACTATTGGTTAGAGCCGGAATATCTAGAGAGACTGGCTGATGAATATAGTCAGACCTATGATCAGGCGACTCCAGTTCCCCATGTGATCATTGATAATTTTTTACCCGAACCTTTTCTGGATAAAGTGCTTGAAGAGTTTCCGAATTCCAAATCTATTGATTGGAAAGTTTTTGATGCAGCAAATGAGAAAAAACTTGGTTCTACTTCAGAACTGCAAATGGGAGAGTTTACTCGTTTTCTTCTCTACCAATTTAACTCTTCAGTTTTCATTGATTTTTTAGAAAAGTTGACTAGAATTGAGGGTATTATCCCTGATCCTCATTTTAAAGGTGGAGGACTTCATCAAATAGAAAAAGGGGGTTATCTTAAACTTCATGTTGACTTTAATGGACATAAAAAGCTTAAAGTTGACCGTCGACTAAACGTTCTTATTTATCTTAATAAAGAATGGAAGGAAGAGTATGGTGGACACTTTGAACTGTGGAATAGAGACGTTACTCAATGTGAGCAAAAAATCTTACCCATTTTTAACCGTTGTGTCATTTTTAATACCACAGATTTCTCTTATCATGGTCATCCAGAGCCTTTAACTTGTCCTGACAACATGACTCGTAAGTCTTTAGCACTGTATTATTATTCCAACGGACGACCAGAGGAAGAAATTGATCAAGGGTTAACACCTAGTTCGACTTCATCAAGATTACATACTACTGTTTTTCGCAGAAAACCAGAGGAAGTTGTGACCACGACAAGCCAAAAATCGACAGGAAAAACGATCATCAAAAAATTAGTTCCGCCAATCTTTCTTGATATTTCTCAGTCTCTTTTTAAGAAGAAATAGTCTTCTAGTTTTCATCGTAATAATATTAATAACTTTCTGATGATTCTTCCACCTAATGTAGTGATGCTCGGTTGGTTGCCCATCGTATTTTTGTTGTTCAGCAACTTTCCATCGAGAAAAGCAGTTATTATCAGCTTTTTACTTGCTTGGTTATTCTTACCGCAAAGAGCAGGTTTTGTACTTCCAGGACTTCCTGACTATACAAGAATATCAGCCACTTGTTATAGTATTCTACTATTAACCTTCATTTTTGACGCTAACAAGATTCAATCTTTTAAATTCAGTTGGCTTGATTTTCCCATGTTAATACTCTGTATTTGTCCTTTTTTTTCATCTATTACTAATGATTTAGGTGCTTATGATGGACTTTCGGAAACTCTTTCACAAACTGTTAAATTTGGCTTACCCTATTTTTTTGGAAGAATTTATTTTAATAATTTATCGGGATTAAATCAACTAGCTAAAAGTATATTTATTAGCGGATTAATTTATATGCCTTTATGTTTGTATGAAATCCGTATGAGTCCACAACTTCACCGTATAGTTTATGGTTATTATGCTCATAGTTTTGCTCAAACGATTCGTGATGGTGGAGGATTTAGACCAACAGTTTTCATGATACACGGTCTTGAGGTAGGAATGTGGATGATGTCTGTCACCTTGATTGGCATTTGGTTATGGCAAGCAAAAGTTATTAGAAAAGTTGGCTCAGTCCCTATTACTTGGGTATTAATCCCTTTGATAATAACATTTATCTTCATCAAATCCTTGGGATCTTATCTTTACTTATTATATGGTGTCATTACACTATTCTTTGCTAAAAAACTTAATCGTAGTTTACCTCTATTATTCTTGCCTATTATTCTATCGCTATATTTATCTTTGGCTTCTACAGGGAACTTTACTATCAAAAATGCCGAACCTGTCCTGTCTACAATTGCCACAAATGTTTCTGAGCGTCGAGCGCAATCGTTAGAGTATAGATTAGAAAATGAAGAAATATTAGTAGAAAAAGCCTTAGAAAGACCGATTTTTGGTTGGGGAGGATGGGGAAGAAATCGCGTTTATGACTATAATTGGGAAGGTATATTAGTGGACATTTCTACAACAGATAGTTTGTGGATTATTACCTATGGAACTACTGGTTTAGTAGGATTGATTGCTTTATATTCGGCTTTTTTTGTACCCATATCTATTTTTGCTCTCAAACGCTATCCTCCTAAGTATTGGTTTCATCCCCAAATAGCACCGACAACCTCATTGGTAGTTGTCATTACCTTATATATGCTGGATAATACGCTAAACGCTGCATTCAATCCCATTTTTGTTTTGATTTGTGGAGGAGTAACAGGGTTGGTGATACAAGTACCCAAAAAACAAAAAAAACGTTCTAGTAAGCCAAAAATGTTACGTTCATCGATGCAGACAAAACTATCTTCCTAAATAATCATTATGTTAACTGCTCAAAATTCCTTATCTGAAAATTTTCACTGGTACGAGCTAGATATTTTGAGGGGTCTAGCAGCTATATTAATGATTGTTAATCACGTAGGTTATGCAATCCTTAGTCCTGAACTGACTACCAAAGGAATGTCAGGACTCTTAATATTTATTGGTAGTTTTGCTCCTGTCCTTTTTTTCTTTATTACTGGCGTAGGTTCTGGAATTCAATCTAGACAGGAACCCAGAAAAAACTATTGGTCGGGGGTATTATATAAAGTTTTTGTGCTTGTTGTAGCTGATCAATTTTTTTACTGGAATAAAGGAAGTCTATTGGGGATAAATTTTTTAGGATTTATTGGCTTTTCTACTCTAGTAATAGCGTGGATAAGACGTTCTCAACATTCTGCGATTTTCGCTTTTGCGGGTTTAATTATTATTTCTTCTTTACGTTACTTAATTGCTCCTATAATGCAATCTTTTCATATTGATAATGGTTTACTAATTTGGATTTTAGGTCAACCAGGTATTCAAGATATATCTTATCCTATGTCTCCTTGGCTGGCTTATCCTTTCGCTGGATACTTAATTGGTTATACTGCTGTTAGATATGGAAGTTTTAGAGACAAACATCCCAAAAAATCAATAATCATCTTTTTGATATTGTCTTTTTTCCCAGCCGCTTTAACTCTTATTCTTTTACAAATTGGCTCTTCATTACATCGATGGGGAACAGTAGCAATAGGCTTTTATGTAATAAGTTTTTCGATCATTCTTATTAGTTTATCTTCTTCTTTAGCTTGTGTACAATTTTTTAAGAGTCAAAATATTAAAAACTTTATTTCTTTACGAGGTATTAGTTCTCTTATAGTAGTTCCCATACACTATTACTTAATTTTTCTACTTAAGTCAGTAGGTTTAAATAACTTAAATTTTATAGTTTTTACAATTTTAACAATATTTACTATAGTTTTGAGTTTTTTTATATCAAAATCTATTAGCAAATGGAGCAAATTTATAAAGAGAACTCACTATCAAAGCGTGGTTAGTATTGTGTTGATAAGTCTAACAATTGTAACAGCAATGATTACTTTTGTGTATGCTCCAATTAATCCATTCTTATCGATGTTCGGTAGAACTTGTGGTCAAGTTCTACTCTCTTTACTGTTTGTTATGTCTAAGTAATTAGAAATTACATTAGAGAATGAAGAATGATTAGTGGAAAAAGCTTTGGAAATACCTATTCTTGGTTGAGGAGGATGGGATAAAAGTCGTGTTTACGATTATAATTGGAAGAGTAGTATTATTATTAGTGAATGTTTCTTTAAGTGATAGTTTATGGGTTATTACCTATGGAACCACTGGTTTACTAGGATTGGTTGCTTTATATTCGGCCTTTCTTGTACCGATATCGATTTTTGCTTTCACACCCTATCCTCCTAAATATTGGTTTCATCCCCAAATAGCACCGGCAAAGTTTTTGGTAGTTGTCATAACGTTATATATGTTAGACAATACACTTAATGCTATGTTTAATCCGATTTTTATCGTGATTTGTGGAGGAATCACTGGCTTAGTTGTACAAGTGCCTAAGAAACGCAAAATTATTCATCAAATACCACACAAAGACGCTTTTGCCAAATAGATATGATAGTGATTAAAGGTTTATCATAATGAAGTATTTAAGATTTAAAATCTTCCAAAGCTTATTGTCCCCGTTTCAGTCATACATAAGAAAACAAAGAATGTCTTTATTTCAAGAAATTATTAAGCCTTATTCGGGGATGAAGGTACTTGATGTTGGAGGCACTCCCTCTATTTGGGACTATATTGAGACACCATTACAAATTACTTGTTTGAATTTACCTAGTCCAAAGCCCCAACCAAAATATGAAAGCCATCATTCTATAAAATTAGTAGATGGAGATGGATGTAATATGCAAGAGTTTAACTCTGGTGACTTTGATTTAATTTTCAGTAATAGTGTAATTGAACACGTTGGGGATATTGATAAGCAAGAACAATTTGCTAAAGAGATTCTACGGTTATCAGGCAAGTCGGGCAATTATTGGGTTCAGACTCCTTGTAAAGTGTTTCCTATAGAAGCCCACACTGGTATGCTATTTTGGTGGTATTATCCTGATAGTGTTAGAAAATATTTCATTAGTCGTTGGTCTCAGAAGTTACCAGCCTGGACTGAAATGGTGAAACACACTACTATCATACACAAAGAAACTCTAGAATCTTTATTTCCTAACGGAAGTATGATTACAGAGTGGTTTGTTCTTCCAAAATCTCTAATTGTTTATAGGCGAGAGTGACAGTGTAAATAGGTTTACTTGGTGACGTTCTCCCTCCGTTAACGCCGGGGCGTATAACGGGGGCTTCTAAAATAGAGACAATGAATATACTCACTTCTAGAAGTTTCCTGCTTCACGGGCTGTCTATTGACTAAGCCTCCACTGACTAAGCCTCCACAAGCAGACGGGATGAGACCCATTTGTTGCTTTTCATAGTTTTTTGAACCCTTAACTTTTCTGGCTAATTCTTGTTGCTGCCGAGCTAAATGGTTTTGTTTATTATGATAAATCTTTTTAACGGCAACTGTTTCGCCTTGACTGGTAGTCAAAAACTCTTTCAATCCCACATTAATTCCCACTGCTGATCGGATATTGTCTATGGGATTGGTAATATATCATAAGCAGTGAAACTTCAATTTTTGCCTAGGTTGTTATTAGAATCGGGATACGAAGTGGAAATACAATCCTATTTACGGACAGAATAAAGTATCCTTAGTCTTTCTGCCTGTGATAGGATTCGTTCCTTCTGCTATTTCACATAACTTTTTTTCGGTATCAAGACGCAGTAAAACATCGGTAAAATCTGCCCCATCAATAACTGTTCCCCGACTAAATAATGTATTAGTAGCAAAGGCTCCTTCTAAATTAGCATTAGTAAAGTTAGTACGCACCAATCTAGCCGATTCGAGATCAGCATATCTTAAGTCTGCTCCTTCAAAATTTGCCCCTTCTAAATTAGAGGCAAAAAATCTCACCCCTTGTAAGTTAGCATGACTAAAATTACAACCCCGTAAGTTAGCGTGTTCAAAGTCTGAGTCGCGTAAATCTTGACCCGAAAAATCTTTCTCAACGAGGTTTTGCTTGGCATAATTAACACCCCAAGCAGGTGCAACAGGCTCGAAACAATAGATAATAGTCGATAATAGTAAGAGAACGCAAACTGTCAAGATAGTTTTATTATTCTTTATTTTAATCATAATTGATAATTCGACTCATCTTACAATCACTCCCTATTCTACCGTAATTTGATGACTTCTATCGGCAAAATTGGTGAACAATTTGTGGCTCAATGGCTAATTAACCAAGGTTGGCAGATTTTACATGAGCGTTGGCGATCGCTTTGGGGAGAAATTGATCTGATTGCCCAACATCATAACAATAATACTATTATTTTTGTGGAAGTTAAAACAAGAAAAAGCAAAAACTGGGATCAAGATGGCATTTTAGCGGTGACTTCTCAAAAACAAGAAAAAATTAGGCAAACAGCCTCTTATTTTTTAGGAGAATATTCTCAGTTTTCTAACTTTAACTGTCGTTTTGATGTTGCTTTAGTTCATCATCAACCCCATTATAAACGTTGCTCTAATAATACTAATCTTGCCATTAAAGTTGGACAACCGATTCAATGGCAAGGTTATCAGCTAACTTTATTACAGTATATTGAAGCTGCTTTTTAATTATTTGATTCCTCAGTATTATTGTTTGTTTCTGGTTGAGATTGAGCTTCAATTGGTTTCTTTGCAGTTTTAGGAATGGGACGGGGTTGATAATATTTAAAGTGTTGATAGACGGTTCTAGAAATGTCTTGAATGAGATGACGACCGGCTATATCATCATAAGCTCTTTCAGCAAAAACGGCTCCAATATAACGCTTTCCTGTGGGCATATCAATAATACCAGCATCCCCAATAATTGTGCCGATATCTCCTGTTTTGTGGGCAATATTAGCTTGTTTTTCTAACCCTTGGGGGAGTAAGGTTCGGGTTTTTGTTCCTTCCATAATAGCAATCAGGCGATCGCGGGATCTAGCACTAATTAAATCACCCCTTTCTACCCTTGCCAAGAGTTTACTTAAGTCTTCAGAACTGGTTTTATTGGTTCCTTCTAAATCGGGTAAAATATTATTAATTTCGGTATGTTTCATGCCCCATTCTTTAAAGCGTTGATTAAGAATATCTTTCCCTCCTATCTCTTTAACCAACATTTCTGTGGCCGTATTATCACTAATAACAATCATTTTTCTGGCCACTTCTATGGCTGGAAATTTCTTATTTTCCTGCATATATTGCATATCCCCTGAACCACTCACCATCACATCTTTAGTCATGGTTAACATTTGATCGATGTGCATATTTCCTGCATCAACTTCTTGGAAGAAAGCCACTAAAACGGGAATTTTAATGGTACTGGCAGCCGGTACTGGTTGTGTGCCATTATAACTAACATAAGCCCCATTATCTAAGTCAATAAACCAAGCTTGGGGTTTAACATTGGGGTATTTGGCATCAATTTGTTGTATTTTTTCTTTGAGTGCGGTTAATTCTTTGCTAACCGGGACGGTTGTAGAAGGTTTCGGGGTTACTTTTTCGGGTTTCTCTTGTTTTGTTTCTTCTGGGGACGGTTTAACTAACTGAGAGGCTTTGATATAAGCTGCTAAGATATCTTGAGGATTAATAATAGTAAGGGTGGTTCCTGCGATCGCACCGATACCCACACCCATAATACCAATCCGTAAAACATACAAGAACAGTCGAACCAATAGGTTAGGAGAACGTTTAGAGGGGTTAGGACGAGGTTTTCTCGACTGAGTCGTATTGGAATTTTTAGAGAGTTGGACGGTACTATTTTTTCCTCTTTGTGAAACGAGATTCACTGGTTTCTCATTACGGTTAACCCGACGACGTGCAGTTTTTTTGGGTTGAGGGGAAGCAATACGAGAGGTTCGACGCGGCATAATTTTAGTGGTTTATATGTCATTAGTCTCAGTTACCTTCTTGAGACGCAAAAACCGCCCTAGAGTTGCATGAATCCTCAGTTGTTTAATTTGGATGTGGTACGGTGATCCCCGTGCTAATATTATCGAACCCCAGTTAGACTATGCCTTAAGAACCCTGGAATATGAAATGCAACGGGGTTGGGGTTGTGGTCATGGTTTGATCGTTGTTTTGCAGGTGAAAAAATAAAGGGTTTTTCACCTGAGTTGGGATTGTTTACTTCTCAATCCCAAAACGATATCCCTTACCATAAACTGTATGAATCAGGGGTCCTTCTTCTTCTATTTTGCGTCTCAGTAAGCGAATTAAGGCGGCTAAAACGTTGCTGTTAGGTTGGTCGGGTTCTTCCCACAAGGACTGATAAATTTGCTCATGGGTTAACAATTGTTGGGGATGCTGCATGAAATAGGCCAGCAGTTTCACCTCTTTATCCGATAGACTGACCATTCTTCCTTGACGATAAGCCACTTGATTGTCGGAATCAAGTTCTAAATCTCCTACTTTTAGCCGACTTGTCCCAGTGTTCTCTAAACCCGTAGAACGACGCAACAAGGCCCGAACCCTGGCCATTAATTCCCTTAACTCAAAAGGTTTCACTAAATAATCATCGGCCCCCGCATCCAACCCCATGACCCGATCATCGAGGGTATCCTTAGCAGTGAGGAATAAGACGGGGGTTGTTTTTCCTTGCGATCGCAGTTCTTGACAGATGGACAGTCCTGGTTTACCTGGTAACATCCAATCTAAAATTAATAGATCGTAGGTATTTTCTAACGCTAATTGATACCCTTTTTGCCCATCATCAGCCACATCTACATCATAGCCTTCGTGGCATAAGACATGATAAAGGGGTTCAGTTAATTCTGCTTCGTCATCCACTAGAAGTATTTTCATAAATTGAGAATTGACTTGATTTATCAGTTATTTTACATTTTCATCAAATAACGGCTTACCATCTTATAGCAGTTTTTAATTGGGTGTATCGATATTCTAGTCAAGTTGAGTGTGGGGGGGGATTTTTATGTTCATCGTTAGTCTATTGATATGAAAGCTGCTATTAATTAATTCTTCCTTAATGGTATCTAATTGTATCTTTTTGTTTCTGATTATTTGAGTTGAATGATTAGGTTGTTTTTTGAGCCTAGGCTCTCCCGACAGTGTGGGGTAAAAAGTATAATAGACTACATACCTAAAATGGTGGGTTATGGCGCAGACCATAAGTTATTGTGTTTTCATGAAAATCAACCCTGCGCCTAACCCACCGTACGAGGTATAGCTTTTTCT
>JASJDN010000021.1 GCA_030065205.1 Crocosphaera sp.
GCAAGGTTGTGCTGTCGCACGTTAATATATTGGTCGGGCTGTATCCCAACCCTAAAACATTGGGGGGACTCACCTACGGTTCGATGTATCCCCCTCGTTTATAGGGTGGGACTTAGCCCGACATTTTAGTTAACGCCATAATTTGTTTTCTAAGTCCCTAACTTGTCTTTCTAGGCGATCGATCCGTCCCCGTAACTCATCCATTTCAGTTTGACGGGGAACCCCTAAGTCTTGCAACATATTACGCAGTTGACGTTCCATGTTGTTCTCAAAGTTGCCTTGGCCGGTTTTGATCTGATCCATAATATCATCTACAAAACCTTGGGCCTGATCGGGATTAATTTTACCTTCTTTAACCCATTCTTCGCTGACTTCTTTCAATTTTTCAGCAGCTAATGAGGTGGTACCAATACCCATCAGGACTAACTGTTTAATCCAGTCATTATCGTTTCTGTTACCTGTATTCTCACTCATAATAGTGACATTGGGGGATTATTTAATTTCTTTCTTAATTTAACAAATAATTGATTTATAGCGTTTTTCGGACTCATGAGGTACACCTAACACCTGCCCTCTGCCTTCTGCCTCCTGCCTCAAAGCAGTCACTTTTGTACCTCACAAGTATGGGAACTGCTATAACATTCTTCAACCCACCAATTCTAACCGCTTTAACATGGCTTCCCTGGCTTGTTGGGCTAACTTATCATCTAGAGGCATTAAATCGATTTCGGTTTGATATTTTTCCTGTAATGCCGTTTTAATCAACCAGTCAGCCACAAAGGGATTTTTAGGTAATAAAGGTCCGTGGGAATAAGTCGCGATCGCATGACGATAAAAAGCCCCTTCATAACCATCTTCCCCATTATTACCGTAGCCAGACTGGACTTTTCCCAAAGGTTGCACATCCCCTAAATAAGTCCGTCCTCCGTGATTTTCAAAGCCAATGATTACAGGGGGTTGACCCAACATTTTTGTTAAGTCTTCTGCTAGGGGGGAAGCGGTAATTTCAAACACCACATTCCCAATACACCGAGACACATCAGGACCAGGATGTTTGGTTACTAAATCTAATAATCCTAACCCTTCGATACGCTGTCCTAAAGCCGGTTCGTAATAATGACCCAGAAGTTGCGGTGACCCGCAGGTAAACACCCCAGGGGTTCCCCCGTCTAACTTACTGCGTAGGGTGTCCGCTTTGGACCCTTGTAAGTCGCGCATAACAATTTCTTGTTGACGGTCCTGGGCCCCCCCACCCACAATCACATCTACCTCAGAAAATTGTTCGGCTTCCGTTTGTTGATCCAAAGGAAGAATGGTTACTGGAATGTCTCGCCATTGACAACGGCGTTGGAGACAGATGACGTTACCGCGATCGCCGTAGGTACTCATTAAGTTGGGATACAGCCAACCGATGGTTAAGGAACGGGATTCAGACATAGGTTATCGTAAACTTGCTGATTGAACTAATAATAAACCACCAGCACCCAATCCGAGGAGATTAGGCAACCAGGCCCCCAGAAATGGGGTTAAAACGCCCCAAATACCGAGAGAGGTACTCATAAAGGCCAGGAGATAGTAAGCGAAAATTAAGCCCACACACACCCCAAAACTGGTGGCTTTATTGGTGTTTTGAGGTCTAACCCCAATAGCAGCCCCCACTAACCCAAAGATCAAGCAAACAAAAGGCATGGCGTACTTTTCTTGCAGACGGACTTGAACCTTTCTCACCCGTTTCTCGTTGCCACTTAACTTCATGGCTTTAAGATATTCTTTGGTTTGGGCGATGGTCATTTCTGTGAAATTTTGGCGACGACTGGCTAAATCTAACGGGGCCCGAGGCAAAGCCAGTTGTTGATGTTGAAAGCGCACAATATTGCGATAAGACCCATCCGGAGCGATCAGGTAAACCGTCCCGTTAAAAAAGTCCCAGGTATTGCTAGAGATATTCCAAGTAGCCGACTCAGAAGTAACAATTTGGTTAACCCCTTCTTGGGTGCGATCTAAAATGGTCAACCCTTTCATTTTCTCCCCGTTGTATTCTTCAGCGTAGAATAAACGGGTTAAAATGGTGGCTTCTTGCCCATCTTCCTCTTGAATGGTTTTGTATTCGGGATAGACAATATTACGTTCTTTAAAATCCGGTCGTTCTTGATTCACCGCCCTTTCCAATGTAACCGCCGCTTCATGGGTGGCTGCGGGTGCGATCCAATCGTTAACAATAAACGCACAGCCGGTGACCACCAAACCAAAGAGAACCACCGGAATAATTAACCGATAAACACTGACCCCTAAACTCCGCAGGGCAATAATTTCGCTATCACTGGATAACCGGCTATAAGCCATCAACGCTGCCAGTAACATGGCCATGGGAAAGGCTAAACTGACAAACCCTGGCATTTTTAACAGTAAAATTCTTAAGGCCACGGTTAGCATCAGTCCCGACTCGGTGACTCGACGAACCAAATCGAATAAGGTGCCAATGGACAAGCCCAAAGAAGTAAAAATACCCATGCCGAAGAGAAACGGCAACAACAGTTCTATAAATAAATAGCGATCCATGATGGATAAACCAGGGATCTGCGGTTTTAGTTTGATTTTAACGGGGTTTATTTGACCAATATCCATAATTTGTGTGTGATCTTAGAGGTAATCCGTTGTCTTTAGTTTCCTAAATAATACTGTCGCACCAAGGGATTGTTATAAATTTCTTCGGCACTACCGGCGGCTAAGATTTGACCGTCTCGCATGATATAAGCGCGGTTAGTAATAGCTAGGGTCGCTTGAACGTTGTGATCGGTGATCAATATTCCCATTTGGCGATCGCGTAATTGGGCGATCATGGTTTGAATTTCCGATACAGCGATGGGGTCAACGCCGGCAAAGGGTTCATCTAATAGTAAAAAATCGGGGCCCTGTTTACCCACAGCTAAGGAACGGGCTAATTCGGTTCTCCGTCTTTCTCCCCCGGACACTTGGGACCCTTTGGTATGGGCAATTTTTTCCAGACGGAATTCTTTGAGCAACGTATGGAGACGTTGGGGCCGTTGTCGAAAGGGGACGTTGGTTTGTTCAAGGGCAACTTGTATGTTTTCGGACACACTTAGATGACGAAAAATACTGGGTTGTTGAGTCATATAGCCAATCCCTAAGCGGGCCCGCTTATTCAAGGGCAAACGGGTTACTTCTTGCTGATTTAACCAAACTGTGCCTTTATTGGGTTTGATGAGACCGGTGGCGATGTAAAAGGTGGTGGTTTTTCCTGCGCCGTTAGGACCGAGAAGGCCGACAATTTCCCCAGGGGCGACTTTGATATTGACGCGGTTAACAATGTCTCTTTTGCCGTATCTTTTATGAATATTTTCTAAAATCAGTGTCATGGATCAGGATTTAAAAGTCGGGGGTGGGTAAGGTGGTGTCTAAGGGGGGTGCCGGGGAGACGGGAGTGGGTTGCGGAGAACTATTTCCGTTCTCTGTCACCAGATAGATAGATTCTACCTGTTGTGCCGATTCTGGGGTAGCAATAAAGCGTCCTTCATCGATGAGATAGGTCATGGTTTCGGCCCGCATACTGTTGCCTTCTTGTAGCACATAAACGTCCCCGGTTAGCACTAAACGCCGTTCTCGACTAAAATATTGTGCCTGGGCGGAGGTTCCTTGAATTTGCCTAGCCGGATAGAAAAATTGCACGTTTCCTCTGGCTGTCACTACGCCGGTTTCGGAATTGGCTTCTTGGATATCGGAACGAACGGTTAGGGGACTGTTGGGGGCGGGGGTTTGGGCCTGTACGTTTCGGGGAATGGTTTTTAGGGTGAGGATACCCATGATTACAGCTAGGGTACAGCCCAGAGTTCTCAAGGTATTTTTCTTATCGAACAGAGAAAGGTCAAACATGGTCTATGATGATGAGCGATCGCTTTTCAGTGTATTCTATTGTTTTAGTTTACTCAATCTTTTCTAGGGCGATGTTAAAAGTGTCTGATCATTGCTGATTATCGGTTATCAAGACGAAGGCGATAGGCGGTTTGTTGCGGATGTTCTGCTGTCTCTAATATTCAAGTAGCCATTTAAAATTGTTTATTATGATTTCTCAAGTTAAAACCAAGCTAAAAGAACAACTCGGTCAGATATTAGATTATAGCTATCCCCTCTCTATTCAATGGAGAAGTTATTTAATTCAACGACTGATTACGGATCAGGTTTTTGTTGTTTATTCAGATGGCAAGGTGGGGTCTACTAGTTTAACCATTTCTTTGCGAAGAAATCTTCGGGATCAGTTTGTTTTTCATATTCATCGTCTTACCCAGCAATCCATCATTGATGCTGAAAACTATTACAAAGACCGATGTAAACCCAGCCAAATTCCTGATAATTTAATTCAAAGTATTTTTCTTCACAAACACCTTAACCATTTCTTTGACACGAAACAAGTTTACTTTTTTTCTTTGGTTCGCGATCCGGTGGCTGCTTTAATCTCTGAATATTGCGAAAATTATCCTTATACTAGCAAGATGGAAACAAACTCAGAAGATGAAATTGCTGATAAAATCACCCAAAATATCATGACTTTGTTTGAGTCTGAGAAGGTTGACATGAGACTCAACTGGTTCGAGATGGAGTTAAAAAAAGCACTGGATTTTGATATTTATAGTGAACCTTTTCCCTCACAAAAAGGTTATCATATTTATCAGGATAGAAATCTACTGCTCATGAAGCTTGAGTCTTTAAATTCCTGTTATAGTCAGGCAATAGAAGACTTTTTGGGGTTAAAAAATTTTACCCTTGAGGAAGGGAATAAGGCCGAACAGTCCAGCTATCGTGAAATCTATCAAAAAGTGAAAAAAGCGATTAAAATTCCCACAACCATATTAGATGAAATTTATTCTTCAAATTACGTCAAATACTTTTATGAGGATGAAGAAATTAAGGGGTTTAGGGAAAAATGGCAAGGATAATTAATTTTGGTTTTTGTGGAGAACTTGACCTAAATCTTCGATTAATCTGCGAGTCCTTAACTCAACCCCTTCTTTACTGAGATGATAGGGGGTATCATACATCATATTATTGGGTATTTTATATCGTTCTGGAGAACCTAACAAGATAAAATTATTCTCAATTAATTTCGTTTTAAGGTTAGCGATTTCCTCTTCGCTATTTTCAAATGAACCTTCTTGATAACCTGGAAAAGTGACATAAAGATAAGCTTCTTTTTGCTCAACTTGCTCTCTAAAATTGACCATTTCTTTGATTAGCTTTTCATTAAAATCATTGGGTAATTGACTAATAGGTTCAACCTTCTTACTTTGTAAATTCCAATGTATATATACATCTCCATACTGATTAAATGCTCTTCTTTCGTAAACCCCAACATTTTTACTTTGCTGAAAAAAATATTCACTCGGTTTAAGTTTAGATAAGGCAAATTTGGGAAAATAAGGCAGTATTTTTAGCCATTGTTTTCTGTTCAAATTATTTAAACTATCTCGATCAATATCCATAACAATTCTTAGAAGTTCATTGCGTCCGTATGCTCCATCTCCATAAAATTGCTGATATTCTGGAGAAATAAGGACAATATCCCCTGGTCTAATATCATCTAAGACATCATCCATCATATATTTTAAACCAATTGAGGCATGAATACCTGTATTAATTGGGTTTAAAGATAGAGCATCTTTAATCATTTGACTATTGATACCAAAACTTAAATTTGAGCCACCCACCATAATTAAACGAGGAGAAGGGGCTTCTTTTAGTCGTGCATTTTTATCAATTTTAGCAAATAATAACGAAGTAGATGATCTGGGTGTTGGAGGAAAAGTAGCCCCAACTAAGAGGATTAAAGCCAGGGGAATAGACAAAAATACTGATGTTTTTAAGAGAAAGTATTTAACCATAATCTACCTCAAAATTGAAAATAAATAAAGTCTTGTTCTTGTCCAGCAAAAAATACGATCATATAAATAAGAGAATAATAGTAAATCCATCTTAAAATACGATTTTGTTTCAAAAATAATTTTTCTATAGCATATTTATTTTCTCTTCCTAACCATTCAACTATCACAAAGTAAACAATTATAATCAAGAAAAAAACAGCATCTCTTCGATTAGGAAAATCGGGGATACTCAACAGGGAACTATTAAAAATACCTTGAATATAACTCAGGGCATGGTTTAAATTTTCGGCACGAAAAAATATCCAAGCTAACATGGTTAAACCAAAAGTCACTGCAATGGATAACGCTTCTTTTCCTGAGGGTAAATATTTTCCTTGACCTGCTATATGAATATTTTGACGATTTTTTCTCAACAATAATAAGGGTAAAAAATAAATAGCATTAATGGCTCCCCAAACAATAAAAGTCCAATTCGCCCCGTGCCAAAACCCACTCACTAAAAATATCAAAAAGGTATTTCTGACTTTCATCCCAGTGCCTCCGCGACTACCCCCCAACGGAATATAAAGATAGTCTCGAAACCAAGTGGATAGGGAAATGTGCCATCGTCTCCAAAACTCGGCCACGTCCCGTGAAAAATAGGGAAAGGCAAAATTCTGCATCAAGTCAAAGCCAAATAATTTGGCTACTCCGATGGCGATATCAGAATAACCGGAAAAGTCACCATAAATTTGAAAGGTAAAAAAGAAAGCCCCTAACAATAAGGTGCTACCAGAATAATTAGAGGAATTATTAAAAATTTCATTGGCATAAGTGGCACAATTATCGGCAATTACCATCTTTTTAAACAAACCCCAAAGGATTTGCCTTAACCCATCCACAGCTTGATAATAATTAAACTTTCGTTGTCGATGAAATTGCGGTAAAAGATGGGCTGCCCGTTCAATGGGACCGGCTACTAATTGGGGGAAAAAACTAACGAATGCAGAAAAAGCAATGAAGTCTTGGGTCGGTTGAATTTTTCTTTGATAAACATCAATAGAATAACTTAAGGTTTGGAAGGTATAAAAGCTAATACCCACTGGTAGAATAATATTAAGGGAACTGACTTCAATATTTTGCCCTAAAACAGAAAAACCCGTTGTAATATTTTCTAAGAAAAAATTGTAATATTTGAATAGTCCTAAGATTCCTAAATTCACACCAATACTGGTAAACAGTAATACCTTCCTTATTATCGGTTTAACTTGAGGTTTTCCCAGTTTTAACCCAATTAAGTAATCCGTTAAGGTACTGAAAATAATTAATCCTAGAAAGCGATAATCCCACTGACCATAAAAATAATAACTTGCTCCTACAATGAGGAGATTTTGAAGTCTTAAGCCTCTACCCTGCAATAACCAGTATAAAACAAATACAATGGGCAAGAAAATAGCAAAATCAAGGGAATTAAATAGCATAAAAACATAATGTCTATAAATGATTTTAGAGCAAAAACCCTATTAAGTTTTCTAATTGCCCGCTATTTTATCATAAGTTTTTAATTTTTTAATATATTTTTTAGGTAAAATCTGAATGGTTCCAAGTAGGAGAGCGTTTGAGTAGGTTTTCTATTTCTTCTG
This sequence comes from Crocosphaera sp., assembly GCA_030065205.1. Taxonomy (GTDB): domain Bacteria; phylum Cyanobacteriota; class Cyanobacteriia; order Cyanobacteriales; family Microcystaceae; genus Crocosphaera. The sequence continues at coordinate 7,517 of JASJDN010000021.1, forward strand.
GAGGTAAGGGTTTAGCAAAAAGGTAACCTTGTCCTTGTTCACAATCGAGCCATCGTAATTGGGCTAATTGTAACTCAGTTTCTACCCCTTCTGCAATGATATCCAAGCCTAAAATATGGGCTAAATGAACAATCGCTCTCACAATTTCTGCGTTTTCGTTATTGGGTTCCATCCGCATGACAAAGGAGCGATCAATTTTTAACGTATTAACAGGAAAACGATGTAAATAGCTCAGGGAAGAATAGCCTGTACCAAAATCATCTAAACAAATTTCAATCTCCCGTTCTTGTATCTTTAATAAAATCTCTGTTGCTGCTTGTAAATTTTCCATCAATAGGGTTTCTGTAATTTCTAATTTTAAACTTTTACTGTCTAATTGAGTGGCTTCTAATATCTGATCAACGGTATTAATTAAGTTGGTATATTTTAATTGTTTACTGGATAAATTAACAGCAACTTTTAAATTAGAATAGTGAGGAAATTGAGTTTGCCATTGTTTCATTTGCTGACAAGCTTCTCTTAATGTCCATTCTCCAATGGGAATAATTAATCCTGTTTCTTCAGCGACCGGAATAAATTGACCTGGGGAGATAAGATTTTTTTTGGGATGATGCCAACGGATTAATGCTTCAAACCCGTTTAATTGCCCCGTTTTTAAAGAGATTATTGGCTGATAATAAAGACTAAATTCTTGTTTATTAATCCCTATTCTTAAATCAGTTTCTAACTGCAAACGCCTGACGGCTCGTTCGTGCATTTTTCGATCAAAAATAGCATAACAGGCTTTTCCATCAGCTTTTGCTCGATACATAGCAGTATCTGCATCTCGTAAAATTTCGGCAGCTTTTTCATAACCTGAACTGCTTAAGGCAATACCAATGCTAGTATTAATAAAGATATCCTGTTCTTCTAAAATAAAGGGTTGGGTTAGGTCTAAATGGATACGTCTAGCTATTTTGATAGCATCTTTAACGTCTTCGATATCTTCTAATAAAATGGTGAATTCATCACCCCCTAACCTCGCTAATGTATCATCACTCCGTAACCCTTCTTGAAGGCGACGGGCAATTTCTTGTAATAGTTGATCACCAATGGCATGGCCTAAACTATCATTAATAATTTTAAATTCATCTAGGTCTAAAAAGAGAACAGCAAAGGTGAAATCAGGATGGCGTTTTTGTCTTTCTATTGCGTGTTCTAAGCGATCCATAAATAAAATTCGGTTAGGTAAATTGGTCAAAGGATCGTGAGTGGTATTATACTGTAATTGTTCTTCTGCTTGCTTTTGTTCGGTGATATCACTATCGATGCCATCAATACGAATAATATTCCCTTTTTCGTCATAAACGCAGCGTATTCGACTGGATAACCAGCGCGTTTGACCATCGTTTCTAATAAGACGATATTGATAGTCTGTGTGACCTATTTCTTTGACAATTTGTCGATGATGATGCACCAATTCTTGATCGTCCCTATGAATTAATTGCAGCCAAAGGTGGGGATTTTTGTATAATTGCTCTAGGGAAAATCCCAAGGTAATTTGAGCAGCCGGATTAATATAAATTAATTGAGAAAAGTTTGCATCAAAAGACCAAACTATATCCTGAATAGAAGTTAAAATTCCTTCTAATCTTTGCTCACTTTCATACAATGCCTGCTCCATTTTTTTTCGCTGGCTAATATCTGTAATCATACCCAAAGAACCGACATAATTTCCCTCACGATCAAATAGAGGATTTGTAGAAACAATCGTCCATAATTCTGTGCCATCCTGACAACGAAATTTAAAATCATGGGTTTCAGCAATACCTTGACAACGCTCTTGAATTTGCTTATCAACTTTTATATTATCTTCCCAATCAATAAAGTCAAATAAACTTTTACCCATGATTTCTTGGATTTCATACCCTAACATTTCGGCCATTTGTTGATTAATAAATGAGGTTTTATTCTCTTGATCAATAATCCAAATCCCTTCTGAGGCTGTTTCTACAATTTGACGATATTTTTCTTCACTTTTTGATAAGGCTTCTTGGGCTTCATAATTTTCTGTAATATCTCGTAAGGAGACTAAATAAGCGGGTTCTCCCTGCCAAGTAATATCAGCCACACGCATTTGAGCAATAATTAGTTTTCCTTGGGGTTGTTGAATAACAATTTCAGTGGGTTGATCGTCTCCCAACGGTAAACCTAAAGGATGATCCATCAATTCGATAGCAGAACGGCCAAACAGTTTGATACCAGCATCATTAATAAAACGAACGTTTCCTTCTGTATTGACCACCAATAAACCATCAGAAATAGTGCTAATAATTCGTCCTAATCTTTCTTCGCTTTCTTGTCGGGCAAGGGTTTGATGGGTTTGTTGCGTAATATCAATAACTTGACTAAATAAATGGAGGGGGTTTCCTGCAATATCCCGAATTAAAGTAGCATGATGTAGGCCATAAATAATTTCGTTAGTTTTAGTAACGTAGCGTTTTTCTAAGCGGAAACTGTTGATGGTTCCCGATACTAACTGGTTCAATAGTTTCTTTTCTGTTTCAACATCGTCAGGATGGGTAATATCCGCACAGCGTTTTCTTAATAATTCTTCTGCACTATAATCCACTAATTCACATAAGGATTGGTTAACATTAATTAACTGACCTTGCATATTAGTTAAGCCCATAGCGGTAGGAGACTTATCAAAGAGAAGACGAAATTTCTCTTCACTTTTTCTTAAAGCTGCTTCAAGTTTTTTCCATTCGGTTATGTCGCGGGCAACAGCATAAATCAATTCTTCTTCGACATTAGCCACAGCCGTCCAAGCTAACCAACGATAAGACCCATCCTGACAACGATAGCGATTTTCACAATGATGGGTTTTTCCTTCTTGAGTCAGGTTTTCTAGTTTGGTTAGGGTACAGACTTGATCATCACGATGAACAAATTCCAGGAACGGTTTAGCTTTTAATTGATCAACTGAATAACCGAGGGTTCGAGTAAAAACTTGGTTCACTTTTTTGAAATAACCATCAAACCCTGCAATACAGCATATATCTAAATTAAGCTCAAAAAAGCGATCGCTTTCAACGTCGCTTATTGGTTGATTGACTTCTAAGAGTTGCTCATTTTGGGTGGGTTGCAGTCGGCTGAGGGTTGTGCCAATTAACTGAGCAATAATTTCTAAAAAATTAGATTCTTGGGGGCTATAATGCCGTTTTTTGTCGCTGTAAACCCCTAAAATACCATAGGATTTATTGGGGGTGGGAATAATCACACTGACACCACTCATGATGCCATAATCGACTAAAAGGGGATGAGGAGGAAAAGAGTCATTTCTGCTAAAATCATCAATGATTTGGGTTTGACCCGTTTTAAGGGTTTGGGTTAGTTGACAGGGTTGAGTTAAAGTAATTGTCAGGTGTTCGGTTTCTTCTTGATCCCAGCCAACCCCTTCAATTAAATGTAGTGTTTCTTCTTCGTTAACAACCTGTTTTAAAATCGCACAGTAGGGAACATTGAGGCTATGGGTAATAATCTCAGCAACTTCTTGTAAGAAAACATGAGCCTCCTGGCATTGTATGGCAATTTGAGCAATTTTGCCTATGGCTTTCTGTTGAGAAAGTTGTGCTTCGACAGTTGGTTTCAATGGTTTTCTGGATCGTTTACCCTGATATCGAAGCTTGTCTTTCACTCGTGTTACGTCTCCATGCCATTGCTGTAAACCCGAATTCTCCATTTTCGATAACTTTTGCAAGTCATGTTTAATTCTAGTCAATTTTGCTAAACTTTTGAAGGAAATGTAAATAGTTAGTAATAATACCCTAAAATTAAGCTGATTTACTCTTCTCTTTATGATCAATTCCTTAATAAGATTCTTCTGAATCCCCCAAATCATAAGACGGGGTTGGGTAACAACAGGCGTTGAAACAGCTAACTAACTTTTATTTTTTATTTTTTATTTTTTATTAAACTTTAAGTATAGTATAACTTGATTTTTTTAGTTTTTACTCCTTTTGACTTCCACACCACATCTGTTGTCATATTTCTTTAAAAGTAATAATGAATAATTAACTTCTCAGCGATCGCTAATTATTCATTATTGAGGATAATATTAGAATTCTAGCCCACTATCTTCAAAGAGTTTAACTAATTTTTCTCCCATTAATTGTTCTTCTCGTAGCATCACTAAACACTTTTTCGCAAACCAATCATCATTTTTAATTTTATCCTTTAAAAAGTCTTTTACATCGTCATCAGTCAGTTCTTTTTCTGAATAGAGTTTCTGGATTTCTTCTAGGGAACGATAAAGAACGGTATTTTTGCCAAAAACTTCATCTTCGTAAATAATTTCTTTACTCATCCATTCCCAGTCAACCCGTTGTATCCAGAGTTTTTCCCCTGAGAAAATAGAGTTGATGTTAAGGGTTAAATCATCAGTTACCCACCAGTAGGTTTGGGGATCATCGTACATCGCTCCGGTAACACTGTTAGCTAAGGTAACATGATTTCCTGAAAAGTTACGAAGATTGACGTTAGCACTTTCTGTGGTTCGATAGGCAAGTTTTAAACGCAAATAAAGCCCTTCTTTTTCATATTTATTTTTACGAGGAAGGAGATTATAAAAGCTAATGGCTGCCCCTGCATCATAAATTTCAATTAATCCTTGTTCTTTGTCTAAATACCAGTTTGAACCATAAATAGCTGCATCAACGGCTGGTGCTGTTCCTCTTTGTCCCAAAACATCCTTTTCTTTGGCAAAATAAGGACGAGGCATCACCGTCTTTTTTACCTTGGGGAAAAATTCGCGTTTCGGTTCCATAATTTATCCTTGAAATCCCTATGTTTAATTACAAGTTATCCTTGTTCAGAGTTTCATTTTATCATTAATAGGTATCCTCCGTATATTAAGTATTATTTTTGTTGATAATAGTGCTGCAAACTTCAATTAATTTAATTTCTAAAGCGAAAAAATTGAACTAAATAAATTATAATAAATAATGAAAATATTTTGCTAGAATGTGACTTAATATTTTTCAATAAAAAGATTAGGGGTTATGGAAAAAACAAAATTAAAGGAAATTTAAAAAGCTGTTAGTGAACTTTCTGATCAGGATTTAGCCAATTTTCGGACTTGGTTTGCTGAATTTGATGCACAAGAATGGGATCGAAAATTTGAATAAGATGTTACAAAAGGCAAACTTGATGCACTAGCAGAAAAAGCATTAAAGGAGTTAAGACAAGGAAAGTGTGGAGATTTGTGAAACATCGTGCAACTTCTGATTTTTGGTATTATTATCGACAGTTACCACCTCATATAGAAAAACTAGCAGATAAATGTTATGAAAAACTTAAACAAGCTCCCTATTATCCCTTACTCCATTTTAGAAAAGTGGGTCAATTTTAGTTAGTTCGGATCGTAATTCATTACCGAGCGATCGCAGTTCAATATAATGATGAGTTGGTTTGGTTTTGGATTGGACATCATGCTGATGATACAATAAAATATATATAAAAAATTAAATTACTGAATTTTGAAAATGGAACTTAAACAATTATTACACAAAAAACGTCAAGAAATCATTGATATTGCTGCTCAACATGGTGCATACAACATAAGAGTTTTTGGCTCAGTTGCCAGAGGTGAAGAAACTGAAAATAGTGATATTGATTTATTAATTGATTATCATTTAGATAAAATTACTCCGTGGTTTCCTTCTGGTTTAATGCAAGATTTACAAGCAATTTTAGGTCGAAAAGTAGATATTGTTACTGTTAATGGTCTAAAAGAAAGAATTAAAGAAAAAGTATTACAGGAAGCGATTAACTTATGAGAGATGATCGGGAAAGATTACAAGATATTTTAGACGCAATTAAGCAAATAGAAAAGTATGCAGTACAAGGGAAAGAAAGATTTATAGAAGATGAATTAATACAAACTTGGGTAGTTCATCATTTAATGATTATTGGTGAAGCTTCTAGTAGAATATCTCAGGAAACCAAAGAAAAATACCCTGATATTCCTTGGGTGGGAACTATTGATGTTAGAAACATTATTACCCATGAATATTTTAGGGTTGATCTTAATATTATTTGGATAATTGTTAACGATAATTTACCTGATTTGAAAAAGAAGATTGAAAATATTTCATAATACTTCTTAGTAAGCGATCTCAGTTCAAGATAATGATGAGTTAGCTTGGTTTTGGATTGGATATCATGCTGAATATGATAAAATTTTGTAGTTTATTTTAAATCTTCTTCTGTTAATTCTGCCTGTTTCATAAAATGTCGCAATAATCCAATTTTCAGGTCTTTATTTCCATGAATAGGAATAGAAATTTTATTAATTTTATTAGGGTTTGCATAGATATGATGACTTCCTTGGACTCGAACTTTTACCCAACCATTCTGTTCTAAAATTTTAGCAAATTTCTTACCAGAAATAGACTTCATAAGTTATACAGCAATATCCAGAATACGAGTCTTATCATCGGTTTCAATGGTTTCAATATCGACGGATAAATAACCTTCTATTGCTTCATAAAGGTTTTGTAATAATTCCTCAAAAGTATCTCCTTGGGTTGCACAACCAGGAAGTGCAGGAACTTCTGCCCAAAAACCTCCTTCTTCTGCTTCATGGATAATAACTTTTACTCTCATAACTTAACTTTGTATTATCAATTATGGTTCTAATTTGATTATAGCTTAGATTAGCGATCGCCTGTTCAATATTGATGAATCTTTTTCTACTACAATGCAAGCTTTTAGGCAGGCTTTTCTAGCAAAGTTATCTATTATTTTAAGAAATTTTGGGAATGGGTAAGTGAATAATTTGGTCTTGATATTCAGTTTCAAAAGAATATTCAGCAACCAAAATAACTTCCTCTAATGTTTCTCCAATAGTCATCCCAGGACTTAAAATTAAAATACCTGGAATATGACGATTTTGTTGTAAATGATCTTTTAAATGAATCGGCATAGATGTACGATTATTAGTAACAAGAATAAAATTATGTATCTCACACCAAACCAAAATTTCTGGGTCTAAAGTTCCTTTTGGGGGAGTATTGGGATCTCCAATTGACCAAACAACTAGATCGGGTTTTCGTCTTCTTAATTGTTGAAAATAAAGAGGAGATACATTTTCATCCATGAGGTACTTTAAGGTCATTAGCTTTTTTTTGCGCTTTAATTTTCATTAGTTTTTGAACAATAGGAGAAGGATGATTTTCTTGTTCTTCTCGCATTTTTCGACCCCATTCTAACCATTCAGCTATATATTGACTTACGGATTCTTTATTATGTAAATAGTATAAAATTGTTGCATAAACTTGTTCTAAAGTTAAACTTGAATAAGTTTGAGCAATTTCTTCTGGTGTTTTGGCTTTGTAAATAAAATCATACAAAATTGTTTCAATTCCAATTCTTGTCCCTTTGAGTCTAATATCATTAGCATTAATAATGTTAAAATAGTCTTCTAATTGCATTGATTTACCTTTTTTGCTTGTTTTGTTAATAATATTTAATACTCTAAATTATTGTCCATTTATAATCCTAATTTATCTTTAACTTCTTCTAAACTAATTGTTTCAACTTGTCTAGCTTCTTCGATTCCTATTTTGAATTGTTGACAAAATTCTTGATCTGATAAAATTTCAATCGTTTCTAACAAAGAATTTAATTGTGATGGACTAATAGCTATTATTACTGGTTTATCTTTATCAGTAATAATCATAGGTTCATCAACAATCTCATCAGGTAATTGAGATAATTTTTTTTGTGCTTGGTTAAGGGTTATGTATTTAGCCATATTTAAAATAATGTTACTTTAATCTTAGTCTAGCATTTTATTATAAAAGTTGCCTGAAATTGCGATCACCTGTTCAATATTTTTAATAAAGTGATTACTTTTGACGAGATTTTCACCATTTGTCATAATCTTCCTGAGTTCTAATTAAAATCATACCTGCTTTTTCCGGATCAAAACCATCAGGGAAAATTGTTGGGCAATAACTATATCCCGATGGACAGAATGATGGATTTGTTTCTGAATCACTATAAGCTGCTTCTGTGACTATTATGACAAGATCATCTTTTATTAATGTAGATTCTTGGAGATTAGCACCTATTAAATTAGCACCTATTAAAGAAGCACCTTGTAATTGAGCTGCCAGTAAACTAGCACCTTGTAAATTAGCATTGTTTAATTTAGCTTTTGATAAATCAGCTTCTACTAAATTAACTTCTTGTAGTTGAGCCTTGTTTAAAAAAGCTCCTTCGAGATTAACTCCCCATAAAGAAGCTCCACAGAGTTTAATTCCATTCAGATAAGCATTTGGTGCGTATAAACGAGATAACCTTTGTCTTGGCCATCTACGACCCCATAAATACCCAAAAAAACGCCCTTTTTCTTTACATTTTTGAGTCCAACTATCCCAATACCATTCTGCCCAATACCATTCTGGTTGCTCGTCACCGTATTGATGTAGATGCAATGGTTTGCTTAATCCAATAAATGGAAACCTTACGGGTCGAGAATTCAAAAACTCTAAAGCTTGGATTCTTCCTCCATCGCTTGACTGGTTTTCTGCGCTAGTAATGGTTTGCCAAGCGGAAAAAAGTGCCTCATTGCGACGGTAATCTTCAGTAACAATAAAACTAATGACACCAATAACAATGGCTAAATTCCCCAATCTTCCTATAATATCAAACAAGGCTTGTTTATCTATCCAACTCAACCCTGGTTCTAAGATTTTCTTTTCCAGTAAATAATAGGGATTATAGTGTTTCTTCCAAAGATTATGTTTTACTTGTTGACGAGCTTTTTCTCGATAATAATCTAATGTATTTTCTAATTTTCCTCCTTGTTCCCAAAGTTCATCCGCTTTTTTTTCAATTTCTTGTTCTAAACTGTGGTTATCTTGTGAAACTGTTAAACGAAAATTATTGATTCTGTCTTTAAACCAATTCACTGTTTATCCCTCCTCATCTCGCTATGTTCTTAGACTTACGCCATTTTTCACCATATTCTAATGTTTCTAAAAAAGCAGAATCATCAGAAATTGAACCCGTTATCTTTTCTAACCAGTTATTAGATAATGGTTGATCATTAATCTTAGTTTGTAGATCAGCGATCGCTTGTTCAATATTGGTTATTCTCTTTTCTAGATTAGTTTCGTTTAACATAATATTGATTGATGATGTTAGATTTTACGGAGCTAAGGTTCAGTCAAGCTAATCTTATTATAATTCACTTGATTCTTCATTGTTTGATTCTGTAATAATATCATCTTATGATACAATGGAGGGGTAGGATTCAGATATAAAATTTACTAATGATTCAATTGAGTGATTGCTCCATATAGAAGAGGTAAATAGAATGACTGATATTTTTATAAGTTCTAGTATCAAAGATATTGAATGGGTGAAACGCATTCAAGAACATCTTGAACCTTTACTTAGAAAAAAAAATCTATCTCTTTGGTCTTATGATTTTCTGTATCCTGGCGTAGATATTCAAGAAACAATAAAACGTGCCATAGAAGAATCTCAAGCAATTATCGTATTAATTAGCTCCAACTATCTGAATTCACAATTACCGGAAGTTGAACTATCTCAAATTGTTAAAACACATAAAAAAGATAAAAATAAAATTTTTCCTATTATTATTTCCTCAGACCCATCCTCATCAGTTCCAAATTTTATCAAAGAGTTTCAATCTATTGGATCTTTCTCAGAACCTTTGAGTCAACTTTCAGAACAGGAACAAGAAAAGGCTTTAACAAAACTAACTGAATTAATTGATAATTGTGTATCAGCTAAATCAAAAAAGGTCTATAATTTTGGTGTGGCTAATATAGGTAATATAGTAGATAACATATTTATTCAGGGAGATGTTAAGTTAGGAAATAAGAATGACCACAAATAATCCAGATGAAATAAACTCTCAACAGATTGATAACGATGAGCTTTTTCTTATGCAAGAAGACGAAGAAGTTTTTGCTATTCTTATAGCCTCTACAAATAATAATTCAAAACATGATGAATTATTAGGAATGGTCGCTTACGCAAAGTATTCTCTACAAAAACATCAATATGTTAGTTTATATAAGCGAGAAAATAGACAATTACCGAGCAAAGAAGTTCTTAAAGCAATTATCACACCTTTCAAAGATAAAAATAGTGATGCTTTATCCTCACTAAAACAGAGTTCAGATCAATTTCTAAAAGAATATGCAAAAGAGTATTTAGAAAATGCTAAACAAGAAGAAATTATACAACCAATAGAAAAGGTTATAGAAAAGAATACTAATTTTTGGGTTTCTGTTTGGGCTAGTATAGTAGGAGCATTTATTTACTCCGTTGTAATAGCTTTAGTTATTCTAATTGTAACTGCTGCCATTCCTGATAATAAGTTTGCTCGAATTATTAAAATTTTACTCGAAGATAATACGACAGAAATAAAATAATCACCCTAAACCCCTTAAACCTAAATAAAGGATTAGATTACAACAAGAAACCGAAAGACAGACTATACAATAAATTCGGTTTATTCTATCTAACTCTACAAATACGCTTATGCCACGCCGCGACGACTTAAAGAAAATCTTAATTTTGGGTGCAGGCCCCATTGTTATTGGCCAAGCTTGCGAATTCGACTATTCTGGTACTCAAGCCTGTAAAGCACTACGAGAAGAAGGTTATGAGGTAGTTTTAGTCAATTCTAACCCTGCTTCGATTATGACCGATCCCGAAATGGCCAATCGCACCTATATCGAACCCCTCACCCCCGATATGGTAGAGAAAGTCATTGCCAAAGAACGTCCCGATGCGTTATTACCAACAATGGGGGGACAAACGGCCCTTAATGTTGCGGTTGCCTTGGCAAAAAGTGGCGTTTTGGATAAGTACAATGTAGAATTAATCGGAGCGAAACTGCCGGCTATTGAAATGGCAGAAGATCGGGAACTGTTTAAAGATGCAATGAAAAAGATTGGGGTTCCGGTTTGTCCTTCTGGTATTGCCAGTACCCTCAAAGAAGCACAGGCGATCGGCAAAGAAATCGGGTCTTATCCTTTGATTATCCGTCCTGCGTTCACTTTAGGGGGAACAGGAGGCGGTATCGCCTATAACCAGGAAGAATTTGAGGAAATGGCCCAGTTTGGTATCGATGCGTCTCCTGTTTCCCAAATTTTAGTGGAAAAATCTCTTTTAGGGTGGAAGGAATACGAGTTAGAGGTAATGCGCGACTTAGCGGATAATGTGGTCATTATCTGTTCCATTGAAAACTTTGATCCGATGGGGGTACATACGGGAGACTCTATTACCGTTGCACCAGCGCAAACATTGACGGATAAGGAGTATCAACGGTTAAGAGACTATTCTCAAGCTATTATAAGAGAGATTGGGGTGGAAACCGGCGGATCTAACATTCAATTTTCCGTCAACCCGGTGAATGGGGATGTGATCGTCATTGAAATGAACCCCCGTGTGTCTCGATCTTCTGCCTTAGCATCGAAAGCGACAGGTTTCCCTATTGCTAAGTTTGCAGCTAAACTTGCAGTGGGTTACACCCTCAACGAAATATCCAACGACATCACCAAACAAACCCCTGCATCCTTTGAACCCACCATTGATTATGTGGTAACCAAAATACCCCGTTTTGCCTTTGAAAAGTTTCCCGGATCTCAAGCTGTTTTAACCACTCAGATGAAGTCTGTGGGGGAAGCAATGGCCATTGGACGCACATTTCAAGAGTCGTTCCAAAAAGCGTTAAGATCCTTAGAAACCGGTCGTTATGGGTTTGGATGTGATAAACAAGAAACCTTACCCTCTTTATCTCAAGTTCGATCCAGTTTACGGACTCCTAACCCCGATCGCGTCTATAGTATCTATCATGCCATGAGACTCGGTATGACAGCAGAAGAAGTCCACGAGTTAACGGCGATCGATATCTGGTTTTTGGATAAGTTATATGATCTCATTGAGACAGAAAAAATCCTCAAACAAACCAAGTTAAAGGATATTGATGCGTCTGATATGCGGGTTATTAAACAAAAAGGGTTCAGCGATCGCCAGATAGCATTTGCGACGAAAACAACGGAAGATGAGGTGAGAAACTACCGTAAAAGTTTAGGGATCATCCCAGTCTACAAGGTAGTAGATACTTGCGCGGCCGAGTTTGAAGCGTATACCCCTTATTATTATTCCACCTACGAACCCGAAGAAACGGAAGTCACGGTTACGGATAAAAAGAAAGTAATGATCTTAGGAGGGGGGCCCAACCGCATTGGCCAAGGGATCGAGTTTGACTACTGTTGTTGTCATGCGTCTTTTTCCCTCAGTGACGCAGGGTATGAAACCATCATGGTTAACTCTAACCCGGAAACCGTTTCCACCGACTACGATACCAGCGATCGCCTTTATTTTGAACCGTTGACAAAAGAAGATGTCTTAAACATCATCGAAACCGAGAACCCTGTCGGGGTTATCATTCAGTTTGGTGGTCAAACTCCGTTGAAACTTGCAGTCCCATTGCAGACATACCTCGATAGTCCCGAATGTCCCGTACAAACGAAAATATGGGGAACTTCTCCTGACTCTATTGACACCGCAGAGGACCGAGAAAGGTTTGAGAAGATTTTACACGATCTCGATATTAAACAGCCACCAAACGGCATTTCTCGCAGCTATGAGGAGTCTTTAGCGGTATCTTCTCGTATTGGGTATCCTGTGGTGGTTCGTCCCTCCTACGTACTGGGAGGACGCGCTATGGAGATCGTCTATTCTGATGAAGAGTTAGAACGCTACATGACTTATGCGGTACAAGTGGAACCGGATCATCCTATTTTGATTGATAAATTCTTAGAAAATGCGATCGAAGTGGATGTGGACGCATTATGTGACACCACCGGAAAAGTGGTTATTGGTGGCATCATGGAACATATTGAACAAGCAGGGGTACACTCCGGAGACTCCGCTTGTTCGGTTCCTTATACCACCCTTTCAACTAACGCTATTGATACTATTCGTACCTGGACCACTCACCTTGCCAATAGCTTAAAAGTTGTCGGTTTAATGAACATTCAATACGCAGTTCAAGGGGAGACGGTTTACATTTTAGAAGCGAACCCCCGCGCCTCCCGAACGGTTCCTTATGTGTCTAAAGCAACCGGTCGTCCCTTGGCAAAAATTGCTTCTTTGGTAATGTCAGGAAAAACCTTAGAAGAGTTAGGAATAACCGAAGAATTTGTTCCCCGTCATATTGCGGTGAAAGAGGCGGTTTTACCCTTCCAAAAATTCCCTGGTGCCGACACTTTACTCGGGCCAGAAATGCGTTCTACCGGTGAAGTAATGGGGATCGATGAAGACTTTGGAAAGGCATTTGCTAAAGCAGAAATTGCTGCCGGTGTTGATTTAGCAACAGAAGGAACTGTCTTTGTTTCTATGAGCGATCGGGACAAAGTTTTAACGGTTCCAGTAGTCAAAGATTTAGTGGAATTAGGGTTTAAAGTGGTGGCAACTTCTGGAACCCAAAAAGTCTTAGAAGAGAACGGAATAGACGGAGTAGAAGTGGTTTTAAAACTCCATGAAGGCCGTCCCCATGTGATAGATTGGATCAAAAATAAACAGATTCAATTTATTATTAATACCCCCAGTGGAGAAGATTCACAAATTGATGGTCGTAAGATTCGACGCACTGCTTTAGACTATAAACTGCCCATTATTACGACTATTGCAGGGGCAAAAGCAACCGTTGCAGCCATTCGATCTTTACAGACTGAACCTCTGGAAGTTAAAGCATTACAAGACTATATTTCCTAACATTTCGTCGGGTGGGCATTGCCCACCTTTTTGTTATATCATTAAGCTATCATCAAGGAGAGGAGGTAAGATAAATTTTACCCACCAATGAACAAGGACAAAAATGTATTTATTTATGTCAGTCCTTAACTAATACTTATCAGCCAATTTATTTAGTACGTCTTGACGAAAGAGACGGTCAATTATTTATTTTGGCAGGTAATGATATTCAGATATTAATTAATCGTAATGGAGATTGGGAGTTTTTAACATGAAACCTGATTTTAATAACATGAGTAAAGAGGAACTACGTCAATATGTGATTACTCATCAAGAGGACAAAGAAGCGTTTTATATTTATATAGATCGTTTGAAGTCTCATCCTTCTAATAAAGTGTATTCTAATTCTCTCTCACCTCAAGAAATAGATCAAGCTGTTACTAATCATTTAAAAGAAAAACAAAATTAAAATATTATGGTTATTCGTAAATTATCAGATCCTTATCAACCTTCTGATGAAGAGTTAGCACAAATACGAGCAATTTCTGATGATGAAATTGACTTTTCTGATGCACCTGAAACCGATCTAGAATTTTGGTCAAACGCTACTAAAGTCAGTCCAAAAAATAAAAATAAAACAGAAGTATTATTATCTTTAGATCAAGAATTAATGAACTGGTTGAAAAGTGAATCTGAAAGTCAAGGAGTTAATTATTTTTCTTGAATTACTTCAATTTTATTATCTTACAAATAAGAACACATTTAAAGTTTTAAAAATAGACAATATGAGTAAAATAACACCAAGTCTTCAAGACTTTTCCTTAATTAATACTTCTGTTGCTAAAATCAAAGAAGATTTAGAGTTCGACACTCCATCTAATGCTTTTTATTTTTTCGTAATGGATTATATTTTAGAATTAAATGAAGATGAAATTAGAGACTCAATTACTGATACTCATTTTTTAAAAAGTAGTAATTAAATAGCTGGACATGATAGAGGAATAGATGCTGTTTACATTGATGATAGTGCATCAACAGCGACGATTCATTTCTTTAATTTTAAGTACACTTCAGAATTTAAAAAGACCAATAACACTTATCCTTCTAGTGAAATTGATAAAATTTTATCATTTCTCAAATCATTAATGTCTCAAGATGAATATCTTACTGAAGATGTTAATCCAATTCTTTATTCTAAGTGTAAAGAAATATGGAAAATTTTTGAAGCACAAAACCCAAATTTTATTATTCACATCTGTGGAAACTGTTACAACAAATTTGAGATAAATGAAGAAAAAAGATTTCAAAGAGAAATCAAAAAATATTCTAATTTTGAGATTGAATATCATCTACTACCTGAATTAGTAGATTTGGTTACTTCATCAACTAAAAAAGAAATTAATGCAAAAATTATGGGAATCGATCAACGATTTTTTGAAAAGACAGGAGGAAATATAAGAGCATTAATTTTTGAAATCGATGCTAAAGATTTAATTAGAATTGTTCTTGACAATGACGAAATTAGGAATGCAACTGATTTAGATGAAAAAGGGTATGAGAGTTTGAAAAATTATAAAATTTTAGAAGACGTTTTTGAAGATAATGTGAGAGTATATGACAAAAAATCTAAAATTAATAGAAGCATTGTAGAAACAGCTACATCTGAAGATAATGAAAACTTTTTTTACTATAACAATGGAATTACAATTACCTGTAATCATCTTAGTTATTCAAAGAGAAGATCGCCAATTATTGAACTAAAAAAAATCCAAGTTGTTAATGGAAGTCAAACAATTCATGCTTTGTATGAAGCCTTCTTAAAAGACTCAAGTAAATTTGAAAATGTCGAACTTCTATGTAGAATTTATGAAACACAAGCCTTAGAATTAAGTACGAAGATAGCAGAATATACAAATAGTCAAAATCCCGTTAAAAGCAGAGATGTTAGATCAGTAGATTATATTCAACAAAAGCTTGAAAAAGAGCTATTAGTTAAGGGATATTTTTATGAAAGAAAGAGAAATCAATATAGTAGCAAATCTCGACAACTTCGATTAGATGCTGAAAAAGTGGGTCAAACTTTAATGGCTTTCTATAATCAATTACCATATGAAGCAAAAAATAGAAAGAGATTCATTTTTGGTGATAAGTATGACGAGGTATTTAATGATGAAACTACTGCCGATAAAATTTTACTCAGTTATAGACTTTTTGAAAAAATTGAATCACAAAAGCAAGAGACGAAAAAAAATATTATTAATGATACAACAAAATTTAGTAAAAAATCTTATATCCTATATGCTTCTTATTATATTTTACATATTATTGGTGAGTTAGCGCAACAACAAGCGATTGATCTTACTTTGAGTAATATTGAAAAAATTTGGCAACTTTATAAAAAAGCAATTGAATATCTTGAAAAAATCATAGAAAAAGAAAAAAAGCAATCACAAAATAAGTATGCTCATGCCTCTTTCTTTAGATCGAATAAGCCCAAAAAATATTTTGAAGAAATCATGGAAAAAGAGAACAATTAAGGAAAGAAATTATCAATTATTTCCAAAAGCAACTAAAGTCAGTCCAAAAAAACAAGATGAAACTAAGGTATTAGTATCTTTAGATCAAGAATTAATGAACTGGTAACGCTTATTGTTGTCCTGTAATATGCTTCATTAATAATTCAAATTTAGCATCTAGCGCATTAAACCCCTCACGCATTTCATCCCTTAAGTTATCAACTTTGTTTTCTAAAATATCAATTTCTTCATAAACTCTATCAAAGGCTTCATTTAGTGATCTAGCAGGCATTTGACTTAATTCTAAGCGTTCAATCCGCCAACTTAATTCCCTTAACCGACGATTTGTGTCACGGACAAAATCACTGTTCTCATTACTAGAAGTCATAATTTTTTTTGTTGCTAAATAGTTTATTTGAGTGATATTAAGTCTGCTTTAATAGAAAAGTATATTAATTTAATTATATCACAGAAAGTAAAAATTAAAACCTATAATTTTACTTTAGTTTTATCAAGCATTGATCAAGAATTATTAAAAGATTTAGATCCGACTTTACAAACTGAACCCTTGGAAGTTAAAGTTTAGCAAGACTATATTTCCTAACATTTAGTAAGGTGGGCAATGCCCACCTTTTAATTAATCTATTTTTTAGTTATTCAGTTTAGGCACTTAATAACTAAAACTAGACATTTCTTGACCCTCAGCATTTAATAATTTACCAGTATCTCCTTTATCATTCCAAATAGCAGTTTTACTACCAAAACTAAACCCTCCCGACTCTTGATGAACTTCATTAGTATAAACTCGAATACTTTCACCTGCTGCTAAAGTTGTTTTTTCTGGAAATGTGAAGATTTGATATTTTCCTGATGAAGTAACTTTCCAGTTAGATAAATCTACTGTTTCATTGCTACTATTACGAATCTCTATATATTCATCAGATTGAGTCCATTTAACGTTACCTTTATAAAAAATATCTACAATCTCAATATTAGCCTTTTTTTCGGGTGTAGAATCCTTTTTATGAGGATAATATACTCCCACACAATCACCCGCTTTAACAGCAATAGGATGGGATAAAGTCACTTCATTTAATCCTTCACTTGGATGAACTATTTCACTTTTGCCAATCATCGACCAATTATCAGCAATTTTTCGGAAAATCGCAAGTTGTACAGGTAAATTATTTTTTACCCATACTTTCCATAAATTAAGATTACCATCTGCATTGATGGGTTTATTGATATCAACTAAGTAGAACTTACTATCATCACCCATTTGAAGATTCAGAATCTTATTATCGTTTGTTGCCGTCTCTTGTGCTACTGTTAATTGAGTCGTCATTATTTGATTCTCCTATCAATTGAGGACTTCAGTAAGGAACATCTTACTGAACTTAGGTCAATAGTTTTTATGATTTTTTTATCATAGATCAATGACATCCCTTTAATTATGAATTAATATGAATTTTTTTTACTTACTATTACTGATTTTTTAAGTAATTTTTAGAAAAATAGAGATTCAGTGAAAATCAACTCTATTCTATTACTATAATTTTATTAATCATTTATGTCCTAATATTTTATCCCGAAGATGTTTGATTTTATCTCTATATTTGGCTGCTTCTTCAAACTCTAAATTTTTAGCTGCTTCTTGCATTTGTTGTTCTAATTGTTGAATTAATTCGGGAACTTTATCTAAAGGTAAATCATCCGCTTGAGTGTACACTTCTTCTAACTGTTGGGAATTTAAACGACGGGATATATCTAAGAAGGATAAAATGGCGTTACTTGACCCTTTAATAATGGGTTTGGGTGTTATATTATGACGTTTATTATAAGCGATTTGAATGTTTCTTCTTCTTTCTGTTTCTTCGATAGCTTTGATCATACTATCGGTTAAATTATCTCCGTATAAAATAGCCTGTCCATTCACATGACGCGCAGCGCGTCCAATGGTTTGAATTAAGGATTTTTCTGCCCTTAAAAACCCTTCTTTATCTGCGTCTAAAATCGCTACTAAAGACACTTCAGGTAAGTCTAAACCTTCTCGTAATAAGTTAACACCGATCAATACATCAAAGTCCCCATTTCTTAACCCTTGTAAAATTTCAATGCGTTCAATCGATTTAATTTCAGAATGTAAATATTGTACTTTTACGTCTCTTTCTTGAAAATACTCGGTTAAATCTTCAGCCATCTGCTTCGTTAAAGTGGTAATTAATACCCTTTCTTTGCGTTTAACTCTTTGTTTAATTTCTCCTAATAAATCATCCACTTGTCCTTCAGTGGGACGAACAAAAATTTCAGGGTCTAATACTCCTGTAGGGCGGATAATTTGTTCTATAATTCTATCTTCTGATTGTTCAATTTCCCAAGTCCCAGGAGTAGCAGAAACAAAAATACATTGATTCACTTTATGCCAAAATTCTTCAGATTTCAAAGGTCGATTATCGGCTGCACTCGGTAAGCGAAACCCGTGATCAATTAATACTTTTTTCCTAGCTTGATCTCCGTTATACATTCCCCTAATTTGCGGTACAGTAACGTGAGATTCATCAACAACTAATAGCCAATCTTTAGGGAAATAATCCACTAAACATTCTGGGGATGATCCAGGTTTTCTTCCTGCTAAATGACGGGAATAGTTTTCTACTCCATTACAATAACCGACTTCTCTTAAGAGTTCTAAATCATAACGAGTTCTTTGATCGATTCGTTGGGCTTCTAATAGTTTACCTGCTGTTTCTAAGCATTCTATTTGTTCTTTTAATTCTATTTCTATTGCCTGACAAGCAGCTTCTAGTTGTTCCTCTGGGGTGACAAAATGTCGTGCAGGATAAATATTTATACTTTTGAGACTATTTAGAATCTCTCCTGTAACGGGATCTAAATAACGAATGGCATCAATTTCATCACCAAAGAATTCAACTCGAATAACTCTATCTTCATAAGCTGGAACTATCTCTAAAACATCTCCTTTAACCCGAAATCTTCCTCGTTGTAATTCGATATCATTGCGAGAATATTGAATGGTAACTAATTCCCTTAAAAGTTGTCTTTGATCCACTTCTTTTCCGACTTCTAAAGGAACAGAAGCTTTTAAATATTCGGCGGGCATTCCTAACCCATAAATACAACTAATAGAAGCGACAACAATCACATCTTTTCGTTCAAATAATGATCGGGTTGCAGAGTGCCTTAACATATCAATTTCATTGTTAATTGAAGCACTTTTTTCGATATAAGTATCACTAACAGGAATGTAAGCTTCTGGTTGATAATAGTCGTAATAACTGATGAAATATTCTACGGCGTTATCAGGAAAAAATTGTCTTAATTCGTTGCACAACTGTGCCGCTAACGTTTTATTATGTGCTAAAACTAAAGTGGGTTTTCCTATCTTTTCAATTACCGCAGCAATGGAAAAGGTTTTGCCTGTTCCTGTGGCACCTAATAGGGTTTGAAACCGGTTTCCTGCTGTTATTGATTGGGTTAATTGTTTAATGGCAGAAGGTTGATCGCCTGTGGGCTTAAAAGGGGCTTTTAAATTGAAAGAATTAATGAACATTGTATTAATTTTATAATTTTGGTAATGAGACTAACAGTCAAATATTAATTTCTATGGTCTACTTACGTTAAAAAAGATATTTGAGAAATTGTAACATTAAAATTAAGTATCTATCGTGTTGTCTATTGGTATTTTAGATAGTTTCACCCATTTAGGTGAGTGCTAACCCCTAACATGGATGAAGTCATCACCTAATGTTAAGGAGTATCCTAGTAGGTGTAGAGAGCATAAATATTGATAGTCTCTACGGGAGTGTGACACCATGTCTATCAAAAAAATGGCATTCGATACCGTTGTTATTATTGCATTCTTGATTGGGACAGGTTTTCTCTTTAACTATATCCTAGGAACTTCTTTCTCAAATCCTCTTATGGGTAATACTATCACCACAGAAGAACAAGCTTAATTCTTGTCAGGATTTGATGATAAATAGTGAGGAATCTCTACATTCTAACCTTATTAGTTCACCCAACTAGATGAAGATTTCCACCAGGGAACTATGGGATATTAAGATAAGAAAGAACAAAAGTTTTCCCTACATCGAGATTTCCTCCTCAGATGTACCAGATGACCTCCTCCACCCTGCAAATAGGGTGGTTTTTATTTTTTAGAAGTGATTAAAGACTTAAGTTGTTATTGCGAGGGGTAATATCAACACTAAGGTTTGATGGTCACTAACAATACCCCGAAGCAATCTATTCTAGACATAGAACTTACCCATTGTATTTGAATATTTTAGGGGTTAATCCCTACGAGGTATAAATTTTTCTTATCACCATAACTACAGGAGAGCCTTCATTACAATCGACAAAAAATTTATATTAGAGAAGTTTTAAAGGAGGCAGGAATTGAAAGGATGGAAATTATTGGAGTATTAATAGAAAATTATGAACAAGAAAATATTCCTGATCTATAACAAGATAGAGCATATGAATCTTACTTTATTATAAGTTAGTTTTAAGTGGTTTGCGATCGCTTTTTTAAGATTATAGATGACTTTGAAGTTGAAAAATAGTATGTAGGTTGGGTAGAGGAACGAAACCCAACATTCTTGTCATTGCGAGGGGTAAGATAAACAGTAACTTTTAATTATTACTAAAAACACCCCGAAGCAATCTCTTTTTTTCTGAGGAGTTATATAAAGATTGCTTCGGAGGCAAAAATAAGTTTTATAATAATGCTTTAAGTTAAGGTTTTGCCTCCTCGCAATGACAGTAGAATCAAGAGTATTAGTCATCAGTCATCAGTCAAATATTGATCAAGAAAATCTTCTGCCGTTAAACATTGAAAATCAGCTATGGTATAAATTAATTCACGGTTTCCAGACACAAAATAATCTGCTTGACCAAATTTTGCGGTTAAATAAATAAAAATATCTTCAGATGGAATCACTTTATTTTGTAAAAGCTGTACTGCTTCTTGCTGCATTTCCGTTGTTTCTGGAATAAATAGACAATTAAGATTACACCATATTTGATTCACAAGTTGTCCTGACCAATCTTTCCCTTGTAATCTTTTTCCCACTCGCAAAATTTGATCAAGTAATTCTTGAGAAATAATTACTTGTACTGTTGATGAATAATTTTGATTATAAAATCCTAAAACTTTAAGTAACTTTTCTTCAGTAGATCCAGGAATTAGTTGCCCAATAATGTAGATGTTTGTATCTAAGAATATCCTCATTTTTCAATAATATTACGTTCTTCAAAAAGCTCTTTTTTAACCTCTTTAATCAAGTTCAAAATATCTTCACGATTTGTAATACCTGCATTTTTAAAAGCAAGCTGCATTTCTTGTCTAGCATGATCAAAATCATCTTGTTTCCCCTCTTCTTTTACAATAATAATTACTTCAAATTCTGTATCAGTTGGTAAATTATATTGAGAATTATCTAAAATTAGTTGTCCTTGTTTCATTCTTCCTTTAGTATGCAAAATTTCCATATTGTAATTTTCCTAACATTGATATGAATCTTACTTTATTATAAGTGAGTTTTAAGTTGTTTGCGATCGCTTTATTCCCATTTATGCTAAAGTCAAGTAGGTTGGGTAGAAGGACAAAACCCAACATTATTTATTAATTATAATCAAGGCTAAAGCCTTAACTACGGACTTTAATGATTGATCACTATTAAAAAATAATTGACGCTTGTTGCAGAATGATTAATCGCTGTTTAATAATAATTGACCCTTATTACAGAATGATTGATCTATAGGTCTGAATTATTGCTTGCTGTTAAAAAATGATTGATCACTCTTACAAAACGATTCCACCTTGCTGTTTACTCGTTCCTCTTACCTTCGGTATCTTACCCCCAAACTCCTACCCCATCGCGTTGGGTTTCACTATTGTTCCACCCAACCGACTGATGACAACGATAGGTTTATGCGTTAACTAAACTACGAGTATGACGTTCTTTTAGATAGGCCATAAATTCCCGTCCTTCTCGTAAACGACGCACTAACATTTGCGGGTCAACGATCATTTCTTTAACAATAGGAATGATAGTCCGACGACGGAAATAGAAACGACGATACATCTGTTCAACCCCTTCTTCAATCTCAGCAGCCGAGAGATTAGGATATTGTAAGGTAGACAGTTGAATACCGGAACTGGCCAGTAAATTTCCGTTCGTAAACCAACCATTTTCTTGCGCTTGTTGATACAATTCTGTGCCAGGATAAGGGGAAGCAATAGACACTTGAATGGTATGAGGACTCACTTCACAAGCAAAGCGAATGGTATCTTCAATAGTTTCTTTGCTTTCGTTAGGTAAACCGAGAATAAACGCCCCGTGTACCTTGATACCCAGTTTATTACAGTTGTTCATAAACTTACGGGCAACTTCTAACTTAATCCCTTTTTTCACCCCGTCTAAAATGGCTTGATTTCCTGATTCAAACCCAACTAATAACAGGCGTAAGCCATTATCCCGTAATGTTTTTAAAGTTTCATAATCTAGGTTAGCACGGGCGTTACAACTCCAGGTTAAGTTCAGCTTTTTCAGGTGTTCACTGATAGCAATAACCCGCTTTTTATCGATGGTAAAAGTATCATCATCAAAGAAATATTCTCGCACTGAGTCACCCCAGATAGACTTAGCTAACGCCATCTCTTTACCAACCGCTTCGGGAGTTTTAGCGCGGTATTGATGGCCTCCGATGGTTTGCGGCCAGAGACAAAAGGTACACTTCGCCGGACAGCCTCTTCCGGTGTATAAAGAGACGTAAGGATGGAGTAAATAACCGATAAAATAATTACGGAAATTTAAGTGCTTTTCGTACATGGGAAACACACTCGGCATTGCATCCCAATCATGAATTAATTCCCGTTCTTCCGTATGCTTAATGTTACCAAACTGATCGCGGTAACTTAGTCCCTTAATGTCTTCGTAGGGTTTGCCTTCTGCTAACTCTTTACAAGTGTAATCAAATTCGTTGCGACAGACAAAATCAATAACAGGATTTTCTTCTAAGGTTTCACTGGGTAAAACCGCAGCATGGGCCCCTAATAACCCGACTTCCGTATTAGGGTTTTGAGCTTTAATAGCCTCAGCGCATTTGACATCGTTGGGTAAAGTAGGGGTACTGGTGTACATAATCACCAGTTCGTAGTCTTTGGCAATTTTTAAGACATCCTCGACGGTTTGATAATGGGCCGGTGCATCCACTAATTTACTATTCGGAACTAAAGCTGCTGGTTGCGCCAACCAAGTAGGATACCAAAAGGACGTAATTTCCCGTTTGGCTTGATATCTTGCCCCTGCAGCCCCATCAAACCCATCAAAAGAGGGAGGACTCAAAAATAAGGTCTTTTTCATCTGTTTCCTTTCCGTTCACATTGTACTCACATTTAGTTACTCATCGCTACACTGACCTGATGAGTTAGTTCTTGTCATGCTAACGGATTTTTTCTTAACTCATCAATTTGTTAATGAAAACGTAACCTAGACTCAATAAACGGTTAAGGATTAGTGGTAAAAAAGAATCTAGTTACTGCTACCCCTAACCCTAGAATTGCGGTAGCCAAAATCCCGATCAATGTCCAAACCTGATTTTTTTGGGTTCCTTCAACTTTTTCGACTCGTTTATCCATTCCATCCACTTTCTCAGTTAAAGTCGCAATATTTACCTCAATGGTGTTTAGCTTCTCTGACTGCTTATCTAGCTTGGTGTTTACACCTTTGATATCCTGTTTTAGTTCTTTTAGGACTTCCACTAGGTCATACCTAACTGTAACGGGTTCATTCATGAGTTACACTCCTAAATAAGAATTATTGATTTGATGATCTCCCCTTGATGGTAACCAGGGGACTGCTTTTATTTTAACATTTTGGTTAAAACTGCTGAATGTTGAACACTGAATGCTGAATGCTTACAGTCTATCACTGAGGTGGGCAATGCTCACCCTACATATTAGGGTTAAAATAAACAGTGGTGATTCCTTATTGTGGATAGATAATAGTGAAGTTGCGTCCTTTTTTTGTCACGCTGATCCTTGGTGTTATTTTTCTTCTCTCCCTTGCAGCAACCAGCATCTACTGGATATTACAACCGAGTCCTTTACCTCTGTTGGCTGGCGGGGTGATGAAAGAACCCATTACAGCCATTTTTCTGCCCAAACAAGCACCGGTGATGGTTTCTTTGTTAACTAACCCCGATCGCTTGGATGGGTTAGGACGCTTTATTGCGTCTCTTGAAAAAAGACGGCGATCGCATCAAGAAATACGCACCATTGAGAAAACTTTACTAGCAAAAACAGGACTTGATTATCAAACCCAAATTCAACCCTGGTTAGGGGAAGAAATTACTCTGGCGGTAACTTCTCTAGATTACGATCATAACCCTAATAACGGTATCAAACCAGGTTATTTATTAGCCGTTTCTACCAAAGATCAACAACTAGCTAATGAGTTCCTACAAGCGTCTTATTCTACTGAAGCGATCGCTGGCACGTCTGACTTAATTTTTGAGTCTTACAAAGGGGTTAATTTAATTGCTCAACAAAACCCTAATTTAAAGAAAAATACACCTCTGTCCGCTACCGCAGTGGTAGGTAATATGGTGTTATTTGCTAATGATATTCAAGTGTTAAAAGAGAGTATTAATAACGTTCAAGTTCCCGATTTAAACTTAAAAAATACCCCAGGCTATCAAAAGGCATTAAACACGATTACTGATCCCAGAATTGGCATTGTTTACACCAATTTTCCGGCTTTGTCTGCTTGGTTAGCAAATCTACCTATTCCCGAATTACCAGAAATTACTCAAACCTTAACTATTGCTTTTTCCATCAAAGAAGAGGGTTTAGTTGCCCAAACTGCCTTAATTGGAGTCTCAGGAGAAAGCGATCGCTCCCCGATTTTGTCGGAACCGGTTGAGGCATTTTCCTATCTTCCTGCTAATACTATTTTGACTGCAACAGGAACCAACTTAAATCAATTATGGCAACAAGTTGAAACTGGATTAGACCAAGATAGTCCCCTGCAACAACTCTTAAATCGTTCCATAAGCTACTTAGAAGAACCTTTAGGGGTAAATTTATCAAAAGATGTTTTTCCTTGGGTTAAAGGGGAATTTAGCTTAGGATTAGTACCCAAAGAAGAAGGGGGTGCAGGGGATTGGATTTTTGTCGCGCAAAAAAGTCCTGATGGATCGATGGATGAGGTATTAGAAACGTTTGATCAACAAGCAGAAAATGCTGGTTATACCGTAGGAACTTTACCCTTATTGGACACCAAGGTAACGGTATGGACCAAGCTTAAAGCAACAGTTAATCCTAATAAGAAGAGTTTAGCTAGTTTAGAAGCTGAAGTCACAGGGGTTCATGGCAATATTGATGATTATGTTATCTTTTCTACGTCGGTTGAAGCTATTTCTCAAGCTATTTCCTCTGACTTTCCCAAATTAATCGAAACCGAGGAATTCCAGCACGTCATTGAAGGACTATCCCCAGAAAATGATGGTTATTTTTATGTTAATTGGCAAAAGAGTGAACCCATTTTAACCCAAAAATTACCCATTGCACGAGTGGTAGAATTTGGGGTTAAACCCTTATTAAGAAATCTTCGTGCTTTGACTTTAAGTAGTCAAGGGAGTCAAGATAATATTCGCCGCGCTACCATTTTCTTTAATGTTGGTGTTGAGTAAACTTTATCGATAAAAAACCATGAAAGCTAAACATCCCATTAATTTACATAAAGGACTGACTGTCTTTTTTGTCTTAGGTTTAATGAGTTTCTATCAAAATTTTAGTATTTTCATTCTGATGCAAGATGTGAGTAAAAGTTGAGCTGCTTCAAAACCAGTAGTTTTTTCCAACAGTAAAATCCACGGGGAGTCACCGATGCCCCAAAACTGTTAGTCTGACAACACATTGTTAGATATTAATAGGTTTTTAGTAGGTGTGCGCTAATCAACGGACAACCCCTTAGAGGCTAACCATTCCTGACTATAGATGCGAGACTGATATCGAGAACCACCGTCACATAAAACGGTAACAATAGTATGGCCTGGTCCCATTTCCTTCGCTAAAGCAACCGCAGCACCGACATTAATACCCACGGAACCCCCCATAAATAAGCCATCTTGGTACAATAACTGATAAATCACCCGTAACGCTTCGTGATCATCGATTTGAATGGCATCATCGATGGGAACCCCTTCCATATTAGCGGTAATGCGACTGTTACCAATACCCTCAGTAATAGAACTCCCTTCGGGTTTAATTTCTCCGGTTTTCACATAACTATATAACCCGCTTCCCATCGGGTCAGCCACAATACACTTAATGTTAGGGTTTTTCTCCTTAAAAAATAACGCCCCACCGGCATAGGTTCCCCCTGTTCCGGTAGCAGATACCCAAGCATCCACTTTACCCTCCGTTTGCTGCCAGATTTCCGGGCCAGTGGTTTCATAATGGGCCTGTCGGTTGGCTAAATTATCAAATTGATTAGCCCAAATGGCATTATCTAACTCTTCGGCCACTCTTCCCGATACCTTCACGTAATTATTAGGGTCTTTGTAAGGAACCGCCGGAACGGTGCGAACTTCAGCCCCCAACGTTCTCAAGAGGTCAATTTTCTCCTGGGACTGGGTTTCTGGAATAATAATCAGACATTTATACCCTTTGGCATTGCAAATATGGGCCAACCCGATGCCAGTATTTCCGGCCGTCCCTTCTACCACCGTTCCCCCGGGTTCCAGCAGTCCTTTTTTCTCGGCATCTTCAATAATATATAAAGCAGCCCGGTCTTTTACAGAACCACCAGGGTTGAGAAATTCTGCCTTTCCTAAAATATTACAGCCGGTTTCTTCGCTAAAACTTTTGAGTCGAATAAGGGGAGTGTTGCCAACAGTACCAACAAAGCCTTCTTTAATATCCATAATTTAGGGTGATTCGGTGGGCAAGTGCATTTCGGGTTCAGTTGATGTCAGTTGGGTCTAATGTTCACCAACCATCGATCAACTCTCCCAATTTTATCAGGCATTTCACTTTTTATTGTTCTGAAAATACGCTTCCATCACTTGACGAACCATCGGGGCGGCCACAGAACCCCCACCCCCACCAGAATGCTCACCAAAAGCTACCACCACAATTTCTGGGTTATCGTAAGGAGCAAACCCCCCAAACCAAGTATGGACTTGTCCGGGAGGGGCTTCGGCGGTACCACTTTTACCCGCAGCAGGGGGCAAACTGGGAACGTCTAACGCTTTACCTGTTCCACTGGCAACCACCGCCCTCAGTCCTTCTCGCAAAATTTTCAGGGTACTGGGTTTAAGGTCCATAGACGTGCGCCATTTTTCTGTGTCTCCTTCTTTTTCAAAGAAATGGGGTTTTAAGCGATAACCGCCGTTGGCCGGCACTGCAAACATAATCGCAACTTGTAAAGGACTGGCCTGGGTAAACCCTTGACCAATGGACATATTAACCGTGTCCCCATCGGTCCATTCCCAATTATAATTTTTCAGCTTCCACTCGTTATCGGCAATTAACCCGGCCGCTTCTTCCCCTAATTCAATGCCGGTTTTTGAGCCAAACCCGTAAAGACGGGCGTATTTAATGAGGGTTGGCCCGCCTACACCCCGGCCAATTTGACCATGAAACGTATTACTACTCCAGGCCATGGCCCGCACATAACCCATCGGCCCAAACCCGGCCCGGTTCCATTCTCCAAAGGCGGTTCCCCCGACGTTGAGATAGGCGAAGGTATTTAAGATGGTATTAGGGGGATATTTGCCCGACTCCATCCCTGCGGTGGCAGTGACAATTTTAAAGGTAGAAGCGGGGGGAAACCCTCGTAACGCACGGTTAACGAAGGGGTTACCTTTCTTTTGCAACCGTTTCCAGGTTTGGGGGGTAATTTGAGTGGAGAAAATATTGGGGTCAAAGGTGGGGTTACTGGCCATGGCGAGAACCCCGCCGGTTTGGGGGTTAAGGGCGACAACCGCCCCGATACGTTCTCCTAGGGCTGCTTCGGCTGCTTTCTGCACATCGAGGTCCAGGGTAAGGGTGACATCTTTTCCGGGTTGGCCAACTTTTTGCCCCAACACTTTCATCACTTTGCCGGCCCCGTCTACTTCGAGTTCAATACCGCCCCATTCGCCCCGTAATTGCTGTTCATAAGCTGCTTCCACCCCCATTTTACCGACAATATCCCCTAAGCGATAGCCTTCGGGCCGTCGTCGTTCCAGTTCTTCGGCGTTGAGTTCCCCGGTGTATCCTAAGATATGGGCAGCGATTTCTTGGTTAGGATAGTCGCGGACGGTTTCAATATCCACTTCTAAGCCGTTTAATTCGGCTTTAAATTCTTCTAGGGCGGTAATTTGGGCAGGATTTAAACTACGAGCAATTCTAATCAGGGTTGAGGCGTTGTAACCGGCTTGTTGTATCTTATTTTCAATGCTTTCTTCGGGTATGGACAGGAGTTGAGCTAAATATTGACGATTTTCTGGCCAGTCCGGTTGGTTAACCACCATCGGCCAGAGATACGCTGCGTGAGTGAGACGGGTTGAGGCTAAAACCCGGCCTTTACGGTCGAAAATGTTACCACGAACGGGGGGTTTAGGAACAATACGAACTCGGTTATCTTCGGCTTTGGCGCGAAAGTCTTCCCCTTGTAGGAGTTGTAGAAAGGCGAGACGACTCCCAATGGCCCCTAATAGGATAAGACTGACAAACAACATGATAAATAGGGGTTGACGTTGTTGGCCAATGGTTCGATTGGTTTTTTTCTGTCGAGTGTCATAGGACCCATAATTATCCGTAGGTAGGGTGATTTGCCATTTGGACTGGGAAGGTTGTTTACGCCACATATTGCCGATGAAACTAGCTTTAAGTTTCTAGGATAACTTCTTTTTAGTTTATCAAGGGAGTTATTTTTTCTCTTATGTTTAATTTATTATTTGTTTCTCTTTCAAAAAGCAATGGTTATTGATGGTTTAACCATCTTTTTTTCCACTGACTACTGGGTTCTAAGGAACTTTTCTTTTGTTCTTGCTGTCTTCTATTTTTGATGGTTTCTGCTGTGTCCTGTAAGGTAGGATCTCGGTAAGGAATGGCTGCACGGGTTTGTAAGTGTTCTTTTTCTTGTTGAGATAAGGGGGGTAAGTTGTTACCGTTCCAGTTAGCAATGGTACCAGGCGATCGCCGTCCAACGCTTCGGGTTGCGCCTATGTTTAACCCTGTTAATTGTAGGGCGGTTCTCACAGAAGCTGCACAAGAATAGGTGGCTAAATATCCATCTTTTTCTAAACATTGAGAGACTAATTCTATAAATTCGACTGTCCACAGTTGGGGACATTTTGGTGGGGAAAAGGGATCTAAAAAGATAGCGTCTGCCTGAAAGTTTTGATGGATAACTGTTTTTATAGTTTGTCTGGCATCCCCTAGTGATAATTCAGCTTTAAATATTTTCGTTTCAATTTTATGATTATTTGCCAGGGTTTTTAATTTATCAATAATCTCATCAGAAAAGTCATTTAATAACTTAGAATTGATAGCTTGTAGCGGGACATTAAGATCATTTTCTAACGCAAATAATTCGACTTTTATATCGGGATTAATTGACCAAATATTTTCTAAAGCGACGGCTGTATTATACCCTAAACCGTAACAAATATCAAGTATTTTTATTGTATCTTTAATTATTACTTTTTCTTTGATTTGGCAAGGTTCAATAAACTTATATTGTGCTTCTTGTTTGGCTCCTGAATGGGAATGAAATAATTCTTCAAATTCTTCAGAAAAGAAGGTATAAGAGCCATCATCGGTTAGTTTAGGTGTGAAAGTTTTTTCTAACATTATCTATAGCAGTAGAATTATGAAGCAATTTTAATCTCTATTTGAGATTGCTTCGGGGTGTTTTTAGTGATAATTAAAGCTTACTGTTTATCTTACCCCTCGCAATGACTACTTAAGTCTTTAATAACTTTGGAAAATTGCTATAGCAATCAGGTTTGGGTTATGAGAATAGTAAGAGGATTTAACAGTGTTAAATCCCTACGATATATTTGTAGGGACATAATAATATTATGTCCTAATCGATTCTCATTTCTCATATATCATTACTGATTTCTATATGAATTTTCAAAATTCATATTTACATTTTGTTTATTTTAATAACAATGCTAAGGTGGGCAATAAAGCCACTTATTCAAAGTTTGCCTAATTCTTAAAAATTTTGCCCAACCTACAGAATTAAAGAACTTTTCTGAAAGCTTCTAATAATAATAAAACATTTTCAGGGCGAGAATTATAACCCATTAAACCAATACGCCAAACTTTACCCCCCAACTCACCTAAACCGCCACCAATCTCGATATTATACTCTTTTAAAAGATAACTAGATACGGCTTTTCCGTTCACCCCTTGAGGAATACGAACCGTAGTTAAAGTAGGGAGACGAAACTGTTTTTCTACATGACAAACTAACCCTAATTTTTCTAATCCTTCCCATAATAACTCGGCATTTTGTTGATGTCGCTGCCAACAATTTTCTAACCCTTCTTCTACAATTAAAGATAACGCTTCCCTTAACCCATAATTCATGTTACAAGGAGCAGTATGATGGTACTTTCTGGGTTCCCCCCAATACTGACTTAAAAGGTTCATATCTAAATACCAATTAGACACAGAAGTTGTGCGTTTTTGCAACTTTTCCCAAGCGCGATCGCTCATAGTAAACGGAGCAAGTCCGGGGGGACACCCTAACCCTTTCTGACTACAACTATAGGCTAAATCGACACCCCATTGATCTGCATAAAACGGAACTCCCCCTAAACTGGTAACCGCATCAACTAACAATAAACAATTGTGTTTTCGACACAACTCTCCTACCCCTTCTAAGGGTTGTCTTACCCCGGTAGAAGTCTCTGCATTAACTAACCCTAAAATCGCCGGTTTATGGGTTTCGATTGCTTCAGTTAATTCTGCTAAACTGAAATTTTCACCCCAAGGTTTATTTATTATTCTAACATCTGCACCATAACGGGTGGCCATATCCACTAAACGGTGGCCAAAATAACCCATAACCCCTATCAATACCACATCCCCAGGTTCCACTACATTGGCCAAACTAGCCTCCATTCCTGCGCTTCCTGTCCCACTTATAGAGAGGGTTAACTTATTTTCAGTTTGCCAGACATAGCGTAATAAATCTTGGATCTCGTCCATCATTTCTAGATAAAATGGGTCAAGATGGCCAATAGCAGGAAGACTCATGGCCGACAAAATACGGGGGTTCGCATTAGATGGGCCTGGACCCATTAATAAACGAGGGGGAATGGTTAACGGTTGGGGTTGAGAAGGTGTAGTCATGGTCAGTTATGGTTAAAGAATAGGCGTATTCTACCAAATAATGGTAAAGGGTATTCTAATACAGGATCATCTTCAACTTTGTAGGGGTCAACAACCATTATTAGCGTCAACTTAAGCCAATGTAAACTGTCATTGCGAGGAGGTAAAATCTTGACTGGAACAAAAGTTTAAGACTTATTGCTGCCTCCGAAGCAATCTCTAACAACACCCAACTGAAAAATAGAGATTGCTTCGAGGGGATAATGATACCAAATCCGGTTTAGATACCCCTTTTATCTTGGGAGTTGAGGAGTGTGGGAAGTGTGGGAAGGGTGGGGAGTGTGGGAGGAAGAAGAGCCAAACTATAAAGAGGTTTTGACCATCGGATTTGGTATGACAATAAATCGCGCTATAGTCGTGGTTCACCCCCTCGCAATGACAATCAAGAAATAACCATTCACTGTTAAGTTGACACCAGTGACAACCGTTAACCCCTACAAAAATCAATTAATGTAGGTCTGTTGCATCACCCGATAAACGTAAACAAATACTAAGAAGAATCAACCCAATAACAAACACAATTCCGTCCATTTTCTTTGGCTTGATACAGCGCTTCATCCGCTTCTTGAATTAATTCTTTATATTGCTCTGTTTCTTCAGGAATTTTACAACTAACACCCATACTAATAGTCACATGATCACTCACTAAAGAATTTTCGTGGAGAATGTTCATGGTTTCAATGGCATTTCTAATCATTTCTGCCAAGGTTAATGCCCCATTCAAATTAGTATTGGGCAAAAGAATGACAAACTCTTCTCCTCCGTATCTCGCTACCACATCAGAAGGACGTTTCACTTGTCTTCTTATTTCTTGAGCGACTTTTTGTAAACAACTATCTCCTCCTAAATGACCATAGGTTTCGTTATAAATTTTAAAGTAATCTACATCACAAAGAATAAGAGATATTTGGGAGTTTTCTCGTCTCCCTCTTTGCCATTCTCGGTATAACACTTCATCAAAATAACGACGATTAAAAATTTGAGTTAACCCATCTAGATTAACTAAGGCTTTGAGTTTTTTTAGGGCTTGTTGTAATTCTATTGTTCGTTGTTCAACTCGCTTTTCTAAAGTTTTACGGGCTTCTTCTAATTCAGTAATATGCTCATCAATCCACTGAATTAATTGATTCATAGAAGTAGCTAATTTTCCAACTTCATCTTTAGTGGTTACAGAAGCTTTTAATTGAAAGTTAGATTCTTGAGTTACTTTTTCAGAAATACGGGTTAACTGTTCTAGGGGATAAGCAATTATTTTTCCGGTATATATAGCCGAAATTGTAGAAATAATCAAAGAGGTGATAATACTACTTAAAATTATTTTTGTCCTTAACACACTAGCCCTTATCATCCCTTGCTCTGCATTTTTTTGATTGTCTTGAGCCGAATTAATAACAAGAGATAAAATTTCTGATAATTTTTCAAATTGAGTTTCAAGATTTTGTATTTTTTTGCTTTTAATAAGTTCTAAGATGATATCTTGACTATTTAGATTATTTAAGTTATTGTTATTACTAGAAATTGGTGTGATGGTTTTCCAAAGAGATTTAATATTATTTTGATATTCGTCTAAATAGTAATCATATTTATTAATTAAGATTTTTACATTTTGATTATCAATTACTTCATGATTTTTATCTAGAAAATCATTGAGTTCCAATAAAGTATATTGAATTCTTTTACTATTTAGACTAAATTTATTAGTTTCATACTCAAACCAAATGGAGTCATCAACAACAACAATTAACGTTTTAGGATGGGAGCGAATTTGTAAAATATAATTATGTAGCTGAGATAATAAAAGAATTTTTCGATTAGCTAATTGTAACTTATGATAAGCTTTTTTTTCGTAATAATCTCCTAAAGTAAGTCCCGAAATAATCCCTATTATAAAAATGGTAATCACAATGATATAACCATATCCTATCTTGTGACCAATTTTACTATGGGTTAGTATTCTTTTTAAGGAGTTAGCAACAAACATAAAAGCAATTTCTCTCAATGGATGACTTACCAAAATTGATCTAGAACGAAAAATAAGTATAAAAATTTAGATCAAATTATAGACAATGAGTATTCTCATATACTAAAATTGTAAAATGTTAGTCAAGACAATAATCAAAATTTTACGGATATCTCGAAAAATTAAGCCAAAACATTCTTAACACTATTATATAACTAGGTGCGTTTTAAGTTAAAAAAATGTTATTGATGACTTAAAATTAGATTAAATTCTGTGTCATGGTTTATGATCACTATTGTTAAAGCTCGAACCCGTATAACTGAAGTATAGAAAAAAGTCTATACAAACAAATTTTTAACAGAACTTTTTCTAATAATAATAGCGTGTCAACGTTATGATAATCCATTAAACTCTTGAAAAAATATCAATCAACTTTCACAATATTTAAAGTATGAAAAGACGAAACTTATTAGTGTACACTATACTATTCTTGGCGGGTTGTATGGTCAAACAAAAATCAGATAATCCACCGAACTTCTCTTCTAGAGTACCTATCCCTAAAACCTTACGTTTTGCTGTTACTGACGCTGTGGGAGTAGGAGAGTTAGAAGAAAAGTATGAACCCTTTAGACAAGTTTTAAGTCAAGTATTAGATAGTCAGATTGAGTTTTTTCCAGTGGATAATTATTTTAAAGCAGTTGCAGCTTTAAACACCCATGAAGTCGACTTAGTTTGGGCTGGTCCTTCGGAATATGTTGTCATGAAAGCAAGAAGCAATGCTATTCCGATGATTGGTATAAAACGAGTTAACTATTATACGATGATGGTGGTTCGTAAAGACAGTGGAATTAAATCATTAACAGACTTAAAAGGAAAAACAATTGATTTTGAACATAATGGTTCAACCAGTACCCATATAGGAGGAATCAAACTGTTAATAGATGCTGGTTTAAATCCTCAAACTGATTTTAAATCTATCATGTCTGAGGAT
The DNA here is from genome assembly GCA_030065205.1 of Crocosphaera sp. GTDB lineage: Bacteria > Cyanobacteriota > Cyanobacteriia > Cyanobacteriales > Microcystaceae > Crocosphaera. The sequence goes on from JASJDN010000021.1 coordinate 42,202, forward strand.
GATAGTTTAGCACCTTTAATTAAAAAAGTGGTAGATGCTTGTTCAAGAAATCCTTATCGTTATCAAGCCGCTTTAGAAAAAGATGATTTATCAGATATCAATTTCCCTATTATTGCGAAAGGACAGCCTTTACCTAATGATGTATTAATTGTAGGTAGTCATATTCAAGCTAACGTTATTGATCATATTAAGGAATTAATGCTTAAAAATCAAACTCAACTGATAGAAGCTATCTTATCTATTAAATCTTTAAAAAATAAGTTTGAAGGGTCAACTTTAGTTCCGGCAAAAGATTCGGATTACAATATGATTCGTGATGTTTATCGAGAAATGGGACAAGGGGATTTTTTATTCAACTAAAAATATAGCAATTCCCATACTTGTGAGGTACAAAGGTGATCGCTTTGAGGCAGGAGGCAGAGGGCAGGAGGCAGGAGTTAGGTGTACATCATGAGTCCGAGAAACGCTATATTATTTTAAAAGCGATTAATAATGATTAACTTTTTTTAAAACGGTTTTGTGCTTGCTTAAAAGCTTCTTGCATCACCGCTTGAATTTTATCAGGATTGGGTTTTTTTCCCCCCATTAAATCCCCAAAATAAACACAAGTCCCTTCTCCTAATGCCCATGTATAAGCCCCTGCCCAAGACGCAGCAATAATGCTTCCCAAACCAGGGATAAACTTGATCAATTCTCGTCCGATAGATTGGGCTAAAAATCCCCCGGCGATGGCACTAACAATGCCACCTGCTTGAGAAGGGGTTAAAATTTGCCCGTAGAGTTTACCCAATAATGTCACCTGAGACACCTGTAAGGCGGTTAAAACAGGCATGGTAGCAAAAGGTAAGGGGACGGCTGCTAAGGTGGCTGCTGCCACGGAAAATGCCCAAATATAACGACGGGCTACATCCCGGTAAAGGTTACCAATTTTTTGCGTGGTTTCTCCTTCTAATAGTTGATGAATGGCCACAGATTCGGCTTCAGGTAACTGTTGCGCGATACTATTTCTGAGGGTTTCTAACCCATAAAAAACAGGGGTGTAACCATCTTCTTCTAGGGTAAAATCGATCAGAATGGCCTCGTCATAAAGCCCTTGAAAATCATCTTTGAGATGGTTAAAGGCACGATTAATATCTTCAAAAGTAGGAGGATAGATCGGATGATCTTGAGTTGAGGAAGGGTAAATTTCATGTAGACAAGTAACGACGATAAGACAAGGAATTTTAGGACATAATTCACGTAATTTTTGGACAACATTACCTAATGTTTCTGTGGCAAAATCATTGATTTTAACCGTTAAAATGATGACCCTAGCCCGATGATTGGCTTCTTGTAGTTTATCGGTTAATTCTTGAATAATAGACTCAGTATTTTGTTGAACGTCCCCCAATCCTACGGTATCGGTAAAAATGAGTAAAGGAAGGTCATCATTAGGATAAGTATATTGTTGTGTATGTTGAGTGTGAGGGCGAAATCCTTCACCGACAATTTCGGCTGAAACCCCCGTTAATCCTCTAACAATTGAACTTTTACCTGATTGAGTTTTGCCAATCAAGATGGCTTCAGTCGTGGGTAACTTTTCTCTAACAGTTTCTAAAATTTCTGCTATTTGTACATCACTGACTTGAAACCATTGAGGGATTTTTTGCAATAATAATTTATCTTTGAGAAAATTTTTGGTTGATTGTAAAAATTGATTCATTTTGCAGAATATGAACTTCAGGCAATGAACGTCATGGTTAAAGCAGAAAACCTTAAATCAAATATAACAAGATTAAGCGCCAATTTTCCAAAATTTTCCTCAGATGATTCTAATTATTAACAATCCTAAAACCAGCGTGTTGATAGAAGTTAGGACGGAACCAATTTCGATAATGTTTTAAGGTTTCTGTTCCTTGAGTTACCCAGGCACCTCCTAACATCATTTTATGGTTATTATCGAAAAAGGGTGCGGAATTATCTTCATAGAGAAAATGGGGTTTAAATCCTGGTAAGGGGTTAAAATCTTCCTCTAACCATTCCCAAACATTTCCCCTGAGATCCCAGAGTCCCGAATCACTTTGCGCTGTTTTTAATAACCCAACTGGACAGGGTGAACCAAATTTAAAATTAAGATTATAATTATTGACTTCTTCGATTTCTATTTGATAGTTATGATTCGATCCATATGTAGCCAAATTCCATTCTGCTTCACTCATTAATCTGGTTTCTTTTCCTTTCCAGCGACAATAGGCTATGGCTTCATAATAATTAACTTCCACCGGCCAATCTATGGGTAATGGGATGTCATCAAACATAGCACGATAGACATATTCAACATCATTTAATACCCAAAATTTGGGATGTTTAATATTATTTTCTTCTTTCCATTGCCAGGATTGCTCATCCCAATAGACTTGATTTTCGTAACCTTTACTATTGACAAATTCGAGAAATTCTGCATTAGTAATTAGATATTGACTAGCAAAAAATGGCTCAACTTTTACCACGCGATCGCCATATTCGCAGTCCCAACCATACAAGGAATCATCTTTCGCTTTACCTAGTTTAATCGTTCCACCCTTGATTAAAATCATGTTATTATTATTAGCAGTTTCCTGAGAAGGTGCATATTGCCATCCTGACGGTCTTTTTAATTTTTCTGTGGGAAGTTGTCTTAATAGCATCGAAGAGGTTTCAAAATGAATTCTTTGATGCTCTATCCCCATAATTAAAGCCCAAAGAGGATGATTTTGATGAATAGGAAGATTAACTGGGGTATTTTTGATAACGTTTACAATAACGTGATAGGCTGTATTTCGATAGTCCCAAACTTCTGCAACGTTTGGCCAATTGATATGGGCGATCGCTTTTATCAATTCCTCTGCATTTTTAGGATCAACTCCAAATTCAAATAATATTTCATACTCTGGATTAATTCTTTTTTCTAGTAATTCAACTCGAATTAATTTATTGATGTAAAAAGCAGGGGAATGACCTAAATAAAAAATCAATGGATTTCTTAAAGAATCAGGATTCAGATAAAATGTTTCATCATCTATAATAGTTCTCATTAAAATATCTTCTAATTCCCAACTATTTTGAAAGTAATTAAGAATAGATTCTTGGGAACAGTTATTAAGAAAAATCGGTAATTGAGGTTTAAGGGATGCCATGATGATTGATCCTACATATTAACATTTATAATTAAGTTAAGTCATAGGAGTATGGTTAATTATGCTCCTATTTATCATAACTTATTTTGAAGCTTGACAAAGAATCAAGGCAAACCAGTTATTTTTATCAGTAAAGACTTTGACTGGATTTAATTGTGTAGATGCTAGATGATGTTGAGTTTTTTCTACATCAAACTTACGAGAAATTTCAGTTAATATTTTTTCTCCTTCCTTTAACTTCACTTTAAACTCAAGACTTTTTAAGGTAATCTCTTGAGGTTTTTGAGAGATTAAATACATTTCAATTTGTTGTGTTTTTTCGTTATAGATAGCTTGATGATTAAAACAATTGATATCAAAGTTTCCGTCAAATTTATGGTTTAAATGAGTCAATATATTTAGGTTGAAAGCTGCTGTTACTCCTTGACTATCGTTATAAGCTGCTTCTAAGATGGACTTAGGTTTCTGTAAATCAATTCCCAATAAAAAATAATCCCCATTTTCTAAAACTTGGGAAATTTTAGTCAAGAATTTTTCATAGTCTATTTCACTAAAATTACCGATAGAACTTCCTAAGAAAAAAATCATTCTTACTGGCCAAGAAGTAGATTCTAATTGCGTTAAAGCTTGATCATAAGTTCCGACTAACCCTTGGATTTGTAGAGAACTATAATCTTGTTTTAATTGTATTGCACTTTCTCTTAGAATTCCTGCACTAACATCAATCGGCATATATTTAAACACCTGATTTTTTTGATTGTAAGCATCTAATAATAAACGAGTTTTAGTCGAACTTCCACTTCCTAATTCTACTAATTCACAAATGCCTGTAATTTTAGCAATTTCTTCTGCATATTTCCTTAAGATATCGGCTTCTGTTTGGGTGGGATAATATTCAGGTAACTCACAAATTTGTTCAAATAATTGAGATCCATAATCGTCATAGAAATACTTAGATGGTATTTTTTTTTGAGATTGATTTAACCCTTCTTTAATATCGTGACCGAAGGAATTCTTGAGTTCTTTTGTGTTTTCAAGAGGCTGTAAATAATCAATTCTCAATTGTTCTGTTTGAAGTTGGGTTAACATAAGATAGCTAAAATGATTACCGTTAACTTTTGCTCTCTTATTTTAAAACAGTTTAGTCACAAACAGCATATCATTAAGCAAAAAAAATTCCTAGGGTTAAGATAGTTTGTTTTTTGATAAATTTAACCGAACAATGCTTGAAAAAAGAAGACAAGTATGCTAGAGTCATGATGATTTTAAAAAAGTAAAAATCTGCCCTAAATTTCTATTAGAATAAGAGAAAAAAACACAAAAGGTTTTTAAATCTGACATAACTTTCTATAGTTAAGACAAAATATTTGAGTAAGTTACCCTCGAAAATTAGTAATGGAAAAAGAGTCTTCTTTTTATTCTACAGATTAATTTTTACCCTTCAAACTCTTAACCAAAGCTATAAATTGTTGCTTTAAATAGTCAACATTTTGGTCATTGTCTCCGTATCGCCAACTTACATAAGCGTGGGAAATTTCGTCAATAATTTGCGCTTGTTCCTGGGGATGTTGTTGATAGGATACATTGACGTATTCTAAGGGGGTTTGTGCTGGATGTTTGGGATAACCTTTTGCTTTGAGTACCCTCAACATTTCTTCATATAATTGTACCATTGGCGGTAATTTTGCCAGGCGACGATAATATCCTAATTTACTTAATTGTCCCCAAGCTAACCAACCGAAAAATCCTAAACCAACGAGTAATAAAAGTCCGACTAATGTCCCGATTAACCCACTAGAAATAAACCGCCATAACCACCCCAAAAAGCTGATAACCCCAACAATAATTTTAGTCCAAATAAGGTTAAAAAAGTTAGCTACAGGAGAAGGTAACCAACCAGCAACCCAGTTCCAAAATTGCTTTAAAACACTAAAGGTTTGGTCTTCTTCTAAAGACGATGGAAACAAATCATGGCCAGGAATGGGATCAAATGTATACCAACCAAAATAAGGAAAATAGACTTCAGTTAACGCATAAGCATCAGTATTTTTAACTACATAAAAACCCGTCAACGGATTAAATTTTCCTGGCGCAAAACCAACGGTTAACCTAGCAGGAATCCCTACCGAACGCAACATTATGGTTAATGTCGTGGCAAAGTGATCAGGTATCCCTCCTTCATACTTGAATAAGAAGGATTCAACCAAGTCTTCACTATCATCAAAAAAGGGTAATTGGTCTTGAATTGTATATTTTTGTTTCACCGCTTGGGTTAAAAACAATACGACTTCATAGGGGGAATTAAATGATTGATTGTTTAACAATTCTAGGGTTTGGTTGCGTACTTTTTCTTCAATTTCTGGTGGAACATTGAGATAAGTTTCTTTTATTTTCTCAGAATAATCAGGGGGAGATTTTTGTAATACAGTGCGATCACGATAAGGAACATAGGAAACAACGGTATAAGTTAATCCCTCTAATAAACCCACAGGCGATCGCAGATTATCGAAATCATCTACCCCAATTTCTTGTGCTGGAAAATACAGATGTTTTGGTGTAGAAAGAGAAGGGATAATATTAGGTAAATCGGCAACTGCTGTATAACTTTGAATCACTTTTTTTGTTTTCATTGCAGTCTCTGGAAAGTGCAATGAAAATCGATAAGACCATTTATCTCGTCTAATTGTATCGAAATCTTCTTCATTAGTAATTTCCCATCCTTGTCCTGTATAATGATCAAAGGATAAAGCTTTCCAAAAACCAGGAGATTGAGAGCGCACTCTCATAACGATTTTGGGTTTCATTTCTCCCCGCAAGTTTTGATTAATCTTAGTATTAAATCCATAATACTGACTATCATCAACCTGTCCTTGTCCTTGAGAATTATTATTATTTTGTTCTTGTCCTCCTTTTCCTTGATTATTATAACCTGGGTTAACAATTCCCTTATTTTGCCCACTAAATTTTTGACTATCTGCATCTAAAGGACTATCAACAGGGAAACTTTGTAATTGATACCCTGAAAATCTTGGCATTAGGGTAAAAATGGTTAATCCAACCACTAAAGTAATAGCAATTAATAGACTAATACTTTTAAAAGAAATAGGAGAATATTTAGGTGTTTTTGAGAAATTTTTACGGGATTTAAACGGTATTTTAACCTGTTTATTAATTGCTTCTAATCCTAAGCGCGATCGATAATCTAACACTAATGTAGGAATCGCTAAAATTAAAAATAGTAGTAACCACGGCGCAAAAGCAACTGTCTGGGAAATGGTTCCAGCAACTCCTAATAAAATCAATCCAATGACCATTGAATAGCCTAAATCTTTCCGTCTAGGTAAATCAAAACTGTGCAAAACTTGTAATTGCACTAATAATTCTGCTAGCACTAAACGGCTATCATTGAGATTTTGGGTTAAACGAATTAAAAAGGAAGAAAGTACCGCTAACATCCCAATGGCCAAAACAAATTTCAGGGTAATATTACGATGTTGGCGACGGTACCAACTCCAAATCCCGCCTATAATAGTTAAAGGAATAGCCCAGACACTCATCTGGGTATTAGCGGCAATATCTGTGGCAATAATGCCCACAATAACTAAAGATTGTACTAGAATACGAAAGATAACAGATTCTTCTGTTTTTGTTGGGGGTGAAGATTTAATTTGTTGGCGAAATTGTTGAAATAAGGATAATGACTGAGTGGAGGGGTTTTTCATACAGCAAGTAACCGTAAATGTTGCAAAAATTTCATATTTCTTAACAAGCTGACCGTTGAAGGATAGTTGATTATTTAAGGATTCCTGATAACTAAAATTGTACCGTTAATAAGAATACTTTCGCCAAATGTAAACTAATTTAAAAAAATTTTGAGGCAGGGTTAGAATTTAAGGATTCTTCATGGGTTTTAGAGTTGAATAGGGCGACTATTAAATAATAGTCGCTTACTTTGAGAAAAATAGAATTTAACCTAAAATATGTGTTATTATCACCATATCTATACTAAGGGGTTAAAACCATGACAACCCTAAATATTTCCTCTAATTTGATCGGTCCGCCTACAGATTTATGGAGTGATGAACCTCCCTTGGAAAGCGATCTTCATTTACAACAAATTATTCTGCTTTTAACCTGTCTCGATAGTTTTTGGTCAGGTAAAAATGATTACTATGCAACCGGTAATCTGACCATTTATTATAATACTGAACAACTAAAAAAACGGGATTTTTGTGGACCTGATTTTTTTGTTGTTTTAAATACGGAAAAACGTCCTCGTAAAAGTTGGGTGGTTTGGGGAGAAAATGGTCAATATCCCCATGTTATTGTGGAAATTCTTTCAGATTCTACGGCCAAGGTTGACCGAACCAAGAAAAAGGATCTTTATCAAAATATTTTTCGTACTCCTAATTATTTCTGGTTTGATCCTGTTAGTTTAGAGTTTCAAGGGTTTAGATTATCTGAAGGACAATATCAACCCATTAATCCTAATGAAAACGGTTATTTATGGAGTGAGCAATTAGAATTATATTTAGGAATTTATGAAGGAAAACTACGTTATTTTACTCCTGAAGAAGAATTAGTTTTAACACCCCAAGAATCGGCTAAAATTGCTCAAGAAAAGTTAAAGAATCTAGAGAATACTCAATTACTAGCGGTTTCTCGTCTTCAAGAACTAGGATTAACCTTAGAAGAGATAGCAAATGCTTTAAGTTTATCTGTTGAAAAAGTCAAAATTCTATTATCACAACATTCTCCTGACGCAATTAATGGAAGATGAGGCAATATATTGATCAAATCTAAGTAAACTAAAAATATAAAAGAGGCTTGTGATCTAGCCTCTTTTATAATATTCCAAGTTACTTACATTTTTTGTGGCAACGCTAATCAATTTCAGGTGCAATAAACACGGTTGAAGCTAATTCTTCGTTCAGTTGATTCTGACGAGACATTTCTTGTTGTTGAGCAATGGTAGGTAAGGCAGAACGGGCTTTAGAAGCAACTTCTACCGTTTTAACATCATAGCTGGTGGTAGCCAACTTAGGATATAACCCAATACCAATGATAGGCAGTAACAAGCAAGCAGTGATAAACACTTCACGGGGTTTAGCATCTAAGTTAAACTTCGGTAACTGCAACCCTTCATTGTTCTGTCCGTAGAAGACAACTCGCAACATCGATAAGAGGTAAATTGGGGTTAAAATTAAACCCACCGCAGTTAAAAAGATAACGACAGTCTTAAAGGTAGAACTGTAAACATCACTATTGGCGACACCCAAGAACACAGTTAATTCTGCCACAAAGCCACTCATTCCAGGTAAGGCTAAAGATGCCATAGACGCTGCTGTGAATAAAGCGAAGGTTTTGGGCATTTTCTGCGCTAACCCACCCATTTCATCCATCATTAAGGTATGCGTCCGTTCGTAAGTGCTACCGCAGAGGAAGAATAAGGCTGCTGCAATTAAACCGTGAGATATCATCTGTAAAACAGCCCCGTTCATGCCTAACTCGGTAAAGGAAGAAATACCGATGAGAACAAAGCCCATGTGAGAGATAGAAGAAGAAGCCAGACGACGCTTGAGGTTGGTTTGGCCAAACGCGGTAAAAGCCCCGTAAACCACGTTAACTACCCCTAAAATCAGGATTAAGGGAGCAAATTTGATGTGAGCATCGGGCAACATTTCAATGTTGAAGCGAATTAACCCATAACCGCCCATTTTTAGTAAAACACCCGCTAAAATCATAGATACTGGTGCAGAAGCTTCGCTGTGGGCATCCGGTAGCCAAGTATGTAACGGGAAAATAGGAAGCTTGACCCCAAAGGCGATTAAAAATCCGGCATAAGCCAACATTTCTAAAGCAAGGGGGAACTCTTTCATGCCTAACTGAGTCATATCGAAGGTGACAGTGTCACCGTAGAAAGCCATAGCTAAGGCTGAAACCAGAATAAAGATAGAAGCGAGGGCTGTATATAATATAAATTTTGTGGCTGCATAAAGACGCTTTTTGCCACCCCAGATAGAAATTAATATATAGACGGGGACTAACTCTAGTTCCCACATGATGAAGAACAATAGTAAGTCTTTGGCAACAAATACGCCCATTTGTGCGCTATATAGCACCAACATCAAGAAGTAGAATAGACGCGGCTTTTTCTCGACTCTCCAGGATGCGAGTAACGCTAGGGTTGTGATTAAGCCCGATAAAACGACTAAAGGCATCGATAACCCATCGATACCCACTGACCAGTTTAATCCCAGTTGAGGAACCCAAGCATAGGTTTCCTCTAGTTGAAAATGGCTGTTATTAAAATTGTATTGGTTGAAAACGGCATATACCGTTAACGCAAAGTTGAATAAACCTACCCCCAACGCATACCAACGTACGGTTTTTCCTTCTTTGTCGGGAATTAGAGGAATGGCAAACGCGGCTACTAAAGGGACAAGAATGATTGCTGTAAGCCAGGGAATTTCGGTGATAGCCATAAGCTAAGAATAAATACTCAGGTTTGCTTTCGTCCATTATATAAAGTTTTGTAACGTTTTGAAAAGACCTGTTACAAAAAAATTTTCTAGGCTTACTATAGATTAATACCAATTAAATTATTATTTAACATTCACAAAATACAATGTGTAGTGTAACACTTCCATGAGTGGGGGGAGTATGGGAAGTGTGGGAAGTGTGGGAAGATTATTGTTGAAAGTAGACACGTTAAAAGCATCGGAGAGTTATATCTTGGGCGTTGAATTAAGAAGTTACGTTTATTTAGACCGATTACAATCTCAACACGCGGCCTATATTGGGACAGTTGCATTAGGGTTTTTACCCTTACCAGGGGATGCGTCTTTGTGGATTGAAATTTCTCCAGGAATAGAAATCAATCGTATTACTGATGTAGCTTTAAAATCTGCGGTGGTTCGTCCTGGGGTGCAATTTGTAGAACGACTGTACGGACTTCTGGAAATTCATTCAACCAACCAAGGGGAAACTAAAGCAGCCGGACAAGCTATTTTAGCAGCGTTAGGGGTCAAACGGCGGGACTGTTTAAAACCAAGGGTGGTTTCGAGTCAAATTATTCGTAATATCGACGCTTATCAAGCACAAATGATTAATCGTAACCGACGGGGACAAATGTTACTCGCCGGGCAAACTTTATACGTTCTGGAAGTGCAGCCGGCGGCCTACGCAGCGTTAGCCGCCAATGAAGCAGAAAAAGCGGCCTTAATCAACATTTTGCAAGTTTCGGCCATTGGTAGTTTTGGACGATTATATTTGGGAGGAGAAGAAAGAGATATTATTGCCGGTTCTCAAGCTATTTTGGCCTCCTTAGAAAGTGTTCCAGGAAGAGAACAGGGTCAAGGAGTCAATGAATGAGGATATGAAAAATCTATTTATAATTTAACACGGGAGCGCGAAAACTCCTATCTTTTAAGTAGGAGATGAAGCGCGACTCGGCTAATTTATTAGCCGTGAACATCGACTTATGAAAAAGCATTAAGTGGTATCATGATGCCGTTGTTCTTCG
>JASJDN010000125.1 GCA_030065205.1 Crocosphaera sp.
GTCGGATTTTTGAAGATGAATATGATTTAGCGATCGCCGTTATCGATGGGATCGAAGCTCGCGCTCAAAAAGGAAAATATCACACTGAACGTTTTCTATTTAATTCTGCCTAGCTACTTATTTACCTCTATTGATAAGGTAACAAGGTTAAAAATTATGAATCACCAAAATTATCATAAGATAAAAACAGTTTACAATAGACAAAGCTTAAATTAGAGCCATATTGAAACGATTTCTTATGGTTTAATTAACCTAAAATTAATATAATGAGTCTCAAACTTTACTTTCTCAGACACGGAGAAACCACCTCCTCCCAAACTGGAACCTATTGCGGAAGATTAGACATTGAATTGACCCCTTGTGGCATAGAAATGGCCAAAGATTTTGCTCAAACCTATGAACATATTCCTTGGAAAGCGGTTTATGCGAGTCCCTTGAAACGGGCTATTTCTACCGCCAAACCATTATGCGATCGCCTCGGAATTAAGATGGAACTCCGTAATGGCCTCAAAGAGATTTATTATGGAGACTGGGAAGGAAAAACTCCCGATCAGGTTAATAAAGAGTTTCACGATGACTATGTACGCTGGTTAGCCGATCCGGGTTGGAATAGTCCCAACGGTGGGGAAAAAGGGATCGATATCGCCCGTCGCAGTTCAGAAGTCCTCGAAGAAATCGAAAACACCCATAAAACAGGTAACGTTTTAGTAGTTTCCCATAAAGCAACCACACGCATTATGTTATGTTCTCTATTGGGCATTGATGTGGGTCGTTACCGCGATCGCATCGGAATGTCCGTGGCCGCCCTGAGTATTGTGGAAATGGCCGAACACGGTCCGTTAGTTCATATTATGGGCGATCGCTCCCATCTCAGAACAGAGTTAAGACAACGATACGGAACCTAAGTTAACAGCAAAGGGCAAAAAATGGGTTTAATGCTTTACTTCCTCCGTCATGGACAAACTGCCTACAGCAAAACAGGAGGATATTGCGGTAAATTAGAGAACGATCCCGGATTAACCCCCGAAGGATACCAAATGGCCGAAGCGTTTGCTGAAGCTTACGGTCATCTCCCCTGGACAGCTATTTATGTGAGTCCTTTACATCGTACCCGGGAAACCGTGAGACCTCTGTCTGAAAAAGTAGGGGTTCCCATGCAGTTACGAAAAGGACTGCAAGAGATCGGTTACGGTAAATGGGAAGGAATGCACCCCAAAGACATCGATCGCAACTATCACGATCTCTATGTCAGATGGTTGACCGATCCGGCTTGGAATGCGCCCCCAGCCGGAGAAAGAGGGATCGACATTGCCCGTCGCAGTTCCCAAGTCCTCGAAGAGATCCAAGCAACTCATGACAGTGGTAATATTTTAATTGGGTCCCATAAGGCCACCATTCGCATTATGTTATGCGGTCTACTGGGCATTGATATTAAGTATTACCGCGATCGCTTTTTAATGCCAGTAGCAGCCTTGAGTTTGGTAGAATTAACCGATACCGGCCCCTTAATTCATTTTATCGGCGATCGTTCCCACTTAAATGATTATTTGCGGGCCTTACCTAGCACTTAAACTCAGTTTAGTTATATTCAAGTCATGATTGCCCTTATTTTAACTCTAACTTTTCAATAAAAATCAAGCCTATGTTAAGTCCTGTTGAAACCATTAAACTTTTTCAATCTCAACCCGAACAAACCTTTGCTAAAGGAGATATTATTTTCAACAATGGAGACAAAGGAACGGTGATGTATGGCATCATTGAAGGTACAGTGGAAATGTCTATTGATGGCAAAGTGGTTGAAGTTATCGAGAAAGGAGATGTATTTGGACAAGGTGCTTTAGTCCATGAAGACTATTTAAGAGCGTCTACTGCGGTGGCTAAAACTGACTGTAAACTAGCTATTTTAGATCGGGAACATTTTTTATTTGCTGTGCAACAAACCCCGATGTTTGCATTAGAAGTCATGAGAAGTTATTCTGATCGCCATCGTCGTTTAAAACAAATTTTAGATGGGTTAGGAAATAATTAGAACTGTGACCAATTCTAACATTATTGCTGTTCATGTGTTTATCACTGGAAAAGTTCAGGGGGTAGGATACCGCTATTCTACGGTACAGGAGGCGCAACGACTCGGCATTAGGGGGTGGGTTAAAAATCGTCTGGATGGGCGTGTAGAAGCCATTTTTGAAGGGACAGAACCTATAATTGACAAGATGGTGCAATGGTGTCACCAAGGACCGAGGAGTGCAAAGGTGACAGAGGTAACCGTAGAAACGATAGAATCTCAGTTGTATGAAGGGTTTGAAGTAAAAGAGACTTGTTAATGATAGTGTGGCTAGATAGTAGGGTGGGCAAAACTTTCGATTTTACAAACTGTTATTGCGAGGAGGCAAAACCTTGACTAAAGCTAAGGTTTGAGACTTAATTCTGCCTCCAAAGCAATCTCTATTTTTCTATTAGATGTTATTATAAATTACTGAGGGAAAATATTTCTACTTTTTTCTACTTTTTGACCCTTTTTTCCATGTATTGGTAAAGACTTTTTTCCATATATTTTTAAAATTAATGGCAAAATACACTTGTTTTTCTACTGACATCTAAAAATATTTTTAGTAACTTAATAAGAGATGATCTAAGCAAGAACAAACAAAGAAATAGTATGGTGAACAAAATATTAAGTTTATTCGTTTTAATTCCAAGCGTATTTTATGGAATTAATCATGGTTCTACTAATGCACAAATTCCTCAAGGTAGTTTTCAGCAAAATTATATTGAAGGTTATTCTAACGAAGTCACTCAAGAGTTAAATCAAACGTTTAACGTTAATTTTATCGATATTCCTAAAATTAATGGGTCAATTATTCCCAACGTAAATATTCAAGGAAGATTTTTAGATAATCTAAATAATATAGTCAATCAAGAAATCAATCAAAACGTTTTTGATTTCAGCTTAATTCCTCTTGACCTAAATAATTTTGGACTCAGTAATTTCATCGGTTCTGACAAGGTTTTAAACGGATTACAATTTAGTGAACAACAAGCATTTATCCAAGGAGACAATAATGTTACTCATCAACTTAGTAAGCAAAGTTTAACTAATTTTTTCTTTTTAGAACAATCAGATAAAATTACAGAATTAAATGATTTTAGTCAATTTATTACTAGATTATTAGAAGTTCAGTTATTAGATTTTTTTCAATTTAGTTCACAAGATAGTGTGGTTTTTGGCAATAGTAATATGGTTAATCAAAATATTACTCAGATTATTGATATTTTTATTTTTTCGGACTCTGATTTTAATCGATTATTGAAGGTAGATGATTTAGAAGAAGATAATTTCGTAAAACCAACTCAGTTGACCATTCAAGAAACATTTATTAATGCTAGTGATAACAATATTATTACTCAAAGCATTAATCAGTCTATTCAGCAAATATCCTTGATAGAGTCTGATATTTTCTCACAGAAAAATTATCTTTTATCAGGATTGAATAATACAAATATTGAATCAGATAATTTAGTTGAGTTTCCCATAGACACTTTTATTAATGAAATTTTGAACAATACTATCATAGAAGGTCAACAAATCAATCGTCAATTTCTTGAAGTAATAGGTAACAGTAATCAAAACATCCAAGAAAATAAACAAGTGTTAGACTTAGTAAGAAATCAAGAATTACCAGAGTTTGAAGTTAACCCACAAAATTTCCCTGTGAGTGTTCCCGAACCTAGTAACCTAAAAACAATGATTGTATTGTTAGGAATCATTAGTCTATCCCGCTTCTGTCACTCTCCGATTTTAAGGAGTTTCTTATTGAGAGATTAGTATCTTCAAATGTAATGATCTGAATAATTAGAGCAAGTTTAGGCTATAATCCAAAAGCTTTTAGATAAATATTTTCATACCATTGTGTTTGACTTATTTTATTAATATGTCCATAGGGAGGAAAAGCAGCATATTTTAAGGTTTGATCAAATCGTATGTGCATCCAAGGAACCCCATGACCATGCGTATTGCACCACATAACGGCTCTCCCGACAGTGTGGGGTAAAAAGTATAATAGACTACATACCTAAAATGGTGGGTTAGGCGCAGGGTTGATTTTTATGAAAACACAATAACTTATGGTCTGCGCCATAACCCACCCTACGAGGTATAAATTTTTCTGATCACCATAACTACAGGAGAGCCATCCTGCTAATTTCGTGGTGATTTTTGAAGATAGCGCAGCATTACTCGGTATTGCAGTAGCCCTGTTAGGTGTATTCATGAGTGACTTGACAGGGAAAGTTTTTTATGACGGATTAGCCTCTATTATGATTGGAGTGATTCTCACCGTTGTTGCTATTGTACTCGTAGCCAAAACAAGAGGCTTATTAGTCGGAAAAAGTGCTGAACCTCAAGTAAGAGAAAGTATCAGCAAGATAGTTACAGCAGATAAAGCTTTCCTAAAAGTAGAATACCCGATTACATTTCAACTCGGACCGGGGGATATTTTATTAGCTTTAAATATTGAGTTTCAAGACGATTTATCCTCTGATCAAATCGAATCAGCTATCCGTCGAATTGAAGACACCATTCGGACTTCTCATGAGGAAGTGAAACGCATTTTTATCGAGGCTCGCTCAATCACTTCTGAACACAACAGTTGATAATTTCCTCTTCATTCTAAATAAATAAGTTGAGCCGTTTCGTGATCTAAAGTAGCACGACTTCTTCCCAATTTAATAATATAGGATGGGAACTTTTGTTCTAGGGTGACGGATATACCAGGGACAACACCCATAATCATTAAACGGCGAATAATTGCTTCATCTGTTGTACATAAAGAAGTCACTTTGCCAGTGTTTCCCGTTTTTAAAGTGGATAAGGCCATCATTAGAATTGCACTCCTAAAGTTGTTAAAGAAAAATTGACAAGATAACCGACTAAAAAGGCAAAGGGAAAGATGAATAAAACAATGGCTGTGGTGGTTTTCATTCCCCTTTCTTTGATCATAATTTGTAACTGGGCAATACAAGGTAAAAACAAGGTTAAAACAATCGCAGCAATAACCAACTGATTCCCGTTTAAGACAGAATCTTGCTGTAAATCGAATAATCCGGCTGCGCCATAGTCCCGTCGGAAGAACCCATATAAGAAAATTGGGGCGGCTGTTTCGGGAAGTCCTAATGCTACAGTTAAGGGTTCTAACCAGCTAATAATTAACTCAAATAGACCCGTTAATCGTCCGAACCAAATTAACACCGATGCCCAAACAAATAAGGGCAAAATCTCTAAGAAATACCATTTTAACCGCAGATAGGTTTTAGTGAGAATATTTTTGAAGTGAGGTAAGCGTAAGGGTGGAATTTCTAGATAAAATTCTGCTTTTTTCCCTGGTAAAAGTTGGGCTAATAGATAACCTGAAAGGAGAAAAATCGCAACCATAAATCCCGCCCAGAATAACAAAGCTTTCGGGTTTTGAGATAATAGGCCAACAATCACACCCCATTGCGCTGCACAAGGTATCGTTAAGGATAATAAAAAAGTAGCAATTAATCGTTCTCTTTTTGTTTCTAAGGTTCGAGTGACTAACGTTGCCATCGTATCACAACCAAACCCTAAGACGATGGGAATCACTGATTTTCCTGAGAGACCAATGGACTTAAATAGTCGATCCAACATTAAAGAAAGTCGGGGTAAATAGCCACTATCTTCTAACAGAGAGAACATCAAAAAGAAAGTAGCAACCACAGGCAAAACAATAGCAGTGGCATAACGAATACCTAGGGTAATAATACCGTAGTCATTCCCTAATAAATCTTGGATCGGTTGCCAGGGAAATATCAAGGCAACCACTTGATTAACTGTTGGGTTAATATGGGTTTCAAAGAAAGTTTCGATACTATCAACGAGGGTTCCAGCACCAAATTCACCAACAAATTTATACACCCCATAATAGAGAATTAAGACTAACAAAGGAAAGCCTGTGATGGGGTTAACTGTGAATTTGTGTATGGTATTTGACCACGAAAAGCCTTGTTGAGCGGGTTCTTTTAAAAATTGTTTTTCTAATGACCAAGCTAATTTTTGACGAGTCGAAACGATAACAGCAGTTGGAGATTCCCCTAATTCTTGTTGCGTCGTTTTAATGATTCTTTCTACTGCTTCATATTGTTGAGGCTGTTTTTCTAAGGTTTCCCATAAACTGGGATCTCGTTGCAACAATAGTAAAGCAAGGCTACGTTGAGAAAGATTAAACTTTTCTTCGTCTTCGGGCAGTAATAATGCCTCAATTTTATTGATCGCTGCCTCAATAGGTTGGGGATAAGTAAGCTGTGTTAACATAATTTTGTACCTGATTTTTTAATTTTTCCACACCATATCCTTTCGCTGTTGCTGTCATGACGACAGGAATATTTAGGGTAGTTTCTAACTCCTCTCTCGCAATTTCTATGCCGAGTTGTTGTACTTCGTCTATCATGTTTAAAACCAAGATAACAGGCAATTTGGCTTCTATCAATTGCAGGGTTAAGGGTAGCATTCTTCCTAAATTTTTGGCATCCATCACATGGATTACTACATCCACAGATTCTTTGATTAATAAGTCCCTCGCCACCCTCTCTTCTTCGGTGATGGGGGACAAGGAATACATTCCTGGGGTATCGACAACGGCCATGGTTTTATTACCGATGAGGGTTTCTCCCCAAGCCACTTCTACGGTGGTCCCCGGATAGTTGGAAACCGTCATATAAGTTCCCGTTAAGACGTTAAATAAGACGCTTTTACCCACATTAGGCATCCCCACTAAAGCAATGCGTGGCATGGGGGTTAGTCTCGGTGGAGTCGATTTCTTCTTATTGAGAAGTTTACTTAAGAAGCGACTCAGTTGGCTTTGTTTTTTGCCATGACAAGACTGTGGACATTGGTTACAAGTCATGGGATTTCCTCCCTTTCAATGGTGGATTATCATACCATTGGCATTTAATTCAATTTTGCATTTACTCATCTATTTCATCTGAGTTTAATGCAATCTTCTCTCAATAGTATTGTACCATCATAGGCTCTGTTAAAGGTATGTCAGAATACCTTTAACAATGTTTTTATGTAGGTTAAGAAATATAAAGAATTATTATTTGTTAAAGGAATATTAAAAACAAGTTTTGTAAAGTGGACAAAGTTTTCTATGTGATAAATAGTTGATATTAAGTCTGTGATTTGCCCACCCTAATGTCTGTTAATTTATCTTAACAATAAATATAAAGGTTTAGTTTTAATTTTTATTAGCTTCTGTTTGAACAGTTTCGATAGGTAAATCCAAAGAGGCTGCTATAATTTCTACACTCAGACCTAATTTTAGCATTCTGGGAATAGATTCTAGTTTACTTAATAGTTTGCCTTCTTGTCTTCCCTCTTGTCTTCCCTCTTGTCTTCCCTCTTGTCTTCCCTCTTGTCTTCCCTCTTGTCTTCCTTCTTGTCTTCCTTCTTGTCTTCCTTCTTCTAAAGCCTCTTGATAAACTTTAGTTTCTTTTAAATCACTTAAACTAAACATAGCTTCTAGTTCCTGACGATTAATTTTGGGTAATTTATAAATTAAAATAGTCTCTAATAGTTCCAGAAGTTCTTTTTGTTGCTGTTGATTAATTATTTCTTGACGAACTTTTTCAATGATTGTTCTAGCAACGTTAATGGCTTCCGTTTTTTTTGACACTATCAGTTCAATTATAGCAATACCTAGAGACTTTGTGTCAGATGTTCCTAATTCATTAAGATAAATGCGTTGTATTCGTTGAGAAGTAAGTAATTCTTGATAACGTTTAGTATTAGATGACTCTACTTGAGAATTAGGATAAATAATCACTCCCTTCCAATCAGATTGTAAAGGAGTTTTACTCAAATACAAGAAGATTTCACTAAAAAAACGAGCATAAAAGTTAACATCTTTTTGAAATTGAACTTCTAAGAAATAGATAGGATCTGTTTCGGTTTTGGGTAAGAATACCCCATCAATACGAAACGCTAACTGTTTCACTTCTACAGATGAAAAGTCATAGTTACTAGCTTCTTCTGGCGGATGATTAATCAATTCAAAAAAGAAGCTAGGAAATGATTGAAAAAGTCGATAAAAAATGGTGTCTGTTTTCACTAGAATAGTGTATAAATAAAAGGGGCAATCGCCGATCCTTGAGTAAATATAATTAATGCACCTAATAACACTAAAGTAATAATTAATGGGGCTAACCAATACTTTTTACGTTCATTTAAAAAGCCCCATAAATCTTGTAAGAGTTCAATAAATCCGTCCATTAATAAGGTTTCTCCATACTAACTTTATTTTTAATTTGACTCGAAACTCGATAAGTTTCTAGCCTAAATTCAAATTTTCTTTTCAAAGGATCTCGTTTAATTATTTTCATAATGAGTGCCATTGGTGTGACAATCAAGAAGAAAATAAGACCTAAAATAAAGCGACTATTGATCCATGCAAGTACCTGAGCAACTCTCATCCATCCTTGATAAATAGGCGCAAGCGATCGCGGGATTAATAGGGCTAAAACGGCTAAAATACCGGCAATAATCCAAGGAAACAAGGGTAAATTATGACCCCATAATAAAGGTAAGATTAAGCCAAATACTAGGGCAATAAAAGTTGCCATTAGTAAGCCAAAATCCCCTAATCCTTTTTTGTCTAATTTGGGTATTTCATGAAACATTTTTGACCTCTTTTTTAAATTAATCTAGTTCAAATTCTTCTTTCCAAGCTTCATCTTTTCGCCATTGAGGTTGTTTAGATTTGGCTAACAAATAATTATTAATTACTAAATAATCCATCTCTGTCCGCATAAAACAACGATAGGCATCTTCAGGAGTACACACGATAGGTTCTCCCCTAACATTAAAGGAAGTATTAACTAAAACACCACACCCTGTCAAGGCTTCAAATTGTTTAATAAGTTGATAGTACCGGGGGTTAGTTTCCGGGTGAACAGTTTGTACTCTTGCTGAATAGTCAACATGGGTAACAGCAGGAATTTTTGAGCGAGGAATGTGTAATTTTTCGATGCCAAATAATTGTTTTTGTTTGTCAGTCATGGGAATATGTAAGTCTTTTTTGACTTCTGCGACTAATAACATATAGGGACTGGGTTTATCTAACTCGAAATATTGCTCAACTTTTTCTGCTAAAACCGAAGGAGCGAAGGGACGAAAAGACTCTCGATATTTAATTTTAAGGTTCATTACTGATTGCATTTTCTCATTGCGAGGATCACCAATAATGGAACGATTTCCTAATGCCCTCGGTCCAAATTCCATTCGTTCTTGAAACCAACCGACGACGTTACCTTCTGCGAGTATTTTTGCCACTTTCTTAAACAGTATATTGTTTTCTAAATAAACATAATTTGCTCTAACATCATCAAAATATTGTTGTGCTTCTTCATTACTAAATTTCGGTCCCAAATAAGCACCTTGCATGGCATCATTATGATTAACAGAACGAGGTTTTTCTAAGTATTGATGCCAAATCGCTAATGCTGCACCAATAGCACCACCAGCGTCTCCTGCGGCGGGCTGAATCCAAACATTTTTAAAATTACCTTCTCTTAAAAGTCGTCCATTGGAGACACAATTTAAAGCCACTCCGCCGGCTAAACATAGATTATCTGTACCGAGTTCTTTGTAGGCCGTATTTGCCAACTTCAAGACAATTTCTTCTGTTATTTTTTGAATAGAAGCAGCAATATTCATCTCCCGTTGTGTAATTTCACTTTCGGGTTTTCGAGGCGGTTGACCAAACAATTGAGCAAACTTACGGTTTGTCATGGTTAAACCAGTGGCATAGTTAAAATAATCCATATTGAGGCGAAATGTTCCATCCTCTTTTATATCAATTAAATTCTCTAGAATTAAATTAGTATATTTTGGTTCTCCATAAGGAGCTAACCCCATCAATTTATATTCCCCAGAATTAACTTTAAACCCCGTATAATAGGTAAATGCAGAGTATAGTAAACCCAAAGAGTGAGGAAAGTCGATTTCCCACTGAGGAATTATATTATTATGTTCCCCTAACCATAAAGAAGTTGTTGCCCATTCTCCCACCGCATCTAAACATAATATGGCTGCCGTTTCAAACGGACTGGGAAAGAAAGCAGAGGCTGCATGAGATTGATGGTGTTCGGTAAATAATAAGGGTGGAAGTTGGGAGGTTTTACAGTTAGCTAACTTTGCTAATTCTTTCTTTAAAACTGTCTTTAAATATAACTTTTCTTGTAGCCAAGCTGTCATGGCTGTTACAAAAGAACGAAACCCCTTCGGAGCATAAGTAATATAAGTTTCTAACAGTCTTTCAAACGTAATTAAAGGCTTTTCATAAAAAACAATATAGTCTACATTTCTTAAAGAAATATTAGCTTCTGTCAGCGCATAACTAATCGCATTTTTAGGAAATCTAGCATCATGTTTCTTCCGTGTAAACCGTTCTTCTTGTGACGCTGCCACAATTTTACCTGATTGAACTAAAGCGGCTGCACTATCATGATAATAGGCCGAAATGCCCAAAATATTCATTTCAATTCACTCCTCCACCCCGTTATACAAAATGAGCGACGACTAAAGATAAACCTTAGCCATAAATAAATACCCTAAAGGATAACATAATAGACGGAAAAAAATACAATAAGCTCCTTAACACAAAAAAATGGGTTCTTAAAACCCTAAACTTAGGTGGAATTCATTTTTGAAAGAAGATAAACTCAGGATGAACTCTGACTGGCTAAACATCATATCTTGTCAGAACTAGGAACTCACTACTGTGAGCTACCTTACTCTAAACGCTCAATCGTGAGCAATAAACACAAATTGACAACTCTGTAGCATTTAATTAATGTCCCTATGAACATGAAACGTTGGTTATGGATACCATTGATTGCCTTATGTGCGGTTTGGTTCTTCGGGATCAGCCCTGCATTAGCAGTAGGAGGCGGTGCAGCCTTTGGGGTTCCAGGCGCACCTTCGGTGTGGACTTATGCCGGAAAAACGGGGATAGGCACTTCCTATGAAACCTATTCCAATAAACAATACAGTGATACTGGAGACACCGGAACCATCTCTAAAGTTTGGTTTTCCCTCGCTCAAGGTATTGTCACCGAAACCGCCTTTGGAGAAATTCACAAAGCCCAAATTAAGGATTTACAGTTTTTAATCACGGGTAATGGTTTCTTCGATGAAGAAAGAGTCGACACCAATACCATCATTGAATACATCCACACCGATGACGAGGGCAAACCCTTATCCTTAGCCTATCGCATCACCAATACAGACAAAGACGGTAAGTATAAAATCGAAAAAGATATTTTTACCGATCCCGATCGCCAAAGTCTGTTTATGCGGGTAAAATTCACAGCCAACGAGGATAATATTACCCCCTATATTTTGCTCAATCCTCACATGGATAATACTGGCAGTAAGGATGTTGCTTTTGTGGACAGAAATGCCCTTCATGCTAGAGAAGGGGAAAAAGTTTATTTAACCCTCAAAAGTAGTGCCAATTTCGTCAAAACCTCCGCCGGTTTTGTCGGCCAGTCCGATGGTTACAGCGATTTGAACGATAACGGGGTGATGGATTGGAATTTTGATTATGCCGATAATGGTGGCGGTAACGTCGCACTGATGGCTCAATTACCCACCCTCAACTCCCAAACCTCAACCTTTGATATTGTAGTCGGGTTTGGTGATTCTTTGGCAGCCGCCACCGCCCAAGCTGACGGAACCCTCAGAGACGGTTATAGTAGCGTTTTAGCCAAATACAATGGCGTTGGTGAGGTCATCGGTTGGGAAGATTATCTGGCCACACTGACCAATTTACCGGCCATGGTAGCCCAAACCCGAGATGGCGGAAAACAACTCTATGCCAGCGCCCTTGTTTTAAAAGCGATGGAAGACAAGGAAAACGCCGGGGCCTTAATTGCTTCTCTATCCATTCCTTGGGGGGATACGATTGAAGCGGATGTGGATGCCACCGGTTATCGTGCGGTTTGGCCGAGGGATTTTTATCAAGTGGCTATGGCTTTATTAGCCGAAGGGGATCTCGAAACCCCCTTAGTGGCCTTTGAATACCTCGAAAAAGTTCAAGTTACCTCTAGTACCCCTGGCAATAGTGGGGCAACCGGTTGGTTTTTACAAAAAACCCCTGTGGACGGCACCTTAGAATGGTATCGAGTTCAGTTAGACCAAACTGCCATGCCGATCATGTTGGGTTGGAAATTATGGCAAGCTGGGGTTATTTCCGATGCTGAGATCACCACTTGGTACAACAATATGCTCAAACCGGCGGCGGAATTTTTGTCCAACGGTGGGGCTATTGTGATACGGGAAAATAATGATTTTATTACCCCTCCTAGCACTCAACAAGAACGATGGGAAGAACAATTTGGCTATTCTCCTTCTACCACTGCTGCCACCATTACTGGCTTAGTGGCCGCGGCTGATATTGCTGAAACAGTGGCCGCTGATCCTTTAGCGGCTCAATTTTATCGTCAGAAAGCGGACGAATACGAGTCCACCCTTGAGTCCTATATGTTCACCACCACGGGAACCCATACCCAAGGCGACAATAACGGACGATATTATCTGAGAATCACCCAAAATACAGACCCTAATGACGGGGCTAATATTAATCCTAGCAATGGTTGTCCTGGAATCAATGAAAAGGAAATCTTGGATGGAGGCTTTTTGGAACTGGTACGCTACGGTGTTCGGGCTGCAGATAATCCCCAAATTCTCGACTCTTTGGTAGAGTTCGATGATACCAGTCTCCCTGAAAATTTACGGGTTAAATATGAGTTTACTTTTCCTGGAGAGAGTCAAAACTATTTGGGTTGGCGTAGATATGGGAATGACTGCTACGGCGAACGCACTGGGGACGGTTCTAGCTATATTGGTGGTGCCGAAGACCAAAGAGGGCGCGTTTGGCCGTTCTTTACTGGTGAACGGGGACACTATGAGTTAGGGTTAGCCAAAGCCAATAATGAAGGCACGATCAGCGATGAACAAGTGGCGAGTTTAAGCGATCTTTATGTGCGTGGGATGGAACTGTTTGCTAATGAAGGGTTAATGCTTCCTGAACAGGTATGGGACAATGTGGGTAGTAATAAAACCTATAACTTTCCTTTCGGCGAAGGCACCAATAGTGCGACTCCTTTAGCTTGGACCCATGCAGAATACGTTAAATTGGTTAAATCTCTGACCGACAAGAAGATTTGGGATTCTTATGCGATCGTTGAAGAACGTTATCCTGGAACCGAAATTCCTTCTCGATATCCTCAAGTCTTTTTCCGAGGAACTCCCAATCAGTTTGAGACAACTGCAATGACATTGGTGGATGATTATACCTGGAGAACCACTCAAACCTTTGGTAGTGGTGACAATGAACGGTTTAAATTTGACATTAATGGTGATTGGTCTTTGAATTTCGGGGATAATAACGGCGACGGTATCGCTGATCAATCTGGTAGCGATATTCCCATTACTCAAGGTCCTGGAGACTATACCATTACCTTTAATGACCAAGCGCAAACCTATACAGTGGTTAAACAAGGTTCACAGTTTCCATCAACCTATCCTCATGTCTTTTTCCGAGGAACGCCTAATGATTGGGGAACGACACCAATGACGTTGGTTTCTGACTATACTTGGGAAATTAGCGTTAATTTTGCTCGCGGTAGCAATCAACGCTTTAAGTTTGATGTCAATGGTGACTGGTCCAATAATTTTGGTGATAACACACCGATAGACGGGGTTGCTGATCCCACTGGTGCAGATATTCCTGTCACTGAAGGGTCTGGTAGTTATACCATTACCTTTAATGATCAAACCCTAGTTTACAACATCACTAAAAATTAAACTCTTTGACTAAGGTTTAATTATTTTCATTAAATGTCAACAGGAATAGGAAAATTGTTTCCTATTCCTGTTTTATT
Source organism: Crocosphaera sp. (assembly GCA_030065205.1). Classification (GTDB taxonomy): domain Bacteria; phylum Cyanobacteriota; class Cyanobacteriia; order Cyanobacteriales; family Microcystaceae; genus Crocosphaera. The sequence goes on from JASJDN010000125.1 coordinate 13,966, forward strand.
TTTTATCAATTTTATAGCTTAACATTCTAAGATTTGACGGGCTATGATACAGTCTTTCATAATTTGCTGTTTAAGCGCATCTAAAGAAGGAAATTTTTGTTCAGCGCGTAAAAACTTTTCTAAATGAACCCTTAAAAAAGTACCGTATAAGTTTCCTGACCAATCTAACAAATGAACTTCTACCGTAGGAACTTGACCATTAACCGTGGGACGACTCCCAATATTAATCACCCCATTGATAACCTCTTGTGTGGGCAAAATAACACGGACACAATAAACCCCACGACGAGGTAATAATTTGTCGGAGGGAACCTGTAAATTGGCTGTCGGAACACCGATGGTTCTTCCCACCTGTTGTCCCTTAACGACGATTCCTTCTAGGGAATAGGGATAACCTAACATCTCTTTGGCCTGTTTGACATTGCCACTGGCTAAACATTGACGAATTCTTGAACTGCTAATGCGTAAACAACTCCCTTGAGTCTCAGCAGTTTGCAACTTGGTAATATGAACAAAAACCCCAAAAGAACGAGCCAATTCCTGCAACATTTGGGCGTTTCCCGTTCTTCCTTGTCCAAAGCGAAAGTCCTGTCCCACACTGATATATTTAACATTCAGTTGTCTCAGTAAAATATTTTCGACAAACTCCCGAGGACTAAGTGCCGCTAAACTACGGTCAAATGGTAAAAGAACCAATTGTTTAATGTTGAGAGATTCTAAACGTTTAACCTTTTCTGTCAAAGGAGTCAGTAACTGTCGTGTTTGACCGCTAAAAAATTCTTGAGGGTGAGGAGTAAAGGTAACAATGGTGGGGATATACTCCTCCCTAAGTTCTATAATCGGTTTAAGAACTTGTCGATGGCCTAGATGAATACCGTCAAAATTACCCAAAGCGATGGCCGTTGGCGTTTTGACGTTGCTAGTTGATGATGTTACCCACACATTCAATTCCTTGTCCATATCAATCACCCATCTTTATAACTCCAGGGGACTCCCGTTATAGGTCAGGGGGACGTATCGAGCCGTAGGCAAGTACCCCCGAACCCAAGAGCGGGAGACGTGCGGTATAAACGCCTGGGGTTTCCCCAGGCGACACGCACTCAGGAATGGAGTTCAAAAAATAAACTGAGCAGAGCGAATCCTTGTCTTGAGTGCGTAATTTTGAGGTTTCCTCAAAATTACGCACTCGCTGTTTTTAGTAAGCATAATTGTACCCGTCGTTACGATGAATGTGTGTCAAATATTTAGGATGAACATCAAACTTTTTGTCAGGTAATTGGAGAACAAAACTAGGACGAAATCTGATAGCAATTCTCCCTGTATATTGACCAGCAAATTTGCCTTTAGGGATTGATGCTGATCCCAAGTCTCCTGTTTGAAATCCTTGAAAAAATTTAGCTTTGGGAGCATGACTTTTAGGAAAGCCAAACTTATTAGGACGGCATCTTTGTCTTGTACCGTGACCTGTTGCCTTAATTC
>JASJDN010000126.1 GCA_030065205.1 Crocosphaera sp.
AATTTTTCCGAGGAAAGCTTTAAAAAATCTTGGCAACAAGCAATAACAGGAGATACTGTACCCTTATCTCAATTATGGGAGGAGACAGATATTGTTTGAAGTCATAGCAACTCGTGAATTTCAAAAAAAGGTGCGATCGCTATCTAATAATCATAGGAATTGTAGTGGATTATTTTAACTAAAATGGTGGGTTACGACGGATTGTTATTTTATTGGTTATAACCTAAATTGTAGCCGTCTAACCCACCCTACTAAACTGCGGTTGATGTGATTGGGGTATTAATTTATTTTTCTATTGCAAAAGTTGTTTTAAGGCTTTAATGATTTTTAATCACCAGAGTTAAAGATATCTGAGGAGTCTTCTAAGTGATCACTAGGCTAATTATCCTCAAAATATTATGTTTGTTTAGCTGGAATTATATGAAACTTTTTACTTCCCATTACATAGACAATAGCGATACCTAATAGTATTGCAAAAATTCCTAGAAATCCACCTTCAGGACCGAAAGCACCTCCAGTCAACCATATCCGACCTGACACCGTTTGTTGGATTATGTGAAAACTATTCAATCCACTCACTGGAAAACCAAAAACTGCTCCTTCAAAGAAGTTCCAACCTGTATGCAATCCTATGGATAACCAAAGCTGTTTAGTAAGAAATAAACTACAAGAAAACCATATGCCTCCTAAAAAGATACATAGTATTGCAATAAAGCTTACACTGGGGTTTTTTAAATGGCATCCAGCAAATAAAGCTGATGAAATCAACACAGCACCAAGAGGACCAATAACCTTTCTTAGATTATTTAATATGTATCCCCTATAGATTAGCTCTTCATTCCATGCAGGAATAATACCAAAGGTTACTAATTCAGTAATAACCGAATACACTAGGTTATATAAGGACAGATGATTCCAAGCAAAACCTAAAATATTGAGCCAGCCTATAATCCACTCTGTTAAAAAAATCAAAAATATCAAGCTTCCAGAAATCATAAAGCCCATAAAAAAATTTAATAATGAATGTTTATTGAAGTCTATCCCTAGAGATATAAGATAATTCTTACATACAAAATGCTGAACCAAAATCAATAAAAGAATTATTATCGTTATGAACATAATTGACTAATTAAGAATTCTTATAGTAGCCGTTTACTTCTTCCCCTTTATTCCTAACTGACATTTTAAGATAAAGTACAAAATGTCAGTTAGAAAATTTGATGACCTTAAATCTGTTGAAGTGCATTACGAATTTCGTCAACTGAAGGAGTTGGAAATATCAATTGAGGAAAGATTAAGGCCAATTCACTTAATTCATCTATACTAAAGTTGGGGCGTTCAAAACGCTTTGCTATTTCTCGACCAAAGCGAAAAGTATAAATCCAATTAAGCGCTGCATTGAGACTAGCTGCTCCAACAGTTCCAAATCCAGGAACTACAAAATTGAGAAGAAAAGTAAAAACCCTACTTCCTACTATATATGCACCTGCTCCTTGAATAACTGTTGTAACAAATTTACTTACAGAGTCTTTACTTAGAGTATGGCCAGTTTGGTTAGCTATCACAAGAGTCATAGCAACCCAAGAGCCAGTTACTAATGGTAAATCAGCAGGAGTTCCTGCAGCAGCTAATCCTACGCCAGCACATTCAACTGCGAAACCATGTATGATGCCATCATAATCAGACGCACTCATAATGATACCTCCCTTCTAATAGATAGGTTTTTGTAAGAATATTTACATCACATTACCTATGGTCTAAACTTTCAATATAACTCAGAAGTTATCTACACTTACGATCATATCTTTTTTCATTCTTAACAGCATTAGATGAAAAAAAATGTAACTTTCTTTCATTAAAGTAAAAGTAGCCTAACATACTTTAACAATTCACAAAATTTTGTCAAAAACTTTTTCCTGTATCTTTCGCTACCTATAGAAAAATTGACTGATTTGATCATAACTTACTAAGGGTCAACAACTGTTGACCCTTACAGTTTTTAATCCTCTTTATAAGCGTCCATTCCTTCGCAGGAACAAACTAGGTTTCTGTCCCCATAAGCGTTATCAATACGTCCCACGCTTGGCCAGAACTTATGTTCTTTCGTCCAAGGGGCCGGATAAGCTGCTTTTTCGCGGGAGTAAGGACGTTCCCAGTCGCCGCAAATCACTGCTTGTGCGGTATGAGGCGCATTTTTCAAAGGATTATTACTGGGATCAATTGTACCATTTGCGATCGCATCTGCTTCATGATAGATAGTGATCATCGCTTCACAAAAACGGTCTAACTCTGCCAAGTCTTCGCTTTCCGTGGGTTCTACCATCATCGTCCCAATAACCGGCCAAGATACGGTAGGTGCATGGAAACCAAAGTCCATCAACCGTTTAGCAATGTCATCTACTTCTACCCCTGCTTGCTTTTTCAGAGGACGCAGATCAATGATACATTCATGGGCGACACAACCGGATGAACCTTTGAACAAGATGGGATAATAGTCAGCTAAACGAGAGGCCATATAGTTAGCGTTAAGGATAGCCACTTTTGTCGCCTCAGTTAGCCCATTTTCTCCCATCATAGCGATGTACATCCAAGAAATGACTAGGATACTCGCACTACCCCAAGGGGCTGCGGAAATGGCTCCTATGGATGTCTCTACTTTACCATTACTGTCAGGGTCGGTGTATTTTTCAACTTTGGTGGTAGGTAAAAATGGGATCAAATGTTCTTTAACGCCAATGGGACCCATTCCTGGACCGCCACCCCCGTGAGGGATGCAGAAGGTTTTGTGAAGGTTGAGGTGACAAACATCGGCCCCAAAATCAGCCGGACGACATAAGCCAACTTGCGCGTTCATATTAGCCCCATCCATATACACCTGTCCACCGTGACGATGAACGATGTTACAGATGTCTATAATTCCTTCTTCAAATACCCCGTGAGTGGAAGGATAGGTTACCATTAACGCCCCTAAATTTCCGGAGTGTTTCTCTACTTTTTTCTCTAAGTCTGCAATATCAATGTTACCGTCTTTATCACATTTTACTGCAACGACTTTCATGCCACACATGACTGCACTGGCTGGGTTTGTACCGTGTGCCGATTCAGGAATTAAGCAGATATTTCGGTTGATTTCGCCTCGACTTTCGTGGTATTGACGAATCACTTGTAATCCTGCATATTCCCCTTGAGATCCGGCGTTGGGTTGTAAAGAAATACCGTCAAATCCTGTTATTTCTCCTAACCATTCTTCTAACTGTTGGAAAAGAATTTGATAGCCTTCAGTTTGGGATAAGGGGGCAAAAGCATGAAGTTTCCCAAACTCAGGCCAAGTTACTGGCATCATCTCGGCGGCTGCGTTCAATTTCATAGTACATGATCCCAAAGGAATCATGGAGGTATTCAAGGCCAAGTCTTTGCTTTCTAACTGATGTAAATAACGCAGTAATTCGCTTTCGGAATGATGCTGATTAAAAACAGGATCGGTTAAATAGTCTGATGTCCGTTTAAAGAAGATGGGAAAGTCAAAATTAACTTGTTCTGCTATCTCTTCAACCGTAAAAGGTAACTCATCTTTTGCTGCAAAAATCTGCCACAATTCAACGATATCGTGAATGGTAGTGGTTTCATCTAAGCTAATACAAAGGATACCCGTATCGTATAACCGTAGATTAATTTTCCGTTCGGCTGCTGCTTTAATCACCGCTTTTGCACTGGCATCACCCACCCCAACTTTAACAGTGTCAAAGAAAGGTTCATCGTTAACTGTATAACTTAACTTCTGTAATCCTTTGGCTAAAATTACAGTTAATTGGTGTATTCTTTGAGCAATATTTTTAATGCCTTCTGGTCCATGATATACCCCATACATTCCAGCAATAACTGCTAGTAATACCTGCGCGGTACAGATATTGCTGGTGGCTTTTTCCCTACGAATATGTTGCTCCCTGGTTTGTAGTGCTAATCTTAACGCAGGGTTTCCCTGTGCATCCTTAGACACTCCCACAATACGCCCTGGAATTTGCCGTTTATAGGCTTCCTTGGTGGCGAAATAGGCTGCATGGGGTCCACCATACCCCAAGGGTACACCGAAGCGTTGGGTGCTGCCTACGGCGATGTCTGCGCCAAACTCTCCAGGGGGGGTTAACAGTGCTAAACTCAAGGGGTCAGCCGCAACGGTAACTAATGCACCCTTACTATGTGCTTTTTCGATAAAGGTGCGATAGTCGTAGATGGTGCCATCGGTAGCAGGATATTGTAATAATGCGCCAAAAATCTCTTTATCAAACTCAAAGAAGCGATGATCGGCGATAATTAATTCAATCCCTAAAGGATACGCCCGCGTTTTAAGGACTTCAATGGTTTGGGGGTGACAATGGGAGTCCACAAAGAACGCATGAGCCTTCTTATTCTTACAGATACCATAACTCATACTCATGGCTTCGGCGGCTGCTGTCCCTTCATCCAGTAAGGAAGCATTAGCAATTTCGAGTCCCGTTAACTCTACTATCATAGTTTGATAGTTTAAGAGGGCTTCTAGTCTTCCTTGGGCAATTTCCGCTTGATATGGGGTGTAAGCAGTGTACCAACCAGGATTTTCTAGGATGTTGCGTTGAATGACTGGGGGAGTGATACAGTCATGATAACCCATGCCGATATAAGAGCGAAATATCTGATTTTTTGAAGCAATAGACTTTAATTGGGATAATGCACCATATTCACTCTGCGCTTCGGGTAAATTCAGGGGTTTACTGAGGCGAATAGCTTGGGGTACGGTAGCATCAATCAGTTGATCGAGGGTAGAAAATCCTAGCACCTTGAGCATTTTATCAATTTCTTGGCTATTGGGTCCAATATGTCGATTGATAAAGCTATCCCGAGGAGCAAGTATATTATCTAGATTAGAGGTTATATTATGGTTGGTTTGAGTGTGATTAGCTGTAATGTCCAGGTTAGGCATATTAATAATGATCGTTTTTCTATTTAGGGTGTCACAAATGAGCGTCTTGGCTCCTTATTGTAATCTTTTGTAACAATAATCGGCAATATTTATTCAATGTTGTGATTAAGATTTATTTTTTGTCATGGATAAATGGAAGGTGGGCAAGATAAAAATAGGCAAACAATTATTAATATCAGTGCTTCTTTGCCCACCCTACAGATATCTTAAAGGGTAGGGTGGGCAATTATTGATTAATTCAATTAAACTTTAACATATAATTGATTGCCCACCTGACTAAATTTCCATATTTTTTGATGTTAAATTAACGGTAAAAATCACTGTTTTAACCAGTTAGTCATATCGATTAGTTGTTCATTTTCGTAGTCTTGAGGTTTACCTAGTTTCTGATAAAGTTCTTTTTGTTCTTGATCACTGACATAAGGCATTAACATATTACATAATAGTAATCTTTCTTCTCTCAAAACTTCTCTAACACTTTCCTTGATGAGATTTTTTAGTTCTTGGGTTTCCATAAGCGATTGCACTTAATTTTAGATTATTATAGGTTAGTTTAACCTACCCTAACCTACAAATATTATAGAGCTTGAGATAAAAAATTATCAATAATTTTTTATGTTAGAACAAATAAGTACATTTACGTACAAAATACCATGATGAAGAAAATATCAATGTGAAAAAATGTGCAAAATCACTGATGGAAATTAAAAATATCTTCATTAAATTAAAGATGTGTTGACAAATGACACAATACCTGTATGCACTGTGAGGAATTATTATGAACTTTACTCGATCCATTTTCTTGTTTTCTTTAGGTGAAATAACTATCCATCAAATAATTTTTTATGGGTGGTTTTGTATTGCTGTTACTGCTACTATTCCTATATTAGCAATAACATTCTTTACTCATGTTTTATTTAAAGGAATCAATGATTATCATAGAATTACTAAGACATCGAAAAAGAAGATTGATTTGATTAATTTTGTGTTCTCTTTGATTAAGAGATTGATCGAAAAATGGATTGGTAAATAGGAATATAAGATAGGAGTATAATAATCTTTCTTATGTTATGCTCCTATCTTATATGATAAATGAAATATACAGTCATAAATCATCTAATTTAACCATGAAAAGCGTTGTATTATCTAATCCCCATGCGGGGGAAATTTTAAAATATGAATTTTTAGATGAATTAAATATGAGTAATGATGAGTTAGCAAAGTTTATTCATGTTTCTGATGTAATTATCAATAAAATTATTAATGGTGACACTCCTATAACTGCTGACATTGACTTACGGTTATGTCGCTATTTTAAATTATCAAATGGTTATTTTTTAAGACTACAGAATGATTATGAAATTATGGAAGCCAAAAGAACATTAGGAGAAAGTTTAAACAAAATTATTACCCTAAATGAATAATTTGGACATAATAGTATTATGTCCCTACAATATATAATAAATCTAGAGGTTTACTTGAGGTTATTTATGAATCAAGTTGTATCCATTAGTAAATTTATCAATAGTTATGAATACGTACATCAAAAGTTCAATCTGAGAAGAACTGAAAAAGAAGACTTTTTTTTAGAATGGTTTGAAAACCTACCAGAATTAACCGAGTCTGAAAAAGCAACTTTAGACAAAATCAAACAGAGATATATTAATCATAGAGAAAAAGGATTATTAACAGAAGCAACCGTAATTATTTTAGTGATTGCACCTCTATTAGAGTTAGCAGGTTTTTATGATCCACCTTTTATGATTAAAGCAGAAAAATCTCTAGAAATTGAGTTAAAAAACTACGAAGAAATTTTTAAAGGACGTATCGATGTTTTAGTGGTTAAAGATAAGTTATGGATTTTAGTTGTTGAAGCAAAAAATACACAATTAACTGCTGAATTAGCCATTCCTCAATGTTTAGCTTATATGATGGGTCATTCTAATATTGAAAAACCTATTTTTGGATTAGTTACTAATGGGGGAGAGTTTATATTATTAAAGCTAAGTAAACAAGAAATAGTAGAATATGATGTTTCTAGAATCTTCTCTTTATTACCTCGTCAAAATGAATTATACAATGTTCTGAGTATCCTTAAACAAATTAAAAATTAATCTTAAAAAATCCTATGGTAGCAGTACAATTACAACAAATTTCTATTCCTCCAGGACAACATATTGTCTTAAAAAGCATCGATTGGCAACAATTTGAGAATATTCTTATAGAATTAGGAGAAAGTCGATCATCTCGAATATCTTATTATCAAGAAATTTTAGAAATCATGACCCCATTACCAGAACATGAACGAATAAAAGTCATTTTATCAGACTTGATTAAAGTCTTATTAGATGAACTAAATATGAACTGGGAATCATTGGGATCAACAACATTGAAACGAGAAGATATGCAAGCAGGAGTTGAACCAGATGACTGTTTTTATATTCAAAATTATCAACAAATGGTCGGCAAAAATAGAATTGATTTAACCATTGATTCACCCCCAGATTTAGTTTTAGAAATTGATGTAACATCCAAAACTAAAATTAATGCTTATCAATCTCTAAAAGTTCCTGAAGTTTGGATATATAATGAAAATAAACTGGAAATATATTGTTTACAAAATGAACAGTATATGCTCTCTGAAAATAGTATTATTTTTCCTGATTTACCCATACAAGAAGCGATAATAAGATTCTTAAAAATGAGTCAAACCCTAGGAACCACCCAAACTTTAAAACAGTTTCGTCACTGGATAAAATCAGTCAATAACTCATAACTGTTTACTAAAAATATGTTAAACTAGATGAAAATCTGTTTTAAAATATCATGGTTTATCATATTATCTACGACGGAAATTGTAACCTTTGTGCTACTTTTACCCAACTATTAGCTAAATTTGATCAAGGAAATATTTTTGATTATATTCCTATGCAAGATAAAGCCACATTACAACAGTTTAATATTACCCCAGAAGACTGCGAAATGGGCATGATTTTAATCGATGGTAATCATCCTAGAAAACGTTGGCAAGGAAGCGACGCAGCAGAAGAAATCGTTAACTTATTACCTCTAGGACAAGCATTTATTACCGCTTATCGTGCGTTACCAGGAATGAAATGGTTCGGAGATAAAACCTATGAACAAGTGAGAGATAATCGTTATAATTGGTTTGGAAAAAGAGACAAAACTTATCAGTCTCCTTATCCATTTGGTTGTCATAATAATAATGATTGTTCTGTTTCTAACTAATTAAACCATCGCTGAAATAGCTTTAATTAATTGTTCAATTTCATCGGGTAAAGTAAAGTAATGAACACAAGCACGAATACAGTCTGGAACACCAATTGTTCTTAAGAAAAATCCTTGATTTTCTAACTGCTCAACAATTATTTTATGACTCATATTACTATCAACAGTAAACGAAACTAATCCCGCTTCTGGAGGTGATTTTTTTAAACATTTAATGGCAGAAATCTCTGATAAACCTTGCCATAAATATTCGCTTAATTGACAAATTTGTTGATAACGCTTTTCAGCATTTCCCCAAGCATTATGAACAGCAATAGAAGCTCTTAACCCTTCGTATTGAGGATAAGCAGAAGTGGCAATTTCAAACTTTCTACCATCATTTTTCCAACCAATCGCTTGACCGTTTTTATCATACTGAAGTCCTCGCCAACCAATAAAGACAGGATTAATTAATTCAAAAATTTCTGGACGGATATAAAGTGCGCCAACCCCAGCCGGTCCACAGAACCATTTATGACCCGTAAACGCATAAAAATCCACCTCAGTTTCTGCTAAATTTAACGCTAATGAACCAGCCGATTGTGCCGCATCAGCTAACACAAAAATCGGGCGATCGCTCCCCGAATAATTATGACAAAGATGACTAATTTCTTTTAAGGGTAAAACCTGTCCGGTATTCCATAATAAATGACTCAAAACCACCAGTCTTGTCTGTGGGGTTAACTGTTGTTTAATCACCTCAACGGGATCACCTTCATTTAAGGTATTTAAGATAGGACAAATATCAATTTCTACCTGAAATCGTCTGGCAATTTCTTCTACCGTGGCAATAACTCCAGGGTGTTCACAATCTGTCATTAAAATATGATCGCCAGCTTGCCAATCGAGGCCCCAAAGGGCAATATTACAGCCAGAAGTCACATTTTCAGTTAAGGTTATCGTAGCCGGTTCTACTGCCAACTCTTCAGCGATCGCCTCTCTTAATAATTCAGTTTTTTGTCGAATCCAATTGTTAACTTTCAGAGAAAATGGACCTTGTTGTTGTAAAACATTATGAGCATCAATAATCGCCTCTAACCCTGAACGGGGTAACGTCCCTTGTCCCCCAAAATTAAAATAAACTTTATTAATCAGTCCAGGAAATTCTTGTCTTTGTTGTTGGACATCAGATAGAAGGGTTTGGGGATAATTCATGCTTTCAACTAATTGAAACAAGGTAAAAAAAAGAGTACAGAACTAAATTTGTACTTTTCTTAGTGTATGAGTGATGTCTAATTTTGGCAACATAGCTTAAGAACTGAACATTTACAACAAGATAATTATTAAACTGATCTTGTGTTATTGAACTGTAATGCAGACATTAACTATAATGAGAAGTTGGGAACACCGTAAGCCAAAACAAAAGGATTAAAGAAAAGTGACTGATACTAATTTAGATTTTTTAGCCCAAACCGATCCCACCCTTGCTGCTATGATTCAAGGGGAACTACAACGGCAACGGGAACATTTAGAACTAATTGCCAGTGAAAATTTTACATCTCCTGCTGTGTTAGCCGCTCAAGGCTCGGTGTTAACCAACAAATACGCAGAAGGATTACCCAAAAAACGTTATTATGGCGGTTGTGAATGGGTTGATCAAGCCGAACAATTAGCCATTGATCGCGTCAAAGAGTTATTCGGTGCAGCACACGCTAACGTTCAACCCCACTCAGGGGCCCAAGCAAATTTTGCTGTCTTCTTAGCCCTACTCAACCCCGGCGACACCATCATGGGAATGGACCTCTCCCACGGTGGCCATTTAACCCACGGTTCCCCCGTCAACGTTTCAGGAAAATGGTTCAACGTATCCCACTACGGAGTCAGCCCTGAAACGGAAAGATTAGACTACGATGCTATCTTAGAACTAGCCAAGAAAGAGAAGCCCAAATTATTGATCTGCGGCTATTCTGCCTACCCCAGAATCATTGAATTTGATAAATTCCGAGCGATCGCCGATGAAGTGGGAGCCTATCTTATGGCTGATATTGCCCATATCGCCGGCTTAGTGGCCAGTGGTCATCATCCTAACCCCTTACCCTACTGCGATGTGGTCACCACCACTACCCATAAAACCCTACGGGGGCCAAGGGGTGGCTTAATTATGACCAATAACCCTGAATTGGGCAAGCAGTTCGATAAGGCGGTATTTCCTGGGACTCAAGGAGGCCCGTTAGAACAGGTAATTGCAGCCAAAGCAGTGGCCTTCGGGGAAGCCCTCAAGCCCGAGTTTAAGGTGTATTCTGGGCAAGTCATTGCCAATGCTCAAGCCCTAGCTAATCAATTAGCGCAACGAGGCTTTAAACTGGTGTCTGGCGGTACTGACAACCATCTAATGTTAGTGGATTTACGCTGCATTGACATGACCGGTAAAGAAGCAGATAAATTAGTCAGTGAAATCAATATTACGGCTAATAAAAATACCGTCCCCTTCGATCCCGAATCTCCCTTTGTTACCAGTGGTTTACGGTTAGGTTCACCTGCTATGACCACGAGAGGGTTAGGGGTAGAAGAATTTACCGAAATTGCTAACATCATCGCCGATTGTTTGTTAAATCGCAACGATGAAGCCGTGAAAAAAGACTGCTTAAACCGAGTGAAAGCGTTATGCGATCGCTTTCCTCTCTATCCCCATCTGAATATTCCTGTGCCTGTTTTGGCTTAATTTAATGTTTTAGATACGTGGGAAGTGTGGGGAGTGTGGGAAGGGATAAGATGACGAGGTGACGGGGTGATGGGGTGATGGGGGGCATATCTATCAATGATTTCTCCCAGTCTCCCAGTCTCCCAGTCTCCCAGTCTCCCCCTGCTCCCAGTCTCCCAGTCTCCCAGTCTCCCAGTCTCCCCCTGCTCCCAGTCTCCCAGTCTCCCAGTCTCCCCCTGCTCCCAGTCTCCCAGTCTCCCAGTCTCCCCCTGCTCCCCCCGCTCCCCCTGCTCCCCCTGCTCCCCCCGCTCCCCCTGCTCCCCGTCTCCGTGATCATGTTTCCGATTATTTATTCTGATACCTTTCTAGACCATGAAACAGGTAGCTTTCACCCAGAAAGTCCGCAACGACTAGAAGCCATTGTTAAGGCGTTGAAAACCGTTTCTTGGAGCGATCGCTTACAATGGCAACACCCCACTAATCTCAGCGAACGAGATCCCCTACCTCATATAAAAAATCATCATACCAACGACTATATCAAACGAGTTGAAGCCATCGCAGCTAATGGAGGGGGTTTTTTAGACGGGGATACGGTTGTCTCCCCTCGTAGCTATGAAGCGGCGTTATTAGCGGTGAATGCTTGGTTAGATGGAGTAGATACTGTTTTAGAAACCCATAAACCGGCGTTCGTTTTATCCCGTCCCCCTGGCCATCATGCAGTGGAAAAAACGGGAATGGGATTTTGTTTGTTTTCCAATGCTGCGATCGCTGCTCATTATGCCTTACAATGCACTGGAGTCAAACGAGTTGCCATTTTAGACTGGGATGTGCATCATGGTAACGGAACCCAGGCGATCGTTGAAAACAACCCTAATATTGCCTATTGTTCTTTGCATCAGTTTCCCGCTTATCCTGGAACCGGACGTGCGAGTGAAACAGGGAAATATAATAACGTTCTCAATATTCCCCTGGAACCAGGAAGTCACTTCAAAAACTATCAATTAGCGTTTTCTGAGCAAGTTATCCCCTTTTTAGAAGGGTTTCAAGGGGACTTATTAATCGTTAGTGCAGGGTATGATGCCAATCAAGCAGACCCGTTAGCCTCTATTAAACTTCATCCTAACGATTACGGCCTTTTTACGCAACAATTACTAACCATAACCTCGGGTGTTTTATTTGGATTAGAAGGGGGTTATGATTTATCCGCTTTGTCTGAGTCAGTTGTGGCAACGATTCAAGCTTGTTTATGAATTGCTAGAGATTCTTTTTTTTTGGGAATACTAAAGATAAGTTAGCCATGACAATTATTTTGAGACTTATCAAGCTATGAGCAATCAACACCAACATAATGTTTTAACAATTTTGCTAATGCGTTTTGAAGTTCAGCCATCAGAAGGCATAAAAATAGGAAAACAATGGCTAGAGGAACACCCTCAATCCAATTGGGGAACAATCTTAAGATTACTCAAAAATAATCAGCTTCAAGTAGTGGAAAAAAGCCTCAAACTTATTGAACCATCTGCTCAAACCAGTCCATCTAAAATAGTCCATAAATATAGAGGGGTAGAAATTCAACCTAAGCCAACTTCAACTATTAAAGATATTAAAGAACAAAATTCAGACAAAAAACGCCAATATCGAGGCGTTAAATATTAATTTGATTGAGCTATAGTTTGTGCTAGGAATTATAGAAGAATGTCTCCTTTTCTACATTCTTCTTTTCCTTACAAGATAAAATAATCGACTAAGCAGAGTTCGACTTGGGGAGTTACGAGTTAGAATATATAATTTTAAAACTTGCTATGATTATAAAATAGTTAGTGGCTTTAATTAATTTTTATGAATTTATCCCATAAAATTACAAACTATCGAGAACAACATCCTATCGATAGAATCGGTTCTATTCAACCTCACGGTATGTTATTCGTTCTTGGAGAACCAGAGTTAACCATTATTCAAGCTAGTAAAAATACAGATGATCATTATTCAAGATAATGGAATTGGTATTTCTTCTGAACACGAAACAAAGATTTTTCAAATCTTTAAACGATTACATCCTCCCGAACAATATGGAGGGGGGACAGGTATTGGTTTAACCATTGTTCAGAAAATTATAGAACGTCATGGAGGACATATTTGGATTGATTCAGTGATCAATCAAGGAACCACTTTTTACTTTACGTTAACCTAATTATTAATTGTTTTAATGTCAAATTTAGCTTTTAAATCTTTTTTATTATTAATTGAAGACAGTGAAGAAGACTTTACCGCTTTTTTACGATTTAGTCGTCCCTTTCTTCAAGAACATCCCGTCAAACGTTGTCGAAATGGGGAAGAAGCATTACAATTTCTAAAAGAAAGTAACAGGACTATTGATTCCCATCATAGTAACTTTCCGTCTCTGATTGTTCTTGATTTGAATTTACCAGGTATTGATGGAAGAGAAATATTAATTCGTATCAGAGAAAACCCTGAATGGAAAAAAATTCCTACCTTGATTTTCAGTAGTTCTAATGATCCCAGAGACATTAATTTTTGTTATAACCATGGTGCAAAAAGCTATATTTCTAAACCCATAGATATTGACCAATTAAAAAAAACAATTAATATCCTTTCGGAATATTGGTTTAATATCGTTACACTTCCTTCTAAATAGACTATATGATGTATGTTATCTCAATCTTTTACCGTATTAATCATCGATGATAATCAAGAAGATAGGTTTACCCTTAAACACTATCTAAAAAAACAAGACTACCAAGATTATCAGATATGTGAAGCATCATCAGGGAGAGAAGGATTAGAAATTGTTAAGAAAATTAAAGTCGATGTTATTCTTTTAGACTTTCGTTTACCCGATGTAGACGGTATTCAATTTCTCCAACAACTACAAAATGAATTTTTTTATAGCAATTTTGCTGTTATTATGTTAACAGGAGTTGGCAATGAAAGCGTCGCAGTTGAAGCTATGAAAAACGGGGCCCAAGATTATCTAATTAAAGATAATTTAACCCCAGAAAGCTTACATAAATCCTTATATTTATCCATTGAAAGAGTTAAGCTACGTCGACAATTAGAGGAAAGTGAACAACGGTTTAGAGGAACGTTTGAACAAGCAGCAGTGGGGATTTTTCACATTAATTTAGTCGGAGAATTTTTACGATTTAACCAAAAATCTTCTCAAATCACAGGATATTTGTCCGAAGAAATTCAAGAAAAAACTCTAGAAGAAATAATTTTTTCTGAAGATTTACCGAACTATCAAAGACAACTAAAAAAACTGTTAAATAATCAAATAAAAACTTTTACATTAGAACAAAGAATCTTAGGTGCAGATAATTTAATTGTGTGGGTAAATATCACAGTTTCTATTATCAACAAAAAAGATGGTAGTCCAGATTATTTAATGGGAATTATTGAGGACATACAAGAACGAAAACACACAGAAATAAAACTCAAAAAAGCCAATCAACAATTAAAACAAATCGTTGAACAATTAGCGAAACAAAACCAAGAAAGAACCCTACTCAGTAAAGTGAGTCAATTTCTGCAAGCTTGTAATAGCATAGAAGAAGCCTATAAAATTTTAGCTGATTTAATTCAACCCTTATTTAGCGACTGTTCCTTGGGGATTTATCAACTCAATGATCAGCAAACCATCGCCACTTTAGTCTCATATTCTGGGAAATATCTTAACAGTAAAAAAGAGTTTAGATTCTGTGAATGTTGGGCATTACGACAAGGAAAAGCCCATTATAATGATGTTACCCATAGTCAATTATTTTGCCCTCACGTTGAAACCAATTTAATAACGAAAGCAACTTTATGTTATCCCATTATCGCCCAAGGAAAAACGCTAGGAATTCTCCACGTTAGTGCAACTGCTCAAAGTAAATTGCCGCCAGAAACAGAAAACCTAGCAGAAACCGTAAGCGATTATATTACCTTATCCTTAGCTAATTTGAAATTACAACAAGACTTAAAAGAACAAAGTATCCGAGATTCTTTAACTGGTTTATACAATCGTCGTTATCTGTATGAATTTCTTAAAAAAGAGATTGTTAAATCCCAACGATATAAGACAGAAATTGGGATCATTTTAATGGATATCGATCATTTTAAACAAATTAATGATAATTATAGTCACGGTTTGGGGGATGTGGTTTTAGAAGACATTGGGGAATTTTTAATGGATAATATTCGAGAATCTGATATTGCTTGTCGTTATGGGGGAGAAGAGTTTATTTTGATTTTTCCCCATGCGAGTTTAGAGAATACTTATCAACGCGCAGAAACATTAAGACGCAAAATAAAACGTCTTCATTTTCGTTACCAACAACATCATTTAAAATCCGTTACCGTATCTGTAGGAGTGGCGAATTTTCCTCATCATGGCGTAACCGGAGAAGAAGTCGTACATCATGCTGATCTTGCGCTTTATGCAGCTAAAGAGCAAGGACGCGATCGCACTATTATTTATGATGAAACCTTAGCCGTTAATAAGGAAAACCCACCACCAAACGAATAGATATGAGTGCGATGTTAGGTGTCTTGAATATGTATCAACTGAACTTCCCCCGTACATTTGACCTAAAAATCGCTGAAAGCTTTATTTGACATAGGATGTAGTAAATGGTATGTAAGTTCTGTGTCCATGTAAGGGGTTGCTCTATCGCTGCGATCGCATTACAATTTAGCTCATAGGTGCGATCGCTCAAAACACGCTTCAGTTAAGCTTCAGAGTGAGTTGTACCCAGTAACGGGTAGTTCAAAAATGGCTACAACTACCTTTAGGAAAGGCTTTCAGCGATTTTTCTATGGGGAAGTTCAG
>JASJDN010000127.1 GCA_030065205.1 Crocosphaera sp.
TTGTGTGAACATTTTGGGACAGAAGTTGTCATCATCAACCGAACTGAAGATAGTACATTCGAGGAGGATTTGGCGCAAGATGTCTTAGAAATTATTACAGTTTTTTCAGCACGATTATATGGTTCAAGAAGCCATAAAAATAGAAAAATCCTAGAGGAGCTTAGAGACGTTGCTACTAGGATTCAAGACTGAATTAAAACTCAATAATCAACAACGCTCATTGTTAGCTAAACACGCAGGGATAGCCCGCCATGCCTGGAATTGGGGACTAGCTTTAACCAAGCAAATTTTAGATCATAATAAAACTAATCCCGATGATAAAATCAAGTTTCCTAGTGCTATTGATTTACATAAATGGTTAGTAGCTTTAGTAAAATCTAAGCATGATTGGTATTATCAAGTATCTAAATGCGCTCCTCAATGGGCATTAAGAGCTTTAGCTGATGCTTGGAAAAGCTGCTTTAAAAAGATAGCTAAGCCACCAAGATTTAAAAAGAAAGGTAAACATGATAGTTTTACTTTAGATGGTAGCATTAAATGTGAACATCAAAAGATAAAGGTTCCTGTTATTGCTTGGCTTAAAACTTACGAAAGATTACCTCATGGATATAAGCCTAAATCTGTAACTATTAGTCAAAAAGCTAATCGATGGTTTCTTAGTTTTAAAGTTGAAGTTGAACCAAAATCAATCAATAAAATTGTTGATGTAGTAGGCTGTGATTTAGGGGTTAAATCCTTGGTTACTTTATCAACTGGTGGAGTATTTGAAGGTGCTAAAAGTTATCGTAAATACGAGAAGAAATTAAGCAGACTTCAATATCTAGCTCGTCATAAAGTTAAAGGATCTAACAATTGGAAAAAAGCACAAAGACAAATAGGATTACTACATTTTAAAATAGCTAACATCCGTAAAGATACATTACATAAACTCACGACTTATCTTGCCAAAAACCACGGCAAGATAGTAATTGAGGACTTAAATGTATCAGGAATGTTGGCTAATCACAAGTTAGCTAAAGCCGTTCAAGACATGGGATTTTATGAATTCAGAAGGCAACTTGATTATAAAACTAAGTTGTATGGATCTGAATTAATAATAGCTGATAGATGGTTTCCAAGTTCTAAAAAATGTTCTAATTGTGGACATATTAAGGAAACTTTATCCCTAAGTGAACGAGTTTTTAAGTGTGAATTGTGTTCCTTTGAATGCGAGCGAGATTTAAACGCCTCATTTAACTTAGCTTCTTTGGCGGTGAGTTCCACCGTGTCAGCCTGTGGAGTAGATAGTGCCGACACTCCTACTTTGAAGCAGGAAGTTAACATCAAACCCACCAATGGATAGGTTTGAGTAAGTTTAACAGAACGGAGTTTCGGTAGCGTATCAAAGTAGTGAAAGATCAGACAACGGTGCCGGTTAACGGAGAACTAGCGATCGCATAATCTTTAATCGGTATGCGCCCGCTTAAATAGGCTAATCTGCCGGCCACAGTCGCCATTCCCATCGCTTTAGCCATCAAAACAGGATTTTTAGCTAAAGCGATCGCACTATTAATTAACACAGCATCAGCCCCCATTTCCATCGCTTGAGAGGCTTCGCTAGGGGTTCCGATCCCGGCATCGACTACTACGGGAATATGGGCTTCTTCGATAATAATCTCTATATTGGCTTGAGTGCGAATCCCTTGACCGGAACCAATGGGAGAACCTAATGGCATAACTGTCGCACATCCTACCTCTTCTAAGCGTTTGGCCAAAATGGGATCAGCATTGATATAAGGCAAAACAGCAAACCCTTCTTTGACCAATATTTCTGCTGCTTCGAGGGTTCCGATGGGATCGGGTAATAAATATTTAGTGTCGGGGATCACTTCTAACTTGACAAAGTTATTGTCTTCTTGGCCCAATAGTTTAGCCATTTCTCGCCCTAACCTAGCCACTCTCACCGCTTCTTCTGCGGTTTGACAACCGGCTGTGTTAGGTAACATCCAAATGTTACCCCAATCTAAGGCTTCGGCTAACCCTTCGTGGCCGGGGGCGTTGGTTTGCACCCGTCTCACCGCTACAGTGACGATTTGGCACTCACTGGCCGCCACACTTTGCTGCATGATAGGGATACTGGGGTATTTTCCGGTTCCGGTCATCAACCGGGAGTGAAACTTGCGGCCAGCAATCACTAATTCATCTTTGGCTGATAAGCTAGAGGTTTCATGGTGACCGTTGAGGGTTGTGGGAACAGGATAATGGTTAAATGAGGTCATAACCGCAGAAGGAGAAGAGGGTTGAGTGTGGAAGCGATCGCCGTTAAAAGGATGTAATAAGGGATCTTTGTGTTGATTAATCACTAAATCGGCAATAAGAGAAGCGGTAACCGGTGCCAGTAAAATACCGTTGCGATAATGGCCAGTGGCTAAAATTAAATTATTGCAACCATAATGACCTAATATCGGTAATTCATCGGGGGTTCCGGGACGATAACCCCACCAAAATTCTTCAATTTCCCAGTTAGCGATATCAGGATATAATCTTGTGGCCCGTTTCATCAAAGTTTCCATCCCTTGGGGGGTATTATGGGGAGTCCAACCCACATCCTCAGAGGTGGCCCCGATAATTAAACGTCCATTTTGACGGGGGACTAAGTAGGTTCCTGGACCGTATAAAACCCGTTGTAGGGGATAGGGTTCATTGGGGGTTTCAGGCATTTTCACCGCTAACATTTGCCCTTTGATGGGACGTACCGGAAGAGGTAAGATTTGACTAGCCCATGACCCATTGGCAATGATATAGGTACTGGCTTCTAATTCCCCTTGATTGGTTAAAATACTGGTAACATGACCCTCTTTTTGTTGTAGGGTTTGCACGGTTACACCGTCTCGAATATTAACCCCTAACTGTTGGGCTGCTTTATATAAAGCTTGCATCACCTGACGGTTATCCACTTGGCCATCTTCGGCGTACCACCAACCCCCTACCACATCATCTCCTAATCCATTTTGATAGAGGCGAATAGCTGTTTTATCTAACCATTGACCATTGTGATTGTTGCGAACTTCAACGGAGGGAAGATCATAAACTGGGGCGAGAATACCACAGGGATTATAACCGAGATCGAGTCCTGTGAGGTCTTGTAATTTTCGTATCCATTCAGGGTATAACCAACGAGATTTTAAACATAAATCTAATAAGGGGCCTGGGGGTAATTCCTCGGCGTGGGGTGCTAACATTCCGGCTGCAGCCCTAGACGCGGTTTGAGGGAAGTTACGGTCACAAACGGTAACCGATGCACCTCGCAGTTTTAAGTCCACTGCGATCGCCATACCAATGATCCCACCGCCAATAATAATAATATCGTTTGTTGCCTTCATAATTGCTTTTCGTATTATCGAGATAATCGGGTCAAAAATAACTTCTGTTCTATAGAGCCGGAACAGAGTGAGGAACTTCTGACTTCTGACTTCTGTTCGCTAGAGCCGGAGCTTCGCTGTGGAACTTCTGACTTCATGAACACCCCGCTCCTTTTACCTTACCTTGTTTGGGAGCGAATTTAGAGGCGATCGCTGGTTTGAATGTGGAAATTTTAATTAAGATAACTCTCTTTATCCCGATAGTGGCTTTGATTACAGTGTGAGGCTTTCCGGCGGGTTAAGCTAAAATTAGGCATTAATTACCAGTAATGAGGAGGAAACTAAACATGAACGCATCGGAAAAAGCTCAAGGCTTTGAAATAGCAACCAAAATTGCATCTACTGTTCATGTATTTAAAACCCATTTCCCTGATGCTAAAGCGGATCTTAAACCCTGGCGTAACGATCCGGATACCCTCGAATTAGTTGATCCCAATTCCATTGATATTGGTTTTCATTTACCTGGGTGGAGTCCTCGTTTTCAAAGTCGCAGTATGTTAGTACAAATTAGATTCCATAAAGATCCAGTCGATGAAACCCAACGGTTGATCGGCGTAGAAGTCACTGGATTTAATCATCAAGGACAAGCATGGCGGTTGTCAACGGTGGAAAATTGGCAATTAGAAGGAAGTTATCAACCGGCGACCGATATAGCCGAAAAATTTAAGTGTTTTTGTCGTCAAGTGTTTGAAGTCTTTAATCAGAATAATAGTCGTTTTTCTTTGTAGATTAGAATGGGACTTTTTTTCTGAAGGTAACAACAGAAAAGGACAAAAATTTAGGGGTTGAGAAACCCCAATTCTAAGGTCTTTCAGTTAGGGGAATTTATAGTCCAATTTGTTGAATTAACTCTTGAACAATTGCTAAATTAACCGTATCACGAATGATGATAAAAATGCCTAAACTGAGTAATAAAACCAACCCAGTTTGCATGATTCCTTCCTGAAGTTTGAGGGGTAAGGGTTTACCAAGTAACCCTTCGATTAGTAAAAACACTAATTGTCCCCCATCTAAAGCAGGTAAGGGAAGGGTGTTAATAATGGCTAAATTGATGCTAATTAAAGCCCCAAACTGGAATAAATTACCCAGATTATTTTGAGCAATACTCGCTCCATATTCGACGATTTTAACCGGTCCTGCTACTTGTTGAGCGTTTTCTTGAAAGTTGCTAATTAATTGCCAAAATCCTTGCAAGGTTAATACAGTCACATTTTCATAAGCTTCTGCACTATAAGTAAAAGCTTGAAATAAATTTTGAGCGCGGTTGAGTTGCACATTGGGTAATAATCCCACGCCAATTTTTCCGTCTCCTTGCTCATCTCCTTGAGGAGTGACGGTTAAATTTAAGGTCTTATCCTCTCTTTTAACTTTTAAATCCAGGGGTTGATTCGCTGAGGTTTTAACCTTTTCAATAAATAGGGTGGTTGCGTCAGGAAATTCTCCCAAGGATTGATTTTCTACTGCAACAATCACATCCCCTGATTCGATTCCTGCTACCATGGCCGCCGAATTTTCCTCCACTTGGGGAATCATTAACCCGGGTTGTAAGTCTTGAATACCGATGGTTGCTGTTTGTCCCACTAATAGGAAATAGGCAAAAATAAGATTGGCAATGACTCCCGCACTGATGACAATGGCACGATCAAAAATGGGACGATTTCGTAGTAAGTCAGGGTCATCAGGAGCAATATGACTCTCCGGGTCATCATCAGGAAAGCCCACAAATCCCCCTAAGGGAATGGCACAAAGGGTATATTCCGTTTCTTTCCCCTTATATCGAGCTAAAACAGGTCCAAACCCGATGGAAAACCGAGTTACATGGATTCCCTGTAACCTAGCTGCCGAAAAGTGACCTAATTCATGAACAACAATTAATATAACTAAAACTGCGATCGCCGCCAAAACAGACATAATAAATTAATGGATTATCAAATATTTAACAAGTGTTTAGGAAAAAAGCAGTGAAAATTATGGTGAATCTCCACTGCTATGAGCTTTAGATGAATTTGAGGGATAAGAGGGGACTAAAAACACCCATTTTCCCTAATCATCGTAAACTCGACATTCTACTGCGTCGGGATTATCATCACAATATTGTTCAAAACTGGTTTTGGGGGTTTGTTTTTCCCGTTGGTGAGAAGCTTCTGCTTGAAGTTCTTCCACTGCATCCCAAGCAGCAGCACAGTCTCCAGAGGAAGCTCCTTCGGTGCTACAAACGTTTTTGGCGTTTTCTCTTTCTTGTTCGATTTGTTCGTTAATGTTGCTCATAATTGCTAGTCTCTTAAACACTCCTATTGATTATAGTTCATAGAAACAGATTAACCTGTCTTGTGACAAGTTGTTAGCCAACTTTTGCCTCTAGAGACTTGAGATATTCTGTAT
The DNA here is from genome assembly GCA_030065205.1 of Crocosphaera sp. Lineage (GTDB taxonomy): Bacteria > Cyanobacteriota > Cyanobacteriia > Cyanobacteriales > Microcystaceae > Crocosphaera. Next base: position 5,784 of record JASJDN010000127.1, read on the forward strand.
TTACTCTGGATTCACGGGTTAGGGCAATTTTCCCAGTGCGTGCCACTTCTCGAATGCCAAATTTATTTAACATCTGCACAATAGCCACCATTTTGCCTGGGTCCCCTACCGCTTCTACGGTTACGGTATCATCAGAAATGTCTACGATTCTCGCGCGAAAAACTTGAGCCACTTCTAATACTTCGGCTCGGTTGGTAGCGGTGACACTGACTTTGACCAACATCAATTCCCGTTCGACGCAAGGGGTTTGGGTGATATTGTTGACTTTGAGAACGTTAATCAATTTGTAGAGTTGTTTGGTTAACTGTTCAATCGTATTATCATCTCCAGGCACGACCATTGTAATGCGGGAAATTCCCGATTGTTCGGCCGGACCAACGGCTAAACTCTCAATATTAAACCCACGACGAGCAAATAAACCAGCAATACGGGTTAAAACGCCGGCTTCATCTTCAACTAGGACAGAAAGGGTATGTTTCATGGTTTTTAAGGAGGAAGTCTGTGAACTACCACACGCTGACACAAGGTACAGCGTGGGCTTCCTACCCAATAAACTGCTCTCTATGACCCGAAGGTATAGCAAGCCTTACGTTTAGGCGATAGGCTTTACCCCGCGTTCCGCAGGTCAAAAGTTGTGTTTTTCAGCTACCCTGTCCATTCTGCTATTCCAAGCTTTAAGAGGGACATCGAGGTTAGCGCAATCCTTAAAGGATTGGTGGTGTCTAGGTTTTGTACAACGGGGAGTTCGCCCACCACGGCTACTCTCTCTTATACCGCTTGCATGTATTATATCAGTCTTAATCTTAGAGTAACGCGCTTCAGTTATGGATCTGAAAATTTTATAGAAAATCTCTAGATTATCATTATTGTTATTTTAAAGTGGACTGATGCGTACAATAGAAGGGGACGAGTAAAGGTAAAATGCTTTTGATTCTTGGTTCATGGTTTCGTTTTTTACTGTTATTATTTTTGAGCTTCCTTTTAACGTTTTCTGGGTTCAATTTTTCTGGGAATAGAGTTACGGCGACTTCTATTCTTACGGTTGAAGAACAACAGGGAAGGGAATGGTATCAACAAGGAGATATCCATCAGGCTATTGCCACTTGGTTAAAAATCGTTGAAACTTATGAACAACAAGGGGACTTTATTAATCAAGGTAAAGTGTTAAGTTATCTGGCTTTGGCTTACAGTCAATTGGGACAATGGCAACAAGCAGATAATTCTATTAACCAAAGTTTGAATTTATTACAGTCTCAACCTCAAGATGATACCATTACCCCTATTTTAGCTGAAGCTTTTAATATTCAAGGTACGTTATTGTTAGCTAAAGGTAATCCTTTAGCTGCTTTATCGAGTTGGGAAAAAGCGACTACAACTTATAAAAAAGTTAAAGATAGTTCTGGTATTTTACGTACCAATATTAATCAATCTAGGGCTTTACAATCATTAGGATTATATACACAAGCTTGTCAAAAACTAGCTAGTCATTTAATTGATGATAGTTTGAGTTGTAATGAATTAACCTTTAAGAAGATTACTGATTTATTATCAAACAATTTAACCCCATTACAACAAGCGGGATGGTTAAGTTTGGCACAACTGTTACGTCAACAGGGAAATTTAGATAGTTCTGAAGCAATCCTAAATAATATTTTAGCTCAAGTATCTTCTGCTGATGTCAAAGCATCTATGTTATTAAATTTAGGACAAAATTTAGAATTACAAAATGATATTGAAGGGGCAAAAAATAATTATCAGCAAGCTATTATAACAGCAACTAACCTTGAAACTAAGTTAAAAGTTCAATTATCTCAACTTAATTTATTGATTGGACAAAAATCATGGATAGAAGCACAAAAATTATTAATCGATATAGAAAATAATTTGTCAACAGTTTCTCTTAATCAGACTAAAATTCATAGTCAAATTTATTTAGCTAATCTTTTACTAAAATGGAGTAACTTAGCTGAGTTTTCGGATGTATTACCATCTTGGCAAAAAATTAAAAGTTTATTAGAAAACGCTCAACAACAATCTGAAATGATTGGCTATGAAAAAGGCAGTATTTATGCCATCGGTGACCTAGGAAAATTATACGAAAGACTAGCTATTCATATCACTTGTAATGCTAGGAATGTACAAGAAAGTAATTTATATCAATGTGCAGAAGCCTATAATTTTACTGATATTAATCAAATCAATTTAAGCAGTGGCCAATTAAATGAGAAAGCAAAAGAATTAACTGAACAAGCATTAATTAAATCTCAAGGGATACAATTGCCTAGTACAACCTACCTATTGCAATGGCAACTGGGAAGAATTTTGGCTAGTATGACAATGAAAGAAGAAGCAATCTCTGCTTATTTAGAAGCGGTTACCAACTTAAAGCAACTAACAGTTGATTTAGCTAATAATAGAGAAACTCAATTTTCTTTCCAAGAAAAAGTTGAACCCGTTTATCGAGAACTACTCAGTTTATTATTACCAATAAATAATCAAGAAAAAGTTGAACCCGAAAAGTTAGAACAAGCTCGGCAACAAATTGAAGCCTTACAAACAGCCCAATTAAATAACTTTTTCAATGATATTTGTGTTGAAAGTGAACCAGTCGATGTGGCTAAAATTGATCCAAATGCTGCCATCATCTATCCTATGATTTTACGCGATCGCTTGGCAGTTTTAGTTAGTTTACCGAATCAACCCTTAGCTGTTCATATTACACCAATTTCTCAAGAAGAATTAGAAAAACAAGTTAAACAATTTCGCTATAATATTGTTATACGTAGTCAAAGAGCGTTTTTTGATGATGGAAAAGTTTTATATGAATGGTTAGTTAAACCCTTCCTTAAAAAATTACAGAAAGCTAAGATTGAAACCCTAGTATTTGTTCCCGATGGAATTTTTAGAAATGCCCCTCTTAATGCGTTATATGATGGTAAAAACTATCTCATTGAAAATTATCAAGTAGCCTTGAGTCCTGGGTTAAACTTATTATCACCAAAACCTTTACAAAATCGAGGGCTAACAACACTTTTTGGCGGACTGACGGAGACGTTTCAGCAAGAAAATTTTGTGCCTTTACTTTATGTTCAACAGGAATTAAAATCAATTCAAAGGCAAGTTAGAACTACAACTTTACTCAATCAAGAATTTACCTTAAATAGTTTAAAAACTATCTTAAAAGACCAATCTTTTCCTATCGTTCATTTTGCAACTCATGGTCAATTTAGTTCTGAATTTGAACGAACATTTATCGTTGCTTGGGATAGTTATATTAATGTGTTGGAATTAGAAGAATTACTCAAAGAAAATGATCCCAGAGGAACAAATCCCATTGAATTATTAATCTTAAGTGCTTGTGAAACAGCATCAGGAGATAGTCGCGCTGCGTTAGGATTAGCAGGGTTTGCAGTTCGCGCAGGTGCTAGAAGTACCCTAGCAACATTATGGTCAGTAAATGATCAAGCTGCTGCAGTGATAATGAAACATTTTTATGAACAATTAGCTAATAATAAACTATCAAAAGCAGAAGCTTTAAGACAAGCACAATTAACCATGTTAAAAAACCCTTGGTATCGTCATCCTTTCTATTGGTCTGCTTACACTTTAATCGGAAACTGGTTATAATCTTTTTAACTGGTGTATATGAACAGTTAGGGGGTAAGATAACAATTAAGAAGAAAAAACTGTTTAAATCCCCTTAATTTATCTGTGATATAATTACTGTAAGTACATAAAATTATTAAACAATTACGAACTTCATTAGAGGTGATTAACCATGCAACAGAAACCCCATTCCAGTCTCGATCACGAAGAATATCCCGCACCTATGGGTAAATTACCCCCCGAAATGAAACATTATGGACGAACAAGAGAGGAACAAATTAGAATTAATCAAGAAGGAATCGAAATGATGCGTAAATGGAGGGAAAAAGTCTCAAAAATGAGTGAAGAAGAACTTAAAAAAGCTGATGAAACATGGGAAATGGTTAAGAAGATCATTGATGAAAATCGGTCACGAAAATTCTTTTCCTAACGGGTTTCAATTATGTTAGTTTTTTTAGACACCAATATCTTAGGATTATTGTCAAATCCTAAAAAAGAGGGAGAGTCCTTAGCTTGTCAAATTTGGTTTGAGCGTTTATTAGCAAGAGGGGTTTATTTTGTTTCATCATCCCTCTGCTTTTATGAACTAAAACGAAGTTTAATCTTATCAGTGAAACAGGGGGGAACTTCTAAAGGACTACAACAAGTTAACAATTTAAGACAATTTGTTGACGTTTTAATTGTTGATGAAGAAGTAGCTAATATGGCCGCAGAAATCTGGTCAATTTCTCGTTTACAGGGAACTCCAACGGCAGCAAATAACTCGTTAGATATTGATATCATCATTGCTGCTCATTGGCAACTATTAGTCAATCAGTTTCCAGGTAGATACATTGTTGTCAGTACCACTAATATTAAGCATCTTGGGTTATTTACCGAAGCAGAAGAATGGCAAAATATTAACTAATTTATAAAAATTTACCCACACTCCCCACACTTAACTTCACTAAAATATTAAAAACTGCTATAGCTGGCGATCGCAAAGTCTTTTTCTGCTCTTGACTAATTTTGTTAGTTGAGTGTAAATTTTGGTGGAATCTTTTTCAACCGCAATTAATAGTTCTTAAATGTATCAGCAACGACTAGGGAAGGTTGACGATGCAACGGCGATCGCTCCCCTTTGGCAAACGTTTCTTCAAGAAAGAGCCAAATATGACCCCTCCATCATTCTCAAAACCGATTTTGACTACGTATCCTATGTTAAAAAAAAGTTGGCTTCCCCATCTATTTATGGGTTTCTTTTGGAATATGGAGAAAGCCAAGAAATTGTCGGGTTTTTGTTCACTTATGTTCATGATGAAACCCCCACATTAGACTATGAAGATGTTAATGATAGTCCCTTTTTACCTCGTCGTATCGGTGGCGCGATCGGGATGTACATTCAACCGCCACACCGTAAACCCGAAGCTATTTCATTATTAATTGAAAGTGCGATCGCTTTAGCTAAAGAACTGAAAATTAGTGATCTTGATTTACTGATTAGTATTGAACAAACGGCGGTTCAAAAGTTACTTGAAAAGTTTGGCTTTAAAAAAGCTGCGATTCAATACAGCCAACATTATGACATCAGCGATCAAAATTTACCTCGATTACGAACCCCTACAACTGAAAATATAGCGGTTAAAATGCCCATTCCTGGGATGATTCCTCTACGAGATCCCAAGACACAACAACCTGTTATTAACCCCCAAGGAAAACAGGTGTTTTTACACCCAGTTAAAAATGAGTTAGGAGAGACTTTAAAAAGTAGTAATGGGTTACCGATTTATCCCACCCCATTACGAGATCCTCAGACACAAGACTGGGTATTTAATGAATTAGGAGAATTAGTGACTTGTCCTGTTGTTTTAGATGGGTTAGGTAAGGTCAAAGAAAAGCAAGGGATTCCTCTTTTTAAACACCCTATTTATGAAATGGTTGACGGTAAATTACGGTTGAAAAAAGATGATGATGACAACTATCTTTTTGAAGAGTAATTAGGGAACTTATGATGATTGACCATGATCGTTTATTTAAGGAATTAATCTCTACATTTTTTGTAGAGTTTATTGACTTGTTTTTTCCTGAAGTTCTCACTTATTTGGATCAGGAATCGATTACCTTTTTAGATAAAGAAATTTTCACTGACGTTACCGAAGGAGAGAAGTATGAAGGGGATTTAATTGCTAAGGTTAAATTTCAAGGAAAGGATGCTTATTTTTTAATTCATGTGGAAGCACAAGCAACCGCTAAACCGCAATTTAATCGACGAATGTTTACTTATTTTGCCCGTTTTCATGAGAAGTTTTCTTTACCAGTGTATCCTATTGTCATCTTTTCTTATGACAGTCCTAATAAAGAAGCAGTCAAACAATATGAGGTAACATTCCCTGATTTTAAAGTGTTAGAATTTAATTATCAGGTGATTCAATTAAATCGATTAAATTGGCGAGATTTTCTCAATCAATCTAACCCTGTCGCGTCTGCATTAATGGCGAAAATGAAGATTGATCCTAAAGATCGACCCAAAGTGAAAGCAGAATGTTTGAGGTTATTGGTAACATTAAAATTAGACCCGGCGAGAATGCAATTAATTTCGGGGTTTGTGGACACTTATCTAACCTTAAATCGTTCAGAAGAAATACAATTTCAAACAGAAATTGATACATTTAGTCAACCCGTACAGGAGGATGTTATGGAAATTACTACCAGTTGGATGAGACAAGGTATTGAACAGGGAAAACGCTCTCTAATAATGCGCTTACTTGAACGAAAGTTAGGGGATATTCCTCCATCATTAGAAACTAAAATTACAGAGTTAAGCATTGATGAAGTGGAAGATTTAGGAGAAGCTTTACTAGAGTTCTCTACCATTGATGATTTAATTAACTGGTTAAATATTTGAGGATTTCAAACAGAAATTAACACATTTAGTAAACCCGTACAGGAGGATGTTATGGAAATTACTACCAGTTGGATGCGACAAGGTATTGAACAAGGTATTGAACAAACTGTTGAAAGACAAAAAGGGGTTATTATTCGTCTGATTAAACAAAAGTTAGGGAATATTTCTCCATCATTAGAAACTAATATTATGGGATTAACTATTGATCAGGTAGACAGTTTACTAGAAGCTTTATTCGATTTTTCTTCAGTTAATGATGTCAGAAACTGGTTGTTTGAACGAGGTATTGAACCGAGAAATGATCAAGCTATTGAACGAGAAAAAAGTTTAATTCTTCGTCAACTTAAACGAAAGTTAGGGAATATTCCTCCATCATTAGAAACTAAAATCACGGAGTTAACTATTGATGAAGTGGAAGCTTTAGGAGAAGCTTTACTAGATTTCTCTACCATTGATGATTTAGTTAACTGGTTAAATATTTGAGGTTATTGGTAAATCAATTAACATAGTTCATCAAGACAGAGGTTAAATTATGACTGAAGCAATGATTCAAGATACAGTAATTTTAAACAAGTTTCATCAATTAACACCAGAACAACAACAACAAATGCTAGATTTTATGGATTTTTTGTTATTTAAAAAGGAGGTTAAAAATGATACAAGTTCTCAAATAAAATCTAAACCCGCTTTAGCCGGAACACAACCGTTTGAATTTCTCGGAACCCCTGAAGAATCAGGAATTCCTGTTGATGAGTGGGAGATGGAAAATGATTATTCTTGATACTCATATTTGGTTGTGGTGGAATCAAGATTCTCCTCAAATTACTGAACAACAAAAAGGGATTATTGAAAATTCCCGTAGGGATAGAATTGGAATTTCTAGTATTAGTTTAATTGAGATTTCACGGTTAGTTGTTCGAGGTCGTTTAATTCTTCCGAAACCTTTAAAAGAATGGTTTTCGATTGCTTTGGCAGAAGAAGGGGTTTTATTGATTCCTATTACTCCTGCGATCGCTATTGAATCTTATTCTTTACCTGACGACTTTCATAAAGATCCTGCGGATAGAATTATTGTAGCAACAGCTAGAATTTATGATTGTCCTTTAATGACAATTGACCGAAATATTCTCGCTTATCCTCATGTCAAATTAATTTAACTTTTATTATTCTTTATTCTTATTATGAACACTAAATTAGCCATCGAATTATTAACCCAGTCACACAACGATTTAACAGCGTTTTTATCTGGTTTAGGGTTGTTGAATAATGAAACAGCAATTAATTATTTAAAGATTGCCTTTGATGCTGCTTTTCAAGTCTTTTTAGATGATTATGATGACTTAAAAGCTAATGTTACTGTTACAGCTTCTCAGATAGAAACGGTTGAAGAGAGGTTAACTTTTGCTGATGAATATTATCAGGTTGAAGAAGAAAGATTACAAAAATTAATAGCACAAAAAGCAAATTTAGTCAAGGAGATAGAGATATTTGAGGAACAAAAAGAATCTATAGAAAAGTTTTCTGATGAGGAAAAGTTAGTTATTCAAGCTAAGGTTGATGAGATTAAACAAGATATTTTTGATACAGAGGAAGAAATAGCGAAACTTCGTCAGGAAATTAGCGATAAACAGGTTTTAATTACTACTTATCACAGTCAAATTCATGACTTAAGACAACAGGAAGCACATCATAATAGTTTAGCTGCTCAATATAACCAAGAAAGTAAGGTTTGGGGTGTTGTTGGTACGGGAAGATCGGGTAAGAAAAAGTATGGTTGGACAACAGATTATAATAAAATAGCGTTGCGAGATCAAGAATATGCTAAAGCTGCGGCCTTGGATAAACAAGCGGATGATTTAGCTGCTAATATTTCGGTATTACACAAAGAAATTAAGGATACAAACCTATTTATTCCTATTCTTGAACAGGAGTTAATTGCTCATGTGTTACGGTTAGAATCACAAAAGGATTTATTATCCTTGAGTGGTTTAGATACTGCTCAAAAATTAGAGTCTGTTAAGTTACAAATACAGCAGCAAACAGAAGACTTAGAGAGGTTAACTAATCAGGAAATTGTTGAACAAGAAATCATTGTTAATAATGCGAATCAAACGTTATTAGATTTACAAACTCAGTTACAAGAGTTACAAGCAACGGAAACCTTAGCAGAGGCAGAATTAACTGATTTTGAAACCATTAATGCTTATTTATTAGCAGAAGATGTAACAGGGTTTTTAGATTGGACTATTGATGAAGATACCCCCGAAGTTGTCAAGTTATGGCAACAATATTTAGCAGTAGAAGGGGAAGAAATCATCTCAGAAAGGTTGAATTCTTTACAGTCTCAAGCAGCGTCAGAAGAAGCGGTAACGGTTGCTTTAGAAGCGGATAGTATTGAAGGTTATGTTATTTTAGGTGCGGAGTTAGCAGAGGAAATTGAGAGTTTATCTGCTATTTGGTTAGAGAATTTACAAGAGTCTCATCAGTTGACCGTTGATGTCTGGAATTTATCGGAAAAACGCACCGAAGCTGTTAATGAATTAGAGAGTTATATAGAGGATAATTTAGCTGATCCTGAAGGGGAATATTTATTAGATAAAATACAGTTACAAGAGGCGATCGCACGTCAAGAAGCGCAAGTTAATTATGCTGATGCTTTAGGGGAGTCTGTTGATAGTTTAGAAGAGGCGATCGCTGTTTTAAAGACTCAGAAACAACAGGTTAATTTATTGTCTGAAAAAATAGAACATATTTCTACTTTAACTAGGTTAGAAAAAGAATATGCAACATTAGGAAGTCAAGCGTCTGAGTCATTACGTTCTGATTTAATTGAGATTTTAAATGAAGAAATTGATCTAAAAACGCAAGATTTAGTTATTGAAATTGATTTAACAGATGCTCAACAAGAAATATGGTTAGAAACTAATTTACAGAATTATATTGAACAGAAAAAAGATACTATTAATCAGCTTCTTATTGCTGATAATGCTCAATTTAATCAAACAACTCTTTGGCAAAATCATGAAGGGGTTTTAAGTAATTCACAATGGAGATTAGGTGATTTTAATGGCGATGGTAAATCTGACTTGATTTTTGCTAATCCTAATAATGATTATTTTGTTTCTTTATCTAACGGAAATGGATTTAACCCTGCAATTATTTGGCAATATCATGGTGGAACTTTAAGTAGTCATCAATGGAAATTAGGGGATTTTAATGGTGATGGAAAGTCTGATTTAATTGTTGCTAATGCTAACAATGATTATTATGTTTCTCTATCTAATGGAAATGGTTTTACTACTCAACTATGGCGAGATCATGGAGGGCCTTTAAGTGGTCATCAATGGAAACTAGGGGATTTTAATGGCGATGGCAAAACTGATATAATGATTGTTAATGGACAAAATGATTATTTTGTTGGTCTTTCAAACGGAAATAGTTTTATAACAAAAGTTTGGCAAAATCATGGAGGTTCTTTAAGTACCCACCAGTGGAAATTAGGAGATTTTAATGGTGATGGCAAAACAGATTTAATTGTTGCTAATGAGAATAATGATTATTATGTTTCTATATCTAATGGAAATGGTTTTACTACTCAACTATGGCGAGATCATGGAGGGCCTTTAAGTGGTCATCAATGGAAACTAGGGGATTTTAATGGCGATGG
>JASJDN010000128.1 GCA_030065205.1 Crocosphaera sp.
CAAGCGGGTCTATTACTGTTATTTGCCTCGCTGGAGTTGATTTTACAAGAAACTATTAGTTTTGTCCAGTAGGTTATGCCCTGGCGAGAAATCCCTCGATTTTCGTACCTCAATCGGGGATTTCTCGCCAGGAATTGGTTAAACAAGGCGAGGGAGAAGTTGGAGCCGAGCGTTGAGATTGTATCTCAACTTGATTGGGGACAAAAATAAATGTTTTCTCACTGATCCAAAAAGTTTGCCCATCAATGGCACAGGCCCCTCCTGCCATCCAATCTACCACCCGTTGTGCTTTATCTACACTGAGTTGATCTAAGACTAAGATAACAACTTTACGGGCTTGCAGGAGTTGTAAGGCTTCACGGGTTTCTTCAACTGCATTGATTGTTTTAACAACAACCTCTGATTGAAGATTCTGATTAGCAGACCAATTAAATCTAGGAATACTACTCATTGATTTTGTTTTCATAATAGAGGTATAAAAAATATTAATAGTATTAATTAGACTTACTAATTAATTAGCTTGCCTAAGGATATTTATTCATTATTCCTAAGATTAGGCTTTCAATAGTAAGTTAGGGTTTTTAAAGGGGTTTTTTTAATGTGATTCTAACTTAGTATATCTGAATTATTTGAGTGATTAGGTATGATTAGTAACATTTTAAGTTTTCTGTCTTCCCATAGCAGTCCTCATCCTGGTGAAATCTAAAGTTTTTCAATGTTAGACAATAAAATCTCCTAGGAGAATTCCTATGAAAAGCTCTCTATGGAAGGTAACATATTTTTTCAAGGGAGATCATTAAATAACTATAAAGGTTTTGACTTAGTTATGTTATATTTCAACTTGATTAATCTGTAAAAGATTTTCTAAATCTTTAAAGGTCACCCCATAAGTAATGGTGGGTTGCTCATAGCCCTTAAGGTTAAGGGTATATTGAGACATTATTTTCTCAATGCTGTTTAATTCGACTGAATAGAGATAGGTTTCTTCTCCTATGGCCACATCTAACCCTAATTCCTTTGTAGCAGACTCTAGGCGGAAGGCCGCGTTAACCGTGTCTCCAATGGCAGTATAATCGGGGTGATCTCCACTGCCAGTATTACCCACCATCGAATACCCCGTATTAATTCCTGCACCAATCTTTAATTCAAAGGGGACTGGATATTGCTGGCTAAGCTGTTTCGTCATTTGATTGAGATCCCGCACCGCTTGGAAAATTTGGATCACATCAGCTTTGGTCACTTCATTTTCCCCATGAAACCAGATCGCCATCACCGCATCCCCAATGTATTTATCCACCCAACTCCCAGCATTGCGAATAATTTCTCCTGCTTGACGAAACCAATTCCCAATCAAAGAGGATAAGACTTTCTCATCTAACTGTCGCGTCAGGGTAGTAAAATTCCTCATATCCACCACCATCACCGAGGTTAAGCGACGTTCGTGTAACACCATCGTATCCCGATCAGCAAACTCTGGAGGGGTAATGTCGTTTTCATTACGTACTGGCCCATGAAAATCTACCTCAGTCTTGCCAAAGGTGACTTTATCTCCACTTTTTAGCGTCACAGGAATACTAACACGGCGATCGTTAACAAAGGTTCCGTTACGACTGCCTAAATCAATCAACAAAAAATCTCCCGTTTCTGTGGATTGCAAAATAGCATGGTTACGGGAAATACAATGATCTCCAATGGCAAAATCGTTGTCCCTTCCTCGTCCAATCGTCCAATAGTTCTTTCCCGCTAAAGGAAAGTAGCGTTTACCCTTAGCGGTATGTAGCAACAGATGAGGTGTGTTTGCGAGATTATCCACAGAGGTTTAATCGGATGGGAGCAGGACAACAATCAAAGGCTGATAGTCTCTTAATATTGTACCGATTTACGCCAAACAGGCCGCAAACCAAAAGAGACTATCCACTAAGATTGTACTTAATATAGCCCCCCCTAATGCCCACCAATGGGGATCTGATTTTTGCATCGCCCATAAACCGATTCCCAATAAACAATTAGCTAAGACTACTGCCCAACTCATCCCCCAAGGGGTTTGCACCTGTTCTAAGGCGGATTGGAAAATAGGGGTGGCTAAACTGGGATCAACTTGCATCAGTTGTCGCCAGTGAGGAATTAACCCAGTCACATAAAAGTAAGCGTCGGTGATGGCTGTCCCTAATAAGGAACCGATGTAAAAGAAATTTCCCACTTGTCCCCATCTGCGCCAAAGACACCACAAGGCCACCGGAACCCCGATGGATTCAACGGGAAGATGGATTAAAGGTTCCCAACGAAACCAGCCCCAATAAATGGCACCCGCTAACCAACTCCAACTAAACCCGAACAGTAAATCGCCCCATAAATGGGTCTTCGGTCGCTTCATTAGATAGAAGGCTAACCCTAACCATCCTATTGTCATGATTACGCTGATTTCAGGGTAAAAACGCACTAAAGGGGCTTCAATGAACACAGGAACGGACACTAAAAAGCCCGATGCTAGGAACGTTAACCAATTTTTGACCGCTTGATTACTAAAAGCAGTTTGACCCGCAGACGAGTGATCTGAGGGGGTTAAGGATGGGTTGGTAACTGTGGATGGGGAGGAAATCAACGTTTTGTTAACCTTTATGTATATTATGAGTTTTTCTTTACTTTACTTAACTTATCGCAAAATTTCTTCTTAGGGTAAATGCCCTGGGGGGGCATACCACACTTACGATAATAGCGAAATTTTCTGGATTAGTCAAAAAAAATAGGGACATGGCTCAAGACCAATCCCTAGTATCGTTTGTTAGAGTATGAATATATTAATGATTTGAGTGGGAGTTATCCCTGCTAAGGGTATGACTCCTATTTTTTGCGCTTACGTCTATAGCTGCCAGCACCAACAGCACCAGCTAAAGCTAACAGTCCAAGGGTTGAACTGGGTTCAGGTACTGACTCAGACATGAAAATTAACTGACCCCCTTGTACTAAGTTGGCATCAGCAATAATCCCATCACGAAGACTATGAGCCTGAGTATCTAAGATAAAGAGTCTGCCTTTGCTACCAAATAGCTCGGTCACATCCAAAATACCCGAACTTTCCCAGTCACCACAGTCTGTGGGATCTCCATCAGTAACACCATCAGGAACGACAACACTACGATCCATTTGAGCAATGCGTGTTAACTTACTATTCGTTGGATCAAGTTGCCAAATAGAGGCTTCTTCCCCACTGGTATCACAAAAACCACCAAAAGAACGATCCTCTTGAATGTAGATTTTGCCATCATCTGCCCAGTCTAAGTTATCAGGGCTACGCAGTCCAAAGTCGGGTCCAACAAACTGCCCGTCTCCAGCAGTATCTCCAGCATAAAGAACGGTGGCCTCAGCCGTTAAGCTGGTAAGATCGTTCTTGAAAGTATAGGTGGTTCCCCAACTATCTTCAGGAAAGACACTACTGCGACCCGTAGAAGCCATAACAATTTCAGTGAGGTCGTTGGGGTTAGTGGCCACATCTTCGGGACGAGAGAATAAGAAGGCACCAACGTTCGTTAAACCAGAAACCTCTGTATTACCTAATAACGCAGCCCGACCAGTTTGGGTATCTAACCCATCTTGGGTGGCATAACCGTCAGAGTCAAAACCGTCGCTATCATCAGCATCAGGCGCATCAGGATCAACATTAACAACGGGAACCCAAGTACCAGAGAGATTGGCACCAGTGGTAAACCCACCCAGAGAAGGGGTTGTTTCCCCAGTGTCAGCAACCCAGGTATAGAGAGTTCCTTGAGCTAAACCGTTTCTTTCTAAGAAACCAGCCTCGGCAGAAGTATCTTTTTCCCCAACGTATAAATACATAGGGGCTGCTTCGCGATCGTCTCCAACCAGTAAAGCGACTTGGTTCTCATTACCAGGATCAATAGGGGTAATGTTTTCCCAAGCAGCACGACCCAACGCAGGTGCAGCATATAACGCGCCTCCTTGTGCAGATCCCATTGAGGCCACATCTAAGACAAACTCAGTCCCACCGTTCGTTTCTTCACCAGCAAAGTAGATATCGTCCACAAAACCAAACGTTCCTGCATCAACGTGCATCCCAGAGCAAAAACGGTTTAAGGAGGCACCGAGAGGAAACTGACTGGTATCGGTGATTAAGTTGCCAGCACGATCAAAAATGCGATCAAAAGCTAATCCTCCATCAACCACTTTCTTGCTTTTGATATCTACATCAAAGAAATGGATACGCGCACCGCCTGGCACGGTAACATCATTGCTGGGATCACCATCTAGGGTATTGAGATCATAGTCATAACCTAAGCCACCGTTTAACTCACTATTCACCAGAAAGCGAACGGTGTTATCGTTAAGTTTAAAGGCTCCGATCCCATCTAAAATACCTGTGGGAGCGTAACCATTAATGGTTTCTCCGATAGTAAAGATGGCTTCCGTCTCCCAACCAGGAAGTCCTTTCATTTGTGCTTCGGGATGATTGGTTGTGAACTGTGCTTGAGCAGCGTTAGCACCAACGGTAGCAACACTGGCCGCAGTGCTTAAAGCAGCAACAATTTTTAAGATATTTTTCATATTCTCCAAAAGTTAGGGATGGTGTTTCTTAATGAGGATGATTCTCAAAAATGCTAACAATTACGACGAATTACTCCTCACGAAAATCAAGTATCATCAAGACAGGATAAAAATAAGTAATTAAAAGGTTAAGTTGAGTTTAAAATGTAAAATCTTAAGCTTTTTCTCGGTTTTTTACTTTTTTACAGGTAAAAATAGGTAAATTAACTCTATATATTTGTTAAATTATTATTAATAATTGAAACAACATTGATATTCTTGAATAATATTAATAATATCTTTAACTTTATTTCTTATAAAAGATAGACGAATACTAAATAATTTCCAAGGAACTAATTTTGGTCAACATCACCGACAATTAAGGCTAAGTTCAAGATGCAAAATAATACCAGGAGAAAGATTACAGACCAAGAATTACGTCTTCGATACAATGAAGGTCATCGAGATTTTTCTAATATTATTCTAAAAAATAAAAACCTAAAAAATGCTGATTTTACAGGGGCAAACTTTAGTAATGCTATTTTAACAGGAACAAATTTTAAGGGGGCAAAACTTCAACATACTAACTTTAGTAATGCTAAGTTAAAGGGAGTTGATTTTAGTCACGCTGATTTAACAGGGGTAAATTTTAGTCAGGTAAAAGCTAGTTTTCTTGATTGGAGAAAAATAATTCCCTTAATCTTGACTATATCGGCTTATTGTATATGGATTCATTGGTCGCTTTGGCCAGCAGTATCTTTCTCTGACTTACTAAGCCTAAGCAATTTATCATTTATTTTATTCTGTAACACTATTTTTGTAGTGATACCTCTATTAGTTTTCGGATGGCTATACCCATTGATACCAATTTCCGTAAAAACGTTAAGAATAAAAACAAAATTCGATCACTCTAATCTAAATGGGGTTGATTTTAGAAGTGCGAAACTGGAAGAAATTGACTTTAGCAAAAGTCAGAATCTAGAAAAAGTAAATTTTCATAATGCTTCAGTGGAAAGAGCAAATTTTAGAGAACTAAATCTAGAAAAAAGTGATTTTAGTAGGGCTAATCTGACAGAAGCAGATTTTAGTAAGGCTAATCTGACAGAAGCAGATTTTAGTCGGGTAAAAGCTAGTTGTATTGATTGGATAAAAATAATTCCCTTAGTCTGGATTATATCGGCTTATTACATAGGTATTAATTGGTCGTTTTGGCCAGCAGTATCTTTCTCTGACTTACTAAGCCTAAGCAATTTATCATTTATTTTATTCTGTAACATTACTTTTATAGCAATACCTCCATTATTGTTGGCATGGCTATACTCATGGACACCAAGTCCCTTTAGACCCTTAAGAATAAGAACAAAATTTGCTCATTCTAATCTCAATGGGGCTGATTTTAGAAGTGCAAAACTGGAAGGGATTGACTTTAGCAGAAGTCTTAACCTAAAAAACATAAATTTTCACAATGCCTCATTGCACAGGGCCAATTTTGCAGGACGACATCTAAAAGAAAATAATTTTAGTAAGGCGAAACTTTATGGGACAAATTTTAGTAAAACTAAGCTGAAACAGTCTAACTTTACTCACAGTAAATCTGGTGTCCCTTTTACCTTTGGAATTAACCTTTTAACTATAATTTTTTGTTCAATTTTGGGTTTTTTAATTGCTTTTATACCTGCGTTCTCTTTCTATTTTCTATTAGAGTCACAAATCATTAATTCCACCAGTGAAACTCAAGAATTCTCTATTTTTGTCTATCTTTTAATTATTCTTGTTGGATTTCTCCATTTCCTATGTTCGAGTGTATTTAAAGATATGGATGAGGCCGTTATTGGTCTTGGTTTTACTGCATTAACTATTCTTCTTGTTATGACCAATCAACCCCTAATAATAATATCAGCATTGGTCATGGTTCTAATTGGCATAATTAGAATTGTTCAAATTTTCTGGAAAATTAATCGCTTTCTTGTAGTATTACCACCTGTATTTTTACTCGCCCTTTGTGTGTTAATTCTCTATACTTATACTTACATAGCAAAATCTGAGGTGATTGAACCAATAGCAACCTGTTTGGTGTTATTGCCGTTGTTATCGATTCGTACTGCGGTGACAATTGCTGAATTAGAGATAATTTTAGGTTGGGGAAAATGGAAAAGCGTAGTTATAGTTGGAGCAGTTTTGAGCATTATCTTGGTTTTATTCTTCGTAATAACTTGGGATAATTATAATTTCAAAGAATGGGAGGTAATTGTAAAGATATTATGTTTAATTTTTGCCAGCATATTAATGGTTTTGTTGGGTTCCTATCTAGCTTTTAGAGCGATTGAAGATAACCCCAACTATCGAGGGATTCGTGATCGTTCAGTTTGGTTATTTCATCTATTCGGTAGGTTTGGAACTCGCTTTCGACACTCGGATTTAACTTGTGCTGATTTTTCATTTGCTTCTCTGAAAAATGCTGACTTTACTAATGCTGATTTAACCCATGCTGTGTGGAATGGAACTCGGCAATTAGAATATGCTAAATTTGTTAGTCATAACTATCGTCATAACTATCTTCGTTATCCCGATAACTATCTTCGCTATCCCCAGATTCGGCAGCTATTTAGTAATAACTTTCCTCATGAATCTCAATCTATCAGAAAGTTAATTAAGATTTATCGTCATTGGCCACCTAGCTTAAAAAAACTCATCCACTTTTGCTTAAGAGAGAGAACTGAAAAACCGACAAAAGATTTTAAGGGTTGTGATTTGCGAGGAATTCGTCTCAGTTATTATGGCAATTCTGGCAACCATAACTCTTTTAATTTAACCAATGCCAATTTTGAAGATGCTGATTTGCGCGGTGCTGATTTACGGGGTGCTGATTTACGAGGTGTTAGTTTTGTTAATACTCAACTTGATGAAGCAGATTTGAGTTACTCAGATTTAACAGATGCTTGTATTCAAAACTGGCAAATTACTCGAAAAACTGGCTTAAAACAGGTTCGTTGCCAACGTCTTCAACTAGAAAAACGAATTTCTAAAGAGATACAGCCGGCTAGTCAAACTTTTAATGAAGAAACTATTCTTGATATACATCAATTGCAGACACTGCTGATTTCAGATGAAGAACAAGAAAAATTAGATCAATTAAAAAATGAATTCGCGAAGTTGAATTTAATCCACAATAAAGTTAATCGTAGGTATCATCTCATACAAAAAGCCAATAATGCTGAAGCGTCCTATGGAATCCCTTCTGAACTCTATATTCAGATGTTTGAACTGTACCGTAAGCAAAGAATTCAAGCTCAGCGAAAACAATCTCGGTGGCAACGGTTTCTCTGGTTTACAATTGAGCCTCGGATAGAAAAAATGAATGAGTGGACACAAGAACTTGATATTTTTCCGCTTCTGGAAAACTTGGGTCGTCTGTCGATTGTGTTTGTTGTGATCACTTTTGTTAATAATGTTCTTAAACCTGATGTTGAAAAGCGTTATCGCCCTTGGGAAATGATTCACTCAGATACAGAAGAGTTTCGAGGAGTGAGTCGATTTGCATTAGAACAATTAGTACAAGAAGGGGCTAATTTAACCTACTTAAAGGTAAAGGCTGAAGGTGCTGATTTAAAAGGAATTAACTTGAGGGGAGCAAATCTCAGTAATGCGGATTTTTCCAAGGCACAATTGAACAACGCTGATTTAATAGGAGCGAATTTGTCTAATGCAACTCTGACTGGGGCAAATCTGAGTAATGCTAAGTTCGGTAATCCCTCCCAAAATGATAATGAGGGACAAAATTCGCCTATTTCAAGGATTTTACCTCCAGTGCCTCAAGTGATCAAGAATATGCAAAGAGCTAATTTAGAAGGAGCTAATTTAAAAGGAGCTAATTTAAAAGGAGCTATTTTAACAAAAGCTAATTTAAAAGGAGCTATTTTAACAAAAGCTAAATTCGATTATAAACAAATAAAATCAGCTTGTAACTGGCGTTTAGGAGTATATACTAAGGCAAAATTGGACGATGAAAAGAAAATTTGGGTACCTGAAGATGAAGAGGCTAATCAAAGAAAAATTGAAGAAATTGAAAATGATGCAGCCCCTGATTTATGCTCAGAAAACCCTACCGAGTAGTTGGACATAAATTTCTGCTATAATACCAATTTCCTAAAAAACTAGGATACAATGCCAGACTATACAATTATTATTTTCAGTTATTATAGTTAGGATAAAATATCTTTTATTTATCATAAACGGGTTGGTTTGGTGTAGATAGCTTACTCATTGTTAGTATCAGGATTAGATAAGATTGGTGGATTTTCAGGATTTTTTTGGTTTCAATTTCTAGCAAAGATCAATGGAATTAATAGAACAAAGTTTATCAATCTTTAAACTATGCTACCTACTGACTAAACCATCCTGTAAATCACCTAAACCTCAAAATCCTGATACTGACGATGTGATAATTGAAATCAACTAAATAGCGATACTTTGGGGAATACGAGAAGGTTGTAAATAAACATAAGGGGTTTTGCCTTCTTGTTTCAATTTCTTGTTTCGTTCTTTCAGTTGAGATTCAATCTCTTTTAACTGTTTCTTGAAGTCTTTAAATGCCTGTTTATCCTCCTCTTGTTTGAAGGGATTGGGTAGGGTTAAAAGACTCTTACTGGTAATAGGTGGAAGAATGGTTAAAACCTTAACTAAGACGATTTGTTTAATGGTTTGTTGTCGTCCCGGTAACCATTTTAACAAGATTTCTTCTCGTTCCTCTTCTGTATTTACAGTATAAAGAGAAGAGAAAGGTTTATACAGTGCAAAAGGCATATTTGCTACCCATGCACCATAATCATACTGTCCGAAGTTTACCGCCGCGTGTTGGGTGGTGGCTAGGAAAATCATAATAGTGACAATTTCAATTAAATCATCAACATTATTAAGTTTTCCTGTTAGTTGAGAAGCCTTTTCTGGGGGTAATAATCCTTGAATGGTTCCTGCATCGGGAGAAATTAATTCATTTTTCCAAGCTTGCAATTGATCATCATTTTCAACTGCTTGATCATCTTTGTAGTGATTTTTAATCACATCACTAACGTACTCTTTCGTCGCATCCCACATCAACAGAGCATCATCTTTATAATAATAGTTGGGTAAGTCTTTAACGTCACGGGATTCTAAACTATAAGGTAAAGCTTTTTTGTAGAATTCCCACGGTTCACCCTGATAGTCAGTTGATAATCCTTTACCCCAATAAGCTCGACTTAATAATTCATTGGAGCTAGTGTAACCCAAAGCTCCCGTAGAGTCAAAAAATCCCCCTCGTCCTAAGAATGTAGAACGAGCCATATAATTGATGGCTAAGGTGTTAAAAAAGTGAGGTTTCAACAGTTGATAAAGAATGTGATCAGGGGATAACGTTCGATAGGTACTAACGGTACAAACTTCGATGACTAGGTGAGTATCCAGTAAGTGAGCAATAATCCCTTGATAGGCAATATCAGTGGCAGAAACAGCTAATTTTGCTGCTTTCCATTCAACTTTAGAGGATTTAGGGGTAAAGATTTCAGGATAGGAATCTTTTATTTGGTCGTGTTTTTGTTTAACTTTAATGGCAACTGGAAGTAATTGCTCTTGTTCATTGAGATAAAATAAACACAAAGGAGAAGAAGTATAACGTCCCAGTTGATCTTCTTGATTTGCATCAATAATATCATCGAAGATTTCGTAATCAACGAGATATAATTTACCTTGATCTAAAGCAGATTGCAATGAAAAATTATCCCCTAAATA
The DNA here is from genome assembly GCA_030065205.1 of Crocosphaera sp. GTDB lineage: Bacteria > Cyanobacteriota > Cyanobacteriia > Cyanobacteriales > Microcystaceae > Crocosphaera. The sequence goes on from JASJDN010000128.1 coordinate 10,306, forward strand.
GTGTTTGAGATGCTCTTCTGTCACAGGAAACTTACTACCCACTGCAATATCTTCTGCTTGACATTTTCTCATCAAAACAGGGTTTAACCCTTGTAAGAATTGCCGACCAAATTCCACATCTTCTTCCCATAAATCAGCAATTAAGGGTTTAGGTAAAAATGGCCATTTGAAAAATTGGGATAAATCGGTTACTTTTTCCCAGTAATCAGCACCGGCTAAAATTACCCCTAAACCGAAATCAGCTACTCCTTTAAATTCAACTTTTGTTCGGCTTATATAACCCAAAACATGGAACAATTGAGTCACAATTAAAATTAAAGCAGATTTCAGGGCAGTTAAATCAAACCACAAAATTTTAAACCAATTAAATCCTTCCCCTTTAGGAAGTCCAATTAAATAGGGAGGTGCGCCGGGATAACGAACTTTGGGATCAACCCATTGAAAGGTATCTTTGGGATTACTTGACATGATTTTAATGACTCCTGAATTAGTGAATGAAAATGTCAGACAAACTTTCATAAAGCAGCGCGTTACATTTAGCTAAACGCACCTTACAAAATCAAAGGAGAGGGAACGATTAAAACTTATTCAAAGGATAGTTTATGGTTAGGCGATCGCTTCAATTCCAAAATCGATGCAATCAGAGGAATAGGAATAACTAGAACTGTATATACATTGGTTAGAGTTCTAAATAATACCCTTTGTCCCTCATTATTAACCAGATCAAGAATGGGATGTCCCACCGCAACTGAAAGGCCAACAACTATATAGACAGTTGTCACCATAAACAAAACAATAAGATACCCCAGAGCAATAGGGCGACTATTTTTGAATGGTAGTGCTTTCATGACGTAGAAGTAAAGAATATTCTCGAAAGCAACTAGAAACAAAAGCAACTGAAAGCCAATATAGGGTAAATAATGATTTAAGAAATTGACTTCAGGATTCCAGACAAATACTATTCTAAACCAGACAGTCAATAAAATTTCAATGGGCAAGAAAATGGCTGAGACGAGATAGACATACTGTGGAGCTTTGTTTTCTCGATAGGCATCTTGAATTCTCAAGAAATTGAAGATAACATAAAGCAGAAAAGGAACTTCCCACAAGGGTAAGAGCATCGCCGAAACAGTGCGACTTGGCTCATGGTCTAACCAATTACAGGCATGATTAAACCCGAATAGTTTATAGATGGCTGTGGTGTGGGGATCAATATCTACTACGGTTGCTGTCAAAATGGCTCCAGTAAGCAGTATGATGATTAATCCGACATAAGAAATAATCCTCAAGATTTCTGGATTAAATGTTAAAGAAAAGGCATAATTGGGGGTCTGATTATTCGGAGAATTGTCGGCAGTCATATTAGGTTTGCCTCAATAAAATGGATTTTTTCATTGCGGGGTAGTTTAGAAAAATTGGCATAATTCAAACGAAAGTAAGGAATGAATCGTCTATCCTAAAGGATGGAACAAAAGATCCGGATAAAAACGATTGAACTCAATTAAAATTCCTGCGGTAAAGGTTAGCAAGATCATCAGTAAGATAGGTGCAAGAGATAAAAACTCAGCTAAACCAACTTTTTTGCTTTTTTCCGTTACCTTTGTCTCCGAGGTGTTTGTTTTAGGAACAGTGTTATTTTGGGGTTTTGTTGGGGTCGTAGTGGGTTGAGGCGTTGGAGTCATCCCTTCCTTTTCTGACTCAGGGATTGTTAGATCAACAATAGTCCACTGTGCATAAGGTGCATTTTTAGGATCATCAACATGAATCGTGACCGTGTCAGGATAGGCAGAGGTAGGGGAGCAACCACGACACCTAGCGACATACTTCCCTGTATCTGCTTGTAACGCAATTTTTTTTCCTTTTAGCATTTTACATTTGACTCCTGTTGAGGATAAAACTTGATCTAATCGTAGGTTTAATTTTCCTTAGATAATACTGCTTTACCTTCAACTTTTATTTTTTTGTTTGCATAACTTTAGATTTTCGTCAAGGTCACAATGCTATTGGTTTGTCAAATCAATTTTTATTACATATTCTTCAAGAAAATTAATAAACAGATAAAAAAAGGTTGATAAAATTTGCTTTTATCAACCTCTAATAATTAAGAATTAATGACGTGAGTTATGAATGAATCTTTTATCCTAAAGGATGGAACAAAAGATCCGGATAGAAACGATTGAACTCAATTAAAATCCCTGCGGTAAACGTTAACAAGGCCATAATTAAAACAGGGGCAGTCGATAAAAACTTTGTCAAACCTTCCATGAATTAGTTCTCCAAACAATTAATGATCAATGAAAAAAGTGCAAATCGTGTTTAATTAACGGGGGGATACGGGAATTTCATCGTCTTTGGCGGTTAATTTGCCAGAGGTGAATTCTCCAAAGGCTGCTAAAGGCCACATAAAACCAGTTAACATTTTGCTGATAGCTAGAGGAACATTGATAACGATCTCTTGAATTTCAGCATCTTTTTCATCGCGAATCGCGATTAAATAAGCTCGGCCAACCCAACCGATCCAACCGGCAATATAAAGAAAGAGGATACCGGGAATGGTGAAGTCTCCCACGTGGGACAAGTTACCATCTACCACGAGGTGGGGATAACCCTCAGGACCACACAAAGCTTCTGCATAACGTTCAGCCCGTTTTTGGCCCGACTGGGGATCATCGGTGGTATTCAGGAAATTTTTGGATTTTTGCTGGTAAGCGGGGTTTTCGCTACAAGGGGTTAAATTATCGTAGAGTGCCGAAGCAGTGGGGGCAAAGCTAAACCACAGGGTTGCAACGAGAATTAAAGCGAACAATCGTTTCATAAGAGTTGTTTCCTTTTGTTACAAAAGACTAAAGTTTGTTGTACACAAGATAGGAAAAATCACTGGTACATCGATGATATCTTACTCTGACTCGAAAGTTTGAGTAAAGATAGGGTGACCACAATCATTGTTTATTAACTGATTGTGGACTTCATCATCATAATCCCCTTGACTCCCTAGGCTAAGGATTATGTTACAAATTGTTATCGGAGTGAGGGGATCTTTATCTTTTTTGGTTCAATTGTTCAATTTTGGATTCGATACCATACTTTCCAGAGCCATTTTAAACGTCTGAACAGTCTCTGAGCGATCACGACTTGCCTCAGAAACTGTTGATATAATTCTCTGAGTTGAGCAGTTTTTTGTTGTCCCCCGAAGATTTGCTCACGAATAAGGGCTAAGGTTTGAGGGATCTGCCTTTCAATTTTCGTTAATTGATGGGTAACTTCTTTTAGGTCACTATATAATTGCCACAGTTTTATCACTAAATAACAATTAATACCGGTAATCACTAAGTTAAATATAATAACAAACAATAGCATTTAATGTTATAATTATGGATTGTAAGAAAACTTGGGGAATTAGCTCAGTTGGTAGAGTGCTGCGATCGCACCGCAGAGGTCAGGGGTTCGAGTCTCCTATTCTCCATCTTAAGTCACTCTTGATTATTCTCATCAATCTCATCGGACGATTTCCCATCATTTTCCTCTTCTAAGGGGTCACTGGCTGCAGGAGGTTGACGACTCAGATGGATTTGTCGTAATCGTGGCCCTTCAGACTCAACAATCGTAAAGGAAAAATTCTCATAATTAAGCGTTTCTCCTTCTGTGGGAATTTTTTGCCACTGATACAATAAAAAGCCTCCCAAGGTTTGGTATTCATCGGTTAACGGTAAATTTAACCCTAAAACATTGTTTAACTCTTCAAGATTCAATTGTGCTTCGATCAAGAAATTATGTTCATCGATCATTTTTAGGGTATCTTCTTCCTCGATGATTCCCTCTAAATCATTCCCTAAAATCTCTCCAATCACATCTTGTAGGGTAATTAAGCCGGAGGTTCCCCCAAATTCATCCACCACCATCACCATTTTAAGTTGCGATCGCTGCATCAGGGCCAATAATTCATCTAACGCCATCGATTCTGAGACAAATTTAACCGGTTTGATCCAAGACTGAACCGAACAGGTTGGCGTTAATTCTCCTTGAGCCAACGGTTGGGCCAAATCTTTAAAATCAATAATGCCTAAAATATCATCGAGGGAGTCTCCTTTGACTGGATAACGAGAATGTCCCGTTTGTGTCACCTCTTGCAATACTTCTTCAAAGGTAGCCGTTTCTGCGATCGCCACTAACTGGGTACGGGGAACCATCACTTCTACGGCTGTCACCGCACCAAATTCAAAAACATTTTTTAATAAAGCCCGTTCTTGAGCTTCTAACCCCGTAGATTCTCCTTCGGTGGCGATAATTAATTGTAATTCTTCTGGGGTGACTTGACTATAACCCCCGTTAGTATTGGACTTAATGCCAACACTGCGTAATAGATATCGGGTAGACTGATTTAAAATCCAAATAAAAGGATTAAACACCTGAGCAATCACCCCAATGGAAGGACCCAAAAAACGCGCCAATTGTTCTGAGTAAATCAAAGCGACAGATTTAGGACATAATTCCCCTAAGACAATTTGTAAATAAGCTAAGGCCAAAAAAGCAAGAGGGGTGGCGATGCTATGGGATAAACTGTTGGCTAAAAGAGGAGACAAGGGTAATTGTGACAATATCTCTATCACCAATTTAGCCATGGTACTTTCTCCTATCCAACCCAAGGCCAAACTTGATAGGGTAATTCCTAATTGAGTGGTGGATAGGAGGCGATCGAGACTACGTTGTAACGATTGTACCGTTTGAGCTTGAATATCTCCTGCTTTGACCAATTGACTAACCCGCGATCGCCTTACTGAAACCATTGCAAATTCTGCGGTTACAAAAAAGGCGTTAATGGCTATCAATAACACAATTGATAGGGCCCGTATTAAAATATCTTGGGTGGTCATATTTAGGGTGTGATAATGACAAAGATTATCGACTAACAGGAATTTGGGCGATATTCAGTTTCAATTTTTGCTCAGGATAATCTGTGAGATTCAAGGATAAGCTTTGACTATCATCTACTAGAGCCATGGGAATTTTCACCTTGCCGACAAAATTCTCGCTATTGGGGGGTAATTCGTCAGGGAGTCCTTCTGTGATGGCACTTAGGGAACGTCCTTGATTATCTTTAACCTCTAAAAAACTATAAAGGAATTTGACTGGGGTTGTCCCTTCGTTTTGTAAATTCACTTTTAATGATAGCGTCGTTCCCTCGTTGCTGGCTTCATTCACCTCTAACTTTACCCCTTGATCTTGAACCCCTAAAGGAAACCCTGCTACGGTAGTTTGAGAGGATTCCTTCTGTTGAGCCTTATCTTCAGCTAATTGACTGGTTTTATCTTCAGTGTTGCTGCTTTGTTTGTCTTGGTCTTTTCCAGAGGCTGCTGCTTTATTTTTCTGATGGGTATGGTTATAAACCTTAATTAAGATTGTTTTTTCATCTATCGGTTTAAATTCACTGGGTTCAGTAGATTTTTTCGACCCTTCTGTTAATTTCTTGGTAGGGTTATTTTCTGGCTGACTGACTCCTTTGAGGGCCTGAGTCCCTGCTTGATAACCTAAATAAGCACTGGCGGTTCCGGCTCCTGACATGACTAATAATAGCAGTAGAGTCAGTTTCAATGTTGAATTAATTTTCATTTTAATAAGGGCAAAGTATAAAATTTTTTCTAATTATATTGAATTATAACAAGACACGGGATGTTCCATCGATAGTCTTCGGCCTACACACAGGGTAGCAACGTGGGGGAGTAGTCAATACTACTCGGTTAACAAAATTGATTTGTTGAGATAGGGATGGGGGAGAGAGGGAAGAGGGGGAAGGGTGGGAAGAGA
>JASJDN010000129.1 GCA_030065205.1 Crocosphaera sp.
TATCCTTTTGAGAATTTCTTAGGAGATGATGGGAAACCGATTGTGGTGTTTAAACGGTCTACTAAGAATAGTAAAAATTCTCATACCAAGAGATATTTATCTCGAAGAAGATTCGAGAAAATGTTAGGAGTTGCCCCCACTGAAAACAGTAGTGGAGGGAAGAAAAATAAGAAAGTTGTTGGAGGATCTTCTCTATGCCGTAAGCTTTTTTGGCAATGGATTTATACCAGTGTCCAACCTATGCAGTCCAGGAAAAACAATCCTATTTTATGTGAAATACATGAATGGATGAACCGGCCTAAATTACAGGGAACACCCTACAGATTATTAACCATGAAAACAGCTAGTCATGCAGCAAGAATGCTATTCAAAAGATTAGTTGAAGAGTTGACAGAAAATTAGTTACTATAAGTATTAGATAACAATCGATAGGATAAGTGTACCTATCGATTGTTTTTTTTCCACATACTTTACTGCAAGGAACGTTTAGGGAATGTTCCTTATCAGTTAGGGAATACTTGGCAAGATCGGGGCTGGTTGTTTACATTTACTCTTACGCCTTAGTAGATAGAGCAAATATGTATATACCATACAATTAGCTTATGCCTAAATTACCTGATAAAGTTCTCGTTTGGTTGCAAGGAGAAGTCAAAACTCCGCCATTTTCTAGTAATGCTCGAATAGAAGCTGGTTATTTATTGCGACGGTTACAACAAGGAGAATCGTTATCAATGCCACAATCTCGTCCAATGCCTAGTATCGGTTCTCGTTGTCACGAACTGCGAATTAATGACGTTCACAAAACATGGCGAATTATTTATCGAATTGATGAAGATGCCATCGTGATTGCGGATATATTCGCTAAAAAGACTAATAAAACGCCAGAAGAGGTAATCAACACAAGCCAACAACGTTTAAAACGCTATGACCACCTTTAGTTACGGAGATAAAAACAATGGATAATCAAAAACGCCAACGACTAGAAGCAGCAGGATGGCAAGTGGGAACAGTAGCTGAATTTTTGGAATTGTCACCTTCTGAGTCGGAAATGATAGAAGTTAAGTTAGCTTTGAGTCGCAAGTTTAAATCCTTACGAGAAAGTAAAAAACTGTCTCAACAAGCGTTAGCGGAGAAAATGCAATCAAGTCAGTCGAGAGTAGCAAAAATAGAGGCAGGGGATTCTTCGGCAACGATTGATTTAATGGTGCAAGGGTTATTGTCGATGGGGGCGACTCGCCAAGAGATTGCAGAAGCAATGCTTGATTCTTGATTCATAAAAAACAAGCTAATAAAAAGAGGTAGTTACTATGATGGCATTAACTAGAGGTTTTCAAGAAATGAAAATCATTCCGAAGATAATTGAAACAGAGGCTGAATATGAAGAATATTTAACTGTTACTGAAAAGTTAATCGCTAAAAAAAATAACCGCACACCAGAAGAAACAACGTTATTTCGCTTACTGGTAAAGTTAATTGAAGACTATGAAGAAACATCTTATTCTTTAGAAGATTGGAGCTATCTTTCCCCTCATGAAATTTTGCAACATCTTTTAGAATCGAGTGATACTCAACTATCCAAATTAGTTGAAGTGATTGGCTGTGACGGTAAATTAGTTTCTGCCCTAATCAATGGTCAACAAACAATTAGTTTTGAACAAGCCCAAAAATTAGGAGCATATTTTAAAGTTTCACCGAGTTTATTTATGAAAACTTAAGTCGATTGGCTCTCCCGTAGTTATGGTTCTCATAGCGCAACTTTGCGAGGAATTTCTTTCTTACAAAAAAATTAAATTTACTTTAGTATTATTGCTGTGATTAGTCAAGATTCCCTAGATTATCCCGATGAAATTTTTAATTTTTTCCTCGAAAATGGCATTACTAATGTTGGTTTTAATATGGAAGAAGCAGAAGGAGTCAATCAATATTCTAGTCTCAATCAATCAGGAATTGAGCAACGATATCAAGCTTTTATGGAACGATTATGGGAATTAAATGTACAGTGTCAAGGGGCTTTAAAAATAAGAGAATTTGAAACAATTTGTGGCATTGCTTATACCTGTTCTTTTCTTGATTATAGTGACTGGGGATCTTGTTTTATCTGGTTTAGAAAATTCTTTAGGGATTCAATAATTTTTTTATTTTAATTTGGAGAAACAACAATGATAAACTTTACCAAATCTAAAAAAATTCTCATAACAAAAGTCATCGGGACGGTTATGGCAATCTTGATTTTAACCACTGGGTTAAGTTTTGCTCAAAAACCACCCGTCATGAAAATGACCACAGATATTCCCCCTGGAATCACAACACCCGATGATATTGAGACTCGTCTTGGTACTTTAAATTTCTTTGATGGAGTTGCTATTGGAGACACCACCGAAAAAGTTTACAATTTCTTAGATTTTCAGCATGGATATCAAGCATTTATGAATGCTATTCAAATTGCTTCGATGGATGCGATGCGTAAAGGAATTTTAGAATTTGGACCTGCTAATACTACAGCAATTCTTTTTGAAGATTTGATGGACTCAAAAGCCCTCTTTCTAACAGCAAATACTACTAGCGTTTATATGACCTCATGGCTTCAATTAGGAGATGAACCGATGGTGATTGAAACGCTACCGGATGTACTGGGAATTATTGATGATCATTGGTTCAAATATGTAAGCGATTTTGGACGTTTGGGACCAGATAAAGGCAAGGGTGGCAAGTTTTTAATTCTGCCACCAGGATATGATGGAGAAGTACCAGACGGTTATTATGTCGCTCGGACTAACACTTATGGAAACTGGATTCTTTGGCGAGGATTTCAGGTAAATGGTTCAACCAAACCTGCTGTTGATGCTACTAAGAAAAATTTTCGCATCTACCCCCTATCACAAAAAGATAACCCACCAGAGATGAATTTTGTGAATGTGTCGGGTAAATTTATGAACACCATTCATCGTATGGACGATAAAATTTTTGATGAAATTAATGAAGTGGTTCAAAGTGAACCAAGTGAAGGAGAAAATCCAGAAATTTTAGGGACTCTAGCATCAATTGGTATCAGAAAAGGACAAGAATTCAAGCCTGATGTACGCATGAGGGACATTCTTACTAAGGCGGCCAATGCGGGTTCAGTGACAGTAAAAACTATCATGTCAAAACCTCGTGATGAAATGTTCTATTTTTACCCAGGGGAAAGCAATTGGTTGAATCCATTTCCTAGCGGAAATTATGATTGGATAGATGAAGGAGCAACGCTTTTGGATGCACGAGCAGGATTCCACTTTTATGCAACAGGTATTACTCCCGCTATGGCAAAGAAGATAATCGGAAAAGGTTCAAAATATGCCTATACCTATCTCGATGCTGATGGTAATCCGTTAGATGGCAGTAAGACTTATAAAGTTAATGTTCCACCCAATGTTCCAGCAAAAGATTTTTGGTCTTTTACTATTTACGATAACCAAACCCGATCAATGTTACAAACTGATGAAAGATTCCCCGGAATTGATAATAATAAACCCGGCATTATGCAAAATTCAGATGGTTCTTACGACATTTATTTTGGTCCTAAAGCACCTCAAGGGAAGGAAAATAATTGGGTTCAAACTGTACCAGGTAAGGGATGGAATACCATTTTCCGTCTCTATGGACCCCTTGAACCTTGGTTTAATAAGACTTGGCGACCCGGTGAAATTGAGTTAGTACCATAAATAAAGTAGGGGTTAACGGTGAATCGTTACTTGTTGATTGTCATTGCGAGGGGGATGAATCACTACCATAACTTCATTTTTTTTCATTATCCCCCCGAAGCAATCTCTGTGTTTATGGTAGATTGCTTCGGGGGGTTTTTTAGTGACAATCAAAGTTAACTATTTATATTATCCCTCGCAATGACATTGATACTAATGACAGCTATTAACCCCTACAGATAATGTGTCTTGCGAAAGGGAGTATTTACGAAATTTAGAAGGGGATACCCCGGCCCAACGCCGAAAACTATGGGAAAAATTAGCAGGATCTTTAAACCCAAGGGTGTAGGCTATTTCAATTAGGGAAATGTCGGAATTATTTAACAATGATACTGCCAATTCATAACGAACTTTATCCATTAATCTCGAATAAGTAAGATGATGTTGAGATAAATAACGTTGTAGCGATCGCACACTTAATCCTGTTGCTTCTGCGGTTATTTCAATGGTTGGATATTTTTCTAAGAGTAAAGTCTTAACTGTTTGTTCTAATGAGGTAACAAAATCATTAACAGGAGCGGTATTTTGCCATGTTTCTATATTCAAGTTTCGAGAATGTATCTGATTTTTATGTTTATTTTTGACAGAATTATTAAGTAGTTTCCTGGGAATACAAATAGCTGTAAAAGGTTGATTAAAATGAATACAAGTCTTGTCTAAATCAAGTATTTTCTCCAATCCTTTTACTCTTTTTGAACAACTAACTATGTGAATTTCTGGAATTTTTGAAAGATCATTTAACGTTAATTTTAAAGAATCCAATATTAACACTAGATTATAATAATCAGAATGATAAAATCCAGCAATGGAAGTCAGAGGTTTAACAAATTTTTGACATAACCAAACGTTTTCTTCTTCTTCTATTAACCAAAAAAGTTCTCCACTGGTACTGACTGTATAACGAGTAAAATAACAGAGACGTTTAAGTAAATCATAAGTATTTAATGACTGGGATAATAAATAACCAAACATACCCGTATTAATAATTTTAGAGTTTTCTGCTACTGTTACTCCTAAATTATCAATTCCTTCCGCTTTAGCTACCTTAGACAAAAACTTTAGTATCATGGGTAAAGGTAAAGGAATTTCTGGATCTTCTAATGCCATCAAAGGAATATTAACTTGATTCAGATGGGATTGGATGGGGGTTCCAATATCATCAAAAAAACGGATAATGGGTGAAATTAGTCCATTTCTAATCAAAGGGATTGATTGCATACTTATTGAATATATCGGTTTTAAAAGAAAGATAGATTATAAATTTTTTCCTGTTTTTTGACAAGGATTTGTGACTATCGTGTAACAATTGGCACGAAATCACAAGACATAAGTAAACAAATAGAGGATAATTACAGCCTACTGAATGTTTTCCTGTCTATAAAATTACAGGTAAATACAATTTATTGTTAAAATTTTATTGTTTCTAACATATACAAGAGAAAAATGGAGGAATAACAACGTTGAGATTCGTTCAGAAAATAGTAACAGGAATCAGTGTTTCTGTAATGGGAGTTGTGTCTTTAACTCCTAGTTTAGCTCAAACACCACTAATAGAAGTCAAAGCCGAAAATGCGCTTGAAGAAATGCTTAACTATCTTAAGGAGAAATCCTCTTTAAAGTTTCAAGCAAATATTGCAGAAGATTTAGTTTTTAGTAATGGTCAAAAAATTCAAATTGGTGCAATCGTAAATGTTAAAGTGCGTCGTCCCGATAAACTTAATATTGATTATCAAGGCGATCGTAATCATGTTCGCTTTTATTTTGATGGCAAAACCTTTACAATGGAAGGGTTAACTAATAAGGTTTACGCTAACTTTTTAGCTCCTTCAGATGTGGATAATATCAATAAATTAGTCAATCAAATAGGAGAAAAACTGAATATTACCCTACCATTAGGAGAAATTATTTCCACAGATAATGATTTAGAAAGTATAAAAAACAGGATCACCAGTGGTATTTATGTTGGAGAAAGTCAAGTTAATGGCATTATTTCTCATCATTTAGCCTTTACTCAAGATGATCTTGATTGGCAAATTTGGATCGAAAAAGGAGAACAACCCCTTCCTAGAAAATTGGTAATTACCTATAAAAAAGCTCCCTATTCTCCTCAATATTCTGCTATATTATCTAATTGGAACTTTGATCCGATTTCGCCCCAAGATCCAGCATTTTCCTTTCAACCTTCTACTGATGCTGATAAAATTAATTTTATCATTGTTGAACCAGAATAGTTACTCAAATTAGCAAAATCATGAAAAAAATCATTAACAAAAATGCCCCCATCTTTTCTGTGATTTTAACTTTCGCATTATTGGTAAGTTATTGTCTACCAAGCTATTTAATTGAAGCAGAAGCTAGAGGATTTAGAAGGGGTGGAACCCGTGGTAGTAGTCGACAGATTAATCGTAGTGGTCGTCAAGGATCTCGACAAATAAACCGTGATAGTCGCCAATTTAATCGTGGATCTCGTCAAAACAACCGTCAAGGTAATCGTGATAGTCGACAAACTGATCGCGGCTTTAATCAAGAAAACCGTCAAGGTAATCGTGATAGTCGCCAAGAAAATCGTCAAGATAATATTGATAATCGTCGGGGAAATCGTCAAGAAAACATCAATAATCGCCAAGAAAACCGTCAAGAAAATATTAACAATCGCCAAGACTTTAGAAACGATCGCTGGGATGATGTTAGTGATTGGCGCGACCAACGTTGGGACTATTGGAATGATTGGAATGATTGGGCAAATACGAGATACTGGGTAGGTGTAGGAGTATCCTTATTAGCGATTCCTGCTACTGCGATCGCTGTTTCTGCTGCGAACCAAGACTATTATTATAATGAGGGGGTTTATATGCAGCCTCAAGGCAATTCTTATGTAGTAGTTTCGGCTCCTGTTGGTGCAGTTATATCTACCCTTCCTGACGGTTATATTCCTGTTTCAGTTAACAGTTCTAACTATTACTATTATGGTGGAGCATTTTATCAAACATCTTCTGGTGGTTATATGGTTGTTCAAGCTCCCGTGGGTGCTATCGTACCATTTATTCCCGACGGATACGAAACAATAGTTATGAGAGGGACAACTTATTATCAGTATGGAGGGGTTCGTTACCAGCCTGTTTATGATGGGGGTAATTTAGTCTATAAAGTGGTTTCGTGAACCTATTACCATTTTAGTATTGCATCAATAAAAACACTGATTGGATATCAGGACTATTTGAACTAGCGGATTGGTGTGCAGAAGCTCATACAGTTTATCCTAAAAGTTTCGGAACGATTAGACGTTGGATAGGAGAAATCATTGCTTACTTTGATGAGAGAACAACTAGCGGTGTCGTGGAGGGAATTAATAACAAATTAAAGTTGATTAAAAGAAGAGGTTATGGTTTCAGGAATTTTGATAATTTTAAACTAAGAAGTTTTTTAACTTGGCATTTTACTATTTGATTTTACATACTAAGTTCGGTAGAACCAATATTCCTAAATCTGTGGGATATTTGATGTCGGCTGGCGCACAGGTCGCATCTAAAATTAGTTTACCTTTATTTTTTATTTTTTCGTCTACATTCGCAATGACAATACAGTGCAGTGTCTCCATCGCTATTTATAAACTCCCTACTCAAAAGGTTCCCATCTCTACCCTTATGGATGAAATGAGAACCCCTTAATTGACTTGGAGTAAAAACTCCTTTACAATCTGATTAGCGGTTAAAGTAGCTTTTCTCAGCTTCTAATTGCTGGATTAAATTACTTTGTCCTTTGGAGCGAGCAACTTGTAGACGATGCTCTAAGTTTTTTAAGATGTTAGCACGATGGAGACGAGCGACATCGGTTAAGTGTTTCTGATTATTCGTCATAACTCACCTCCATTTATGCTTTCAAAGATTCAACAGTGACACCCATTTCTGATGCAAGACGGTGCAACATAGAAAGCTGACGATGTTGCTGCTTGCTACGGGTTTGAGCGATGAGAAAGCGAGATTTAGACTGTAAACTGTCTAGATGGTTTAGGTGAGTAGCGATGTTATTATTTAAGGGCATAACGCCTCCTTCTAAATCGTAGTGGATCGAATGAGGCGCGTTCCTTCGGGATTAATTTCCCTACTTCCGTCTGTTGATAACAACAGATGAACGATTTATCCTGTTATGGTTTGATCATAACATTTTTTTTAGGCAGTGGCTACTATTTGGCTTTGAGAAAAGGAGAGTCTCCTGCTTTATCGGGGTGAAGATGTTGCAGAAGATAATCAACTGTACTTTGGTTGAGCCAACCTTTGAGTACCGCTAACGCACCAATTCTCATCCACATTCGTCCTTGTCCTTGTTCTGCTAAAATAGCACGAAGTTGATGGTCATCAATTAAGCCAGCTTCTCTAAGATAATGGCCTAAAGATTGAGGGGTTCCTTGTTGCGCTTGTTGGATCACTTGATCCCATTCTTCAGCGAAAAAGTCTGCTGTTTGTTGTTTAATCCAACCTTTTTCCGCTAAAATTTCCCCTAACCGACGTTGAGGATGTTCTTTTTGTTCTTTTAGGGCTGTTTCCACCTGATAGGGAGTAATCAGTTTGGCTTCTTGTAGGATGCTCCCCAGGCGTTTTTTTGAGTATGCCTTAACCATGAAAAATCCTCTCTGTGGGTAATTTTACGTCTTAACTCTATTATTCCCAAATTTTTCTAGTTAGTTTCACTGAGCAAAAATTTTTTTGCGGTTGACTCTAAACTGATTAACGAACCAAAAGAATTAAGTAAGCTCTTCTCCCCCTGCTTCCTCTGCCTCCTCTGCTTCCCCTGCTCAATTTAACAAGTAACGTTTATTTTTGTCCAGGTACTTATAAGGTGGACAGTTAGCCCACCTTGTTAATTAATTGGCGCAAGCAGTACAATTATTATCAGACTCTTTAAAATCGTCTTTCTGCACTGTCCTAACGTAATATATCGCCTTACAACCTTGCTTCCAAGCTAACAGTAACGTCTCGAAAATATCCTTGGCGGTTAAACAGCGTTCTGGTTCATTAGGAAAGTATATACCCTGATTCAAATTAAACAACAATTCCATAGAAATTCCCGTATCTATCCATTGTTGAATAGTAGAAACCGCTTTGACCACTTTTTGCTGTTCTAAGGTCTTATTTTCGTGATAAAACCAAAAAGATTCTTTAATAAAAGGGGGTGCAATAGGTACGGTTCCTTTTGCCCATTTATCATAGAAGAAACGACTATAAACGGGTAAAATACTTGCCGTACAACCCTGTACTAAAGAAGAGGATGTATTAGGGGCGATCGCAGTAATATGGGAGTTACGAATACCATAGGTTTTAATATCCTCTGATAAGCGTACCCAACGCTCTTTTTTATGAGCATTTTCGACAAACCAATCAACCGATTTTGATCCTATTAATAACCCTTGACTCCAGTCACTTCCCTCGAACGCATCATAAGGACTTCTTTCTTTTGCCAACTCCATAGACGTATGGGTACAGCAATAACCCACCTCTTCAAAGATGTTACTAATTTCTGCTATATTTTCGTAGGTTAACCCCTTTTTAGCTAACCAGTCAGCTAACCCCATACAACCGACACCAATGGTTCGATATCTATCATTATGTGCCTTAGCATCGTCAAAGGGAGGGTTAGTAATATCGATGGTATTATCGAGAATACGAACGGCAATTTTACAGAGATAATTGAGTTCTTCTTCTTCAATATTAGCTAAATTTAAGCTTACTAAATTACAGCAATGTGCCTCTTTTCCAGGGGTAACATTAGAAAAAGATTCCGTGCATTGTCCCGTCAAAATACCATTAAACATTCCTAAGTGGCGTTTCGGTTCACTAAAGCAATAAGTATCATCGTAACGACAAGTTAACTCTACTTTTTCGATGCGAATAAAGTGAGTAGCTTCTCGCTGTGGTTCTCTCAAATTCCATTGTAAACGATTAGTTTTTAATCCCAGTTGTCCTAACTGAAATAACCCATTAGATGAGATCAATAAACGATATTTTGCCTGACAAAAATAGTCTTGATATCCTCCTTTTCCATCAGGAAGAGATTGATAATCCATCTCGTCCATTTTGACCACTTTAGAATCAACTCCTAATGTTTGTAACATCAGACGAATATCTAAAAGAAATTGTTGATGAGTTGAAGCAACTCGTAGTGATTCGTTGTTACCATTTCTAGCAACGGTTCCATCCGCATCTAACAACCCTGCAAGCCATTCTAAACGAGATTTGATAGTATAACCATTAACAGGAACCGTAAACTTAGGGGGAATATCTAAAGGAAGTTTACAAACAATTCTATCCTGATTAATATCATCATAAACTGCTACTTCATCCCGTTCAATGCGCCAACTTTTATCAGCAGCAACACCCCCATAATATTTATTACGAATGGTGATTGATGGTAATAATTCTTTCTTTTCGCCATATAAATCTATTTCGGGTTTACCCATTCCATCATGACTTCCATCCCCACTAAAAAAGCCTGATGTATAAGCATAAGGAAAATCGATGTCATTCTCTGATTCCACTAAAGGAAGACGATATTTAATTAATTTATCTCCCTCTTGTAAATCTTTTGCTTCAACAATTTTTACCTTACCTCGATAATTCTCTTGGACATGAAACTTATGATAATAAGTACAGTCTAAAGTCTCACCATTAGAAAAATGAACCCTTAACAAAGGTTGATTTTCTCCCGTCTTTTTAACCAAGACTTCTGACCATTCTGATCCATTCCAAATATTAACCTTTTCTCCTGCTACATCAGCGATCGCTATTTGTCCCCTATCCGTTAATATTTTGGTCTCAGGGGCAACACATAAGTTAACACCAGGAATATAACCAACGTGCTTATTAGGATTTGCCTTATTGATGGTATCTTTAAACGCTAAATAGGGCATCCCTGTTTCTACCTGCGATCGCATGATACTTTTAAACAATTCACGGGCATTCACACGCTTATATAAGGTAATTTCTCGATCTAATTCTGCCTCAATTAAACGATAGGCTTCCTCAAATTTTTTGCCCCATAATTCGGCTAATTCAATCCCCAACTTTTCCCTTACTTCATAGGGATCAACTAACGTCCATTGTTCCTTATTTTCCACCCGACGCATAAATTCATCGGTCAATATTAACTGAGGAAACACATCATAAGCTTTCCGTCTTTGGTCGCCGTTTTCTGTTTGTATTTCCAAAAATTCGGGGACATCTAAATGCCAAATATCCACCCCAACCGTAACGGCCCCGGCCCGTCGTCCCCCTTGGTTAACGGCGATCGCCGTATCATTTAATAACTTAATCCAAGGAATAATCCCCCCAGAAGCGTTATTTTTTCCCATTACCCAGCTACCAGTCGCCCGAATACGACTGACGTTAACCCCGACACCACCGCCGTTTTTGGAGATTCTGGCGGTGTTGGTAATTTCTTCAAAAATGCTCTCTAGGTTATCGTCAATGGACAAAATGAAGCAACTGGTCAAGGACCCCCCTGGAACCCGTAAATTGGCTAAAATAGGGGTGGCTAGGGACACTTTACGACTGGCGATGGCTTCATAAAATCGTTTTGCCCAAGGTAGTCTATTTTCGGGACTTTCTACCGTTGCTAACAGTAACGCACAACTTAACAAAGCTTCTTGGGGAAGTTCATCGTCTAAAAGGTAACGACTGGTTAACAAAACCGCGCCAGCGTAGTCGTAGTCTGTATCCCAGTCGGGATTAATCCATGATCCCGCTTCTTGTAATTCTGTCTTAGAATAGGTTAAGAGACGATTATCGTATTGACCGGATGCGACTTTATTGCTGACGGTGGTTTCGTAGTTTCCGTACTGATAACCGCGACTGACTAGGGTATCTTTCCAGAGACTCCATATATGGAGTCTACCAGCCACGTAACGCCAGTCTGGTTCATCCGGACTACACATTTCCAAAGCGCAGTTAATTAGGTTATCCTGGATCTCTCTGGTGGTAATGCCATCCCGTAGACGAGTGGTTAACCCTGCTTCTAGGGCAATATTGTTGACTTCTTGTCCCGTACAAGCCCAATCTACTACTGCCCGAATCTTAGCAATATTTAGGGCAGTCCAAGATCCGTCCCGTCGTCTCACTCTGATTTTACCGTCTCCTAGGTGTGAAGGGTAACTAGGGGAGAGGTGAGTGTCGCCATGATGGGTTGACTGAGGGGAGGTTAAGACGGTGGGTTGCATCATTTATACTTCTAAGATTAATCAGAAAACTAATAAATTTGTACTTAATTTTCGTCGAAATTGGTGTCAACTTGAAAAGGACACTTTTTGGTTATACCACAGATATGGTGTTATGTCTGCTCATGTTTTCCATTGATTACTCTATATGTGGATTTTCAGGATAACTGGTTTTTTGCCTGATGATTGTGATCTCGACTACAAACAAGCAATTAGTTGTCAACCTTATTCATTTATAATGCACTATATAGCAGAACAAAAAAACGTTATGACACTACGGTAAGGTGGGCAAGTCAAAGACTTATCTAAACTAACTTAAGTCTTTAATAACTTTTAAACTAAGTCTCGATATGCTTGTAAAGCATCTTGTTTAACTTGCTCATCCACAATAGGAAAGGTGCTTAAAATATGGCTAAATTCTGCCTCGGTTAAACCGTATAGGTGGGCTCATTCCATCTAATTCTGCCCGTAATTTTGCCCTTTCTGTTTCGCTAGTAACACCATTTTTATGACTCCCTAAACCGACTTCTTGGGCTAATTCTTCATATTCAGGGGTGGTACATATTAGTTTAGCAGAGCGTTCTACAATTTCGTTAAAATATGGGTCTTTTTCGGTTAGTCTGGGGACGGGTAATTGATAAATATAGAAAAAGTTTAAAGTAGATGAAACCTTACTTCTTAATAACCAATCTAAGACAAAACTATTTAAAATAGAGTATAAAAAAAGTTGACTTTTATTATTGATGAGTTTGTTGCCAAAATCGTCAAATATTTTTACATTTGGTAATTTATTACCATGAAATGAACAAGTATCAATCGTTGATATCATTGTTCTTTCATTTGTACTAGAAGCAATATCCCTAAAACCCAACCTATAACACTGATAATCTAATATTTGACCCTCATCAACCCCTTTTTTACCTAACACTTTCTTTCTTCCTTCTACTTCATCTATCCAATAACGAGGTTGTGCATAATTATGAGTAAATTGATGAATCATTTTCCCTTCATATAACGGTAATCTTCCTTTTGCGGGTTCAGTATTAAATAAATGACTATCATTTGTCATATGAAATTCTGAGGTTAATTTTAAATTCCATTTATCCTCTATTTGTTCCCCCAATAAAGGAAACTGACTCATCTTTTTAGCGATAGTAATATCTAAATCTGTTTTAAACTCCATCACCGATAAAGAATCAGGGGATAACTGTTTAACTAAGTCAACTTCAATGTTAATACTACTATCATCAGGAAACTGATTTAATTCTGCCACATCATGACGCATAAACTTAGCAGGAAAAGCAACGGTTTTATTATTATTTTCAAAGGTTAAAATAACAAACTTAAAGCGACTATCAACCCCTTCAAAGATTGCCTTTCTATTCTCAAAACAGAATAACCCTGTTAACTTTGTTTGAGAAAATAACATTTCTCTGAGTTGTTTACATCCTAAGTCTGTATAAATACCACTAGGAATAACAATGCCACATTCTCCATTTTTTTGTAGTAAATTAACACATTGTTCTAAAAATAACTTATATAAATTAATATCTGTACCTTGTTTTCTTCCATTAACTACCGATATTTGATTAACATATTGTTCTGCATTCCGATAATATAAACTGACGTGAGGATATTGACTCTGATAGTCTAACCAAGCAGTCGCAACCTCAGAATCAGCTAATAACTTTTTCTGTTGCTTCTGAAAGGTTTTAATATCCATCTTATTTTTCGTCACCAAGTCACTATATTGAGCAAAAAATTCCTTAGCTTGGGGTTTAAAAATTTCCCTAAACCCTTGATCTGCTATCTTAATTTTATCCTCATATTTAAACTCAATAGGATGAGGTAAAAATAACCCCCCATTTAAGTATTTAATCTTACCAATTAATTGATTAACCCTGTCTTCTCTGTCTTCTTCTCGTCGCCCAAATCCTTGAAAAAATAAGGTTTTTAAAAACACTTTATAATATAAATCTTTTCCTTTTTGTTCACTTTCATCTAACTTATCTTGGAGATAATCCGTATTACCATCGTCTAAAAAACCTTTCTTTTGTAGGAAATAAATAAACATCAAGCGATTTAAAATAACAGAAGCGTACCAAGACGCATCTTTATTATTATCAATTCCTTCAATAAAACTAACTAATTGTAAATGCTTTGCTTGAAACTTACCGAAAAATTCCTTAGTAACCTTATCAATATCAAACCCTTGCTTAACCCGTTAAGTTATCTCAGGTAAATTAATCCTTTCTTCTTCAGACAAAGAAATGGCTATCTTTTCTAACTTCTGAATTAATAACTCTCCCGACTGCTGAATATTAAAGTGAGTTTCTTTAAGAATTGGTCGTTTTTCTCCCTCTCGTTTTACCCATTGCCAAATTTGTTGACCCGATTTCAAACAACCATAAATAATTAGATGTTCATGGGTATATTGTGTCACCTCTGTATCAATTTTTTGACGGATTTTCTGAGGAGGTATAGATTCATTATCTGTCAAACAAGCATAAATAATTAACCCGCGTTTTTGTGCGATCGCTTGTAAAGAATAAGAAGTTTCATCGATAATAATAGGAGGGATAAAAATATCAACAGCATCCCAAAATAATTCTTCAATAAATAAAGACTCAAAATCAAAACCCTTGAGGTATTTCTGAATTCGTTTGCAGTTTAATTGCATAATAATTTTCACGAAGTGGACAGTTAGTTGGACAAATCAGGAAGTAGGTTGGGTTGAGGAATGAAACCCAACAAGATGAAATGATAAATGGTGGATTCCTGTTCTATTCATAACCCAAATTATAGTTATCTAACCCACCTGATTGTATATTCAATTATTTAAGACATTAGAGAACCATTGTTGTAAATTTTCTTCACTTTCAAAGTCGAGTAAAGCGTCTCCTAAATTTTCTAATTGTTCAACAGATAATCCTCGAATTTGAGTTAAAAAATCCTCAGAAAGTTGACCAAAACGACGAGTGAGAAGACGGATAATCAGGTTAGCTTCTCCTTCTTGTCTTCCTTCTTCTCGTCCTTCTTTTCTTCCTTTAGCTTTAATCTCTTGGTAAATAACAGATTCTTTCATGATGTCCTTTCTCCGTAATTGTCTATCTTATCAACGGATTAACCATTGTTGTAAATCTTCTTCACTTTCAAAGTCCAGTAAAGCGTCTCCTAAAGTTTCTAATTGTTCAACGGATAATCCTCGAATTTGAGTCAAATAATCCTCAGAAAGTTGACCAAAACGACGAGTAAGAAGACGGATAATCAGCTTAGCTTCTCCTTCTTGTCTTCCCTCTTCTCGTCCCTCTTGTCTTCCCTCTTGTCTTCCCTCTTCTCGTCCTTTTCGCTTACCTTGTTCTTCAATCTCTTGGTAAATAACAGATTCTTTCATGATATCCTCTCTCAGTAAACGTTGAATGATGTCCTTACTTAATACTAAACCAGCTAAGATAGAAGTAGAAGCAGTCACATTACTTTTTTCTCTTCTATCAGGAATTTCCTCAATTTGTTGGCTAATTTGTCTGAGAATGTTCTCTCGATTTGACGTTTTCCCTAAAACCGCAAAGGGTAATAATCCCTTAGATTCTAGTAACACATCACAAGGAACTTCCCATAAGCGAATCACCTGAAATTTATGGCGAGTTTCCCTTAATTCAAAGATGGTTTGTTGCGTTAAGTCTGACCCGGTTTCTCGTAAATAAATCACCACTTGAGTCATCTCTTTTTGAGGATAGAGACGATACCCTCTGATGCGGTAATCTAACATTCTAAAGGGAATGTCTTTATCTGGTTGAGTTTGAAACTCAATATGTAAAATTAATTCCTCAGATTGCAAAAAGATTAAACTATCAGCCCGAATGGGTTCTAAAGATAGTTCTGATGGTTTTAATTCGGTTAAAGGAAGGGGTTTTCCTAATAACCATCTGGCCATATCTTCAGGGAATTGGGCAGCGATAAATTTACAAATTGAATCATACATTGTCTATCTTATCAACGAGTTAACCATTGTTGTAAATCTTCTTCACTTTCAAAGTCCAGTAAAGCGTCTCCTAAAGTTTCTAATTGTTCAACGGATAATCCTCGAATTTGAGTCAAATAATCCTCAGAAAGTTGACCAAAACGA
>JASJDN010000022.1 GCA_030065205.1 Crocosphaera sp.
CCCCAACCGGTGGCATAACAATTAATTCTCCTTTTGCCGTTCTTTCTAGTTGCCAATCTTGGTTAACTTGACAAAGACGATAAAATTGTTCATCCGTTAGGTTAACCGTATCTAAGTTTAAAATTACTGCTGTCATGGCTTAATTATCTCCCAAAAATAACCCTAGTTTTAATTGTAACCAATAAACAAGGGCTTATTTGATCCTTTGAACTCCTCATAAATTATTGAATTTTGAATCGAACCTTGTGTAAAATAGCATAGGGGGGGGAGAAGTCAAGTATTTTTATAAAAATTAATGTTTTTTACATAAATAGCGATGTATTTTAGCGAACAAGAGACTTTTTACTGTATCTTAAATGGATTAATAATCGTTAATTGCTCCTCAACAATTAATCTATCTTGCATATCTTCTGAATAAAGACTTTCTACCTCTGCACATAAAGCAGTTGCTACAATTAAACTATCCCAAAAGGATAAATTATACTTACTTCTTAAAAAAGATGCTTTTTTAAGAATATAAGAATAACTGTGGTTAAATTAATAACATTACATTGTTCTTCAAATTCTTCAATAAGTTGATAGATATCCTGTTCTGCAAGGTTAGTTTTTCTCTTTAACACAGAGCAAACTTCATTGATAACTTGTGTACTAATGATAATGTCTTTAGAATTAGTTAATGAGACTGCTATTGTACGTTTTCTCGTATCTTCTTGGGGATCAGGATCTTGATCAACGAGAAAACGATATAACCAAATATTAGAGTCAATGAATATTTTTGGATCACTCATAATTATCTTTCATGTATTTCCTCTCTTGTTAGCTTTCTTTCTCCTTTTACACTAATCGGGTTTTCTGCTAATTTATCCATTAATCTTTTTGTTTGATTTTCCTTGTCAACAGGATTGATAATAACAATCACTTGACTACCATCTTCAAGTTTATTTTTGTATTCTTCTGGTATGTAAATCATACCTTGTTTGATTTTTGCTTCAAATTCTACTGGATTTTTCATTTTTTCTGCTAATTTCTCTCTAAAAGTCATAAATTTTCATTCCTATTATATAATTATCAAAAAGTTTATTCAAAAGGAGACAAAGATAAACTAAATCCTGGTAATACATCTTCTCCACTTAAATCTGTTGGTAATTCTTTAACTTCTACGGGTTGATTTTGACGGTAAATTTCGACTTGTTGTTGTTGAGGATTAATTAACCAACCCAACTGTAAACCACTATCCAGATATTCTTGCATTTTTGCTTGGAGTGTTTCTAATGAATCAGTACGAGAACGTAATTCTATGACAAAATCAGGACAAATAGGAGGAAACTTTTCTTGTTCTTCTCGACTCAAAGATTGCCAATGAGTTAAACTAATCCAAGCAGCATCAGGGGATCGATCGCCCCCTTTTGGTAACCGAAAAATAGTGGAAGAACTAAACACTTTTCCCAGTCCAGTTTGACGGTTCCACAACCATAGTAGACTAATTAAATCAGCTTCTCGTTCTCCACTAATTCCCCCAACCGGTGGCATAACAATTAATTCTCCTTTTGCCGTTCTTTCTAGTTGCCAATCTTGGTTAACTTGACAAAGACGATAAAATTGTTCATCCGTTAGGTTAACCGTATCTAAGTTTAAAATTACTCCTGTCATAGCTCAATTTTCTTCTAAAAATCACCCTAGTCTTAATTTTAGCCAATAAATTTCAAAATAACTATCTCTTCTATGGATTTTATGTTGATGATTAATTGCTTGTTTTGTTAATCTATAGATAAGTGTGATAAAATGACTCCAAAATATTGATTAACCATGCAATCTTTTTTCCAAGAAACCCAAAAACCTGATCGTCAAATTAATCTGGCGAAAGCAGCATTAATTTATGCAAAATACGAATATCCTAAACTAAAAATCAAAGACTATTTAACAACTTTAGATATAATTGCTCAGAGGATAAAAGAGGATTTATCTCAAGAATTATATCCTTTAAAAGTGATAAATACGATCAATAAGTATTTATTTGGTGAGTTGGGTTTTGTAGGAAATACAAGCAATTATTATGATCCTGATAATAGTTACTTGAATCAAGTTATTGATCAAAAAACAGGTATCCCTATTACCTTATCTGTTATCTATTTAGAAATAGCAAAACGTCTTGATTTTCCGATGGTTGGTATTGGGATGCCAGGACATTTTATCATTCGTCCTGAGTTTGAAAATGTCGGAATTTTCGTAGATGTTTTTAATCAAGGAGAGATTCTATTTAAAGAAGACTGTGAAATAAAATTACAGGAAATTTATCAACAACCCGTTAGCTTAGAAGCACATTTTTTAACCCCTGTAAGCAATCAACAAATTTTAGGCAGAATGTTGACTAATTTAAAATATATCTATCTTAATCGTCAAGAATACCCTAAAATGTTGAGAATTATAGAATTACTGCTGCAATTATTTCCCAATCATCCTATGGAACTCCGCGATCGCGGTTTACTCTATTATCAATTAAGACAATGGGAAAAAGCAACCAGCGATCTACAATTATACTTATCTATTTTACCCACCGCAGAAGATGCCAAAACGATTCGTCAACTCCTGCAACAAATGCGCTAAACTAATAATCAATTATCCTATCTTAGTTATCCATTATAAAAGCTGTGTTTATAAGTGTTGTCATTCCTACTTACAATCGTAAACCCATTTTAGAAAAATGTCTGAAAGCTTTAGAAAAACAACAATTAAATGATGATAAAATTAGTGATTATGAAGTGGTTTTGGTAGATGATGGTTCGACGGATGGAACATTAGAATGGTTAAAGGAAAATCAACAAGACTTCCCCCATGTTTTTTGTTTTTCTCAAGATCATAATGGACCTTCTGCAGCTAGAAATTTAGGCGTAAATAAGGCAAAAGGTGATATCATTATCTTTATTGATAGCGATTTAGTGGTAACCGAAACATTTTTGCAATGTCACGCTGATGCTTTAATTAAAGGTGAGAAGAAACTAGGAAGCGATCGCCTATTTACTTACGGGGCGGTTATTAATACTTGTAATTTCGATGATCCCACTTCTGAACCCTATAAAATAACGGATTTTTCGGCTGCTTATTTTGCCACGGGGAACGTAGCAATTGCTAAAAAATGGTTAGAAAAAGCGGGGTTATTTGATACCCGTTTTCAACTGTATGGATGGGAAGACTTAGAACTGGGAGTAAGATTAAAACAGCTAGGGTTAACCTTAATTAAATGTCCTGAAGCAGTGGGTTATCATTGGCATCCTCCCTTTAATTTAGCCCAAATTCCTAACTTAATTGATAAAGAAATACAACGAGGAAGAATGGGGGTTTTATTTTACCAAAAACATCCAACCTTTGAAGTCCGTTTGATGATCCAAATGACCTTATTACACCGAATTTTGTGGGGAATTTTATCATTAGGTGGAAAATTAAATGAGAGAACCCTTGCTCCAATTTTACAATGGCTAATTAATAAAGGAAAGCCCCAATTAGCCTTAGAAATTGCTCGAATTTTCCTCAATTGGTATAATGTTCAAGGGGTTTATTCTGCCTATCGAGAAATGACCAACCATTCATCCTAATTTTCCTAGGGGTTAACAACCATCACTGGTGTCAACTTAACAGTGAATCGTTATTTCTTGATTGTCATTGCGAGGGGATGAACCACGACTATAGCTTGATTTGTTGTTATTATCCCCCCGAGGCAATCTCTATTTTTCAGTTGGGTGTTGTTAGAGATTGCTTCGGAGGAAGAAATAAGTCTTAAACTTTTGTTCCAGTCAAGATTTTGCCTCCTCGCAATGACAGTTTCCATTGGCTTAAGTTGACGCTAATAACAGCCGTTAACCCCTACTTTTTCCTTAATTTTTTAGGTAATAGTTTTGGGGAATAATTTGAATTTTCTCCCAGGCCGTAATCGAGTGATACAGGGTTTCTGCGAGAACCGTATTAGATTTTTCTGTTAAGTGAACTGTATCGGTAAACATGGGGGTTGGGAAATTAGAATTACTTTGATAAAAATTGAGAACTTTTACATTTTTTGGATAGGCTTTTCCTAACTGTTGAGTGGCTTTAACAAACTCCTTATAAGCTGCTGGTACCTCTTCAACATACTCTTTTCCTAAGCGATCGCGGATCGCCTTTTCATCAGAAGAAAGCTTTTCAAGGGGACGAGAGGTAATCTCGGGTTGAACCGCTAAAACCACAGGAATACCCATTTTTGCAGAGAGTTGAATTAACCGCTTATGGTTTTCTCGATAACGATCCACCCGACGTTTTAATTCATCTTTATTATCGGGTAAATACTGCTTTAAGCCCTTATTATCTGTATTAATGGGTAAGCTAGTATCTACCGCAGGACGACTATTTTTAGCAGGATTCGTAAAGGAATTATAAGTTCTCACTAACCCGGTATTCTTAATCCATTCATCAGCCGAAAAATTCAAAGAATTCTGAAAATGTCCCTTCGCATCGGCCAAAAATTCATCAATATGAGGCACATCGGTTTGCGACTGATTACTGGATAACATCAAATCCCCATACCCATCTAAAACCACAATTAAATCCGGTTGATAGGGGAGAATTTTTAAAGCTAATTGAGACAGTTGATTACCGGAAGTATAACCCGGAACCGCAGCATTAATAACCCGATAATTCCCTTCCCGAATTTTAGGGGGTAACTTCATTAATTTTTGTCGAGACGGAACAAAGAAGGGAAAGACATCGGGACGATAGGTAGAAGGGGAACTTTTTTGTTGTTTAACTCGTTGTTGCAGACGGGCTTCTAATTGATGGGCAATGGTACTGTTATTATTAGGGTTTAATTGTCCAAACGCCGTCGAACCCCCGAGAATAAAGATGCGAATCTCGTTTTTCGGTTTAGCCACAGGAACCGGATCATTATCCCGCAACCCCTGTTCATTGATGTAGAAAAATTCGCTTTTTTGGGGACTCACAGGTTCATAACCCGTGGTTGAACTGCGTTGCATCACCAGGTTACCCTGATTTTTCAATCCTTCGATGGGTTTATCCGTAGCGGTACGAAACTGTAACTTATAGGCTTCGATGACTGGAGACGTTCCTTTACTGGTGTCTCCCTTTCCCGTCATCCCCAGATAGGTTTGGGCGAGAAACTCCGAGAGAATGATTAACACCGGTAAAGCGATCGCAATGCCCCATAAGGATATTTTAGGCCGTGTTTTGCCGTTGTTATAGTAAGAATTTCTGTAATAAGAACCGTAAGAGCGAGGTTTTTTTGGTAATTTCAGCATTAAATCGTTCCTCTGTAAAAATAGGTTTACAAAATTATTGGTCAAACCTTAGCATTGAATAGGATCAAGAATCCACTGAAAATATTTAAAAGTGGTTTCCACTGTAAATATACTGATTCTCTAGTTTAACCATCATTGGTAAAATTTATGGCCTATCAATTACTATTTGTCTGTTTGGGTAACATTTGCCGTTCTCCCTCTGCAGAAAATATTATGAACCATTTAATCCAAGAAAGAGGGCTAGACGGTCAAATTATCTGTGATTCAGCCGGCACATCCAGTTATCATATTGGGGCTTCTCCAGATCGCCGAATGCAAGCGGCTGCAGCCCGTCGGGGGATTAAGTTAGTAGGACAAGCCAGACAGTTTGACCCTGGTGATTTTGAAACCTTTGACCTGATTTTAGCTATGGATCGTTCCAACTATCGAGATATTCTCCGACTGGATCAAAACAACGTTTATCAAGACAAGGTTCGTTTAATGTGTGACTTTGCCAGTCAACACAGAGATCAGGAAGTCCCCGATCCCTACTATGGAGGAGAAGCGGGGTTTGATCATGTGATTAACTTATTATTAGATGCTTGTGATGGGTTGTTAAAGGAAGTTTTAAGCAATGAATGAACAAAAAATTGCCGTGGGTAGTAAAGTCTCTTTAGTCACTCAACCCCCCTACCTCAAAACCGCCGATCCCATGCCTATGTTACGACCCCCTGACATTTTACAGGTGGGGGACGAAGGCATTGTTATGGATCGTCGTCCTGGGGGTTATTGGGGGGTCAAATTTCCTCAAGGGACGTTTTTGATGGAAAGTCAATATATTGCCGTTGCTGAGCCTCAAGACTCATCCCATACCGATATTTTAAGTGACTGATTAATGCTTAAATATAGTTTATAAATACACACACCAAGTCTAATTAAAATATATAGATTTGAGTAATAATCAACTAGAAAATATCCCAGATTTTAGTAGTAATTTAACTCATTTAACCCAACTAAATTTGAGTAATAATCAGCTAAAAAGTGTACCAGAGTCTCTTGCTAAATTAACCGAGTTAACCAAACTGGATTTAACCAATAATCCAGTTTCCTGACTGCTCTCCGATAGTGTAACAGTGTTTAATTAATCAGTTTTCTCTACTTGATCAGGCTCAACAGTTGGCTCTTGTTTTTGGGTTTGAGGACGTTGTAAAGAAATGTCTTTGAGTTGCTCTTTATATTGAACAGGGGCTTTAAGAATCGCTTCTTTAAATAAGGTTTGAGCCTCATTTTCTTTGCCTTGTTCTCTGAGTAACATTCCTTTGGCTAACAAGGGACGAAAATCGTCTTTATCCCCTTTAATTGCCTGATCATAAATAACCAAAGCCTCATCATATCGTTCTTGTTCGCTGTAAATTTCTCCTAAGAGTAATTGTAGAGAGGTGAGATTAAAAACACTTTGGGATGCTGATTCTTTTGATTGTTCTTCGATAGCTTCATCTAAGGTGTTCTGCACTAAACTAATAGCATCTTGAGAACGGTTTTGTTCTAGGTACAAATCCACCATTCCTTTTAACGCTCGCATATCCCCAGGATTGGCTGCTATGATCTCTTGATAGGCGTTAAGGGCTTCTGGATAATTTTTTAGTTGTTGTTGAGATTGGGCTAATAAAATCCCGTAATCGGGTTGTTGGGGGTTGAGTTGGGCTAAACGTTCCAAGGGAGCGATCGCAGCTTCTAAGTCCCCTTGTCTGAGTCGGGTTTCTAGGAGTCCTAACAGGGCATTTTCGTTGTCGGGTTCCCTTTCTAAGACCAATTGATACCCTAGGGCTTCATTTTCGAGTCTGGTGGTTTCCGGGGTAACGACGGAAGCTTGATCGGCTTGTTTGGCCTGAACCATACTGCTGACAATGGGTAACACAGAAAAGGAAATGAGAGCCAGTAACATTAATATTAAAGTCGCATAAATCCAGCGACGGTTCTTAGTTTTAGAGCTTTTCATAATATTCGGATGCAATATTTAACAGCAATATTCCCATTTTAAAGGGGTGAGGTAACTAATTAATATCACGCAGAGGTACAGTGGGATCTTTAGAAGGCATAAACTGCGTCCTTTTGTGCTTGAATGGTGATACCTGGTTTTAAAGCAGCATAATTGATAACATCCGTTTGAATGGGGAATAAATCGGCAATATACTGTTTGACATTTGTATAAGCGTAAATATCCATCGGGATCTCAGGATTTATATCAATCAAAATATCAATATCGCTTCCTTCCTTTGCTTCCCCTCTGGCAACCGAACCAAAAACGGCTGCGTGTAGGACACCCCGTTGCTGTAATGCTTCTTGATGAAGACGTAACTTTGCTAAGACGGCATTTTTATCTATCATGGCTCTCAAGTCCTTTTAATTAATTCTAGATATATTTTCATACTCCTTTAAACCCGACGGATGAGGAAATATTTGTTTCTGGAGAAACCTTATTTTGTTGGATAATTCCAATTTGATTGAAGATAATACCAACAATAATCACTAAACCTCCCATATATTGCGCTGTGGTTGGGGTTTCTCCTAAAATCAAGAAAGCAGCTAACACTCCGGCAATAGGATTAAACGAGTTCGCTAAGGATATCTCAGAGACATTAGTACGTTGTAAACCGGCAAACCAACATAACTGTCCCATAACAACAATAATGGTTCCATAGACTATCATCCATTTCCACAGTAACGGGGACGATACATCCATAAAATGGTCTTTCCCATACAAATATAATGCGATCGCAAAGAAAATCACTGTACCCAAGGCAGTTTTAACCACATTAAAAAATCCCAAGGGGACATTTTGCAGACTAACTTGACTAATAATATTAGCGATCGCAGAAGCAATGGCCCCTCCTGCTATCATCAACTCTCCTACTCCCAGTTGAAAGGTGGACATCTGTATCATGTCCCCTTGAGGGGGTTGCAAAATAACGGTTAATAGCACTCCTAAACTAGAAATAATGGCACCACTCACAACCCAACTATTCACCCTCGCTCTCAAAAACATCACCGATAACAATAAAATTAAAGGGGGTTCAATGCGACTGATTAAAATAACATTATTCACTGCAGTTCTTTCTAATGCACTAAAAAATAAAGCGGGTGCTAATGCTCCAGATAATAAGGCAACTAATAGTAAATACCCCCAATTTCGTGATGATAGCTGACTAAACGCTCTCCTTTGTAATTGAGGATAATAAATGCCAAGTAACACAACTAAAGCGCATAAATTACCGACAAATAACACATTACAAAAAGAAATCGGGTTACGCCCATCAATGAGATTTTCTGCTCCTATTTCTGTTAGTTTACGAGTGACAGAATTAGCCACAGCAAAGATCATCACTGCGACTAATAAATAGGCACGACCAGGAATTTTATTCAGCCAAGATACCATCAGATAATCTATCCTTTAAAATCGTTGTTCAAATTGAATACTGCCTCGATTATCATCAGAAAAGTTACTTGATCCCCGTAAGGTTGTTGTGTCATTAATCCGATATTGTAGTCCTAATTTTGGCGGGCGATCGCTGTTGACGATGGTTTGAATGGAGAGGGAAAAATCTTCGGTTAAATCGAGTCCGGCTTCGGCAGCAACGCCAATATTAGAAGCATCCAGGGAGTCTTCTTTGTTAATTAAAGGAGTGGGAAAAATCCTAAATTCGCTTAATCCTAAAGCTTCTCCAATGGCTCCTTGAACGGGGCCTAAAACGGCAGTTCCTGCTAAATTGGCTAATCCTAGGGTTGTTTCTCCTGTACCTAATGTATTGAGAAAGGTTCCGCCTAAAAGGGTAATAATTTGTTGTTGGCTTCGTTTGGGTTGACTGCTTAATTTGATGCTTTTTGTAATGTTACTGGCAAATCCTTCCACGTTTGCTTTGATTCTGACCGTTTCTAAACTGTCTTTATTAGCACTAAAGGTTTCAGGAACTTCTGTGGAATTGGGATTAAGATTAATGGTGTTTTGTGTTGTTTCGGTGGCAGCAGCAAATAGTTGAATATCCAAGTAAGGATCAAATCCTTTTTCGGGTAAAAATTGAGCGATATTCCCTTTCCCCCCGGCTAATCTTAACTGACTGGCAAAAAGATTAACTAACCCATTTTCTAAGCTAATAATTCCTTGGGGTTCAGGTTCTTCTAAGGTTCCGTTTAAGGCTATATTTCCTGTGGCTGAAAAGGTTAAAATTGGGGGACGCGTGATAGTGATCTTATTGCCTAAATTTATTTGTAAATCATTAAGTTTGGTACTAGCTAATAAAGGATGATTACTTTTGGATTTCTTGGCTTTTTCTTTCAATAAAACTTGACCCGCAAATAGATTGACTTCTCCCCCAATTTCAGGACTTAAAACACTTCCACCAATGGTTAAATTCCCCTGCACGCCCCCTTGATAAATTTGAGGTAAATTAAGGGCTAAATTATTCAATTGAATGGTTAAAGATGGGTCGTTTTCTGTCAATTTTAACAGGGGTAAAGCCCCAGTAACGGCAACTTGACCCCCGCTAAATTGCCCCGTAAAACTGTCAAAAGCAATGGTATCTAAGTCAAAGAAAATTTTGCCCTGAACTTGTTGAAACGGGCTTTGAGGCATCATTTTCGTGGCAATGATGGCATTTTTAACCTGGGCTAAACCGTTTGCTTGTAGTTCGTAAGGAATTCCTCGCTTGGGGTCGACTTTTCCTGATAAGTTTAATTGTACTGTTCCTGTTCCCCCTAACCAAGCGACTTGTCCTTGACTGAGGATATTGAGTAAGGTTAATCCTTCATTTTTGGCCTGGAATTTTAAGGATAAACGATCGCTTTCGGGTTGAACGTTGGCCAAGGGAAAAACATAGGGAAACGTCCCTTCTATGGTCAAGGGTTCGCTTTGCTCATCGAGGATGCTACTCGCGCTAAAATTAAATTGACCCTTTTCATAGGTAAATTGTCCTTGACTCGAAGCTAACAGGGTTTGATTAATGGCCGGTTGATTAATAGCTAAACGTCCTGATGCTTGAGGGTTATCACGGGTTCCCCCTAGGTTTATGTTTGCGTTGAGTTGTCCCCCTAGGGTAACCACAGAAGGAAGGTTTATCCATTGCGACAGGGTTGCTAAGGGAACATTCTCTACCTGTAACTGTCCCTGTTGGGTTGTTGGTCCAATTTGACCAGCAAACACGATTGCACTATCTTCTAATTGGAGGTTAAAGGGTTCTAAGGTCAATATTCCTTCTTTTAAGTTACCTCGGGCCTGAAACTGGGTGAGTTGATACTGTCCCCATTCCCATTTTTCTCCCAAGAGATCAAAGTTCAGGTTTAATCCGGCTTTGGGTGTAATATTTAGGGCAATTTTGCCGTTAAAATCCCCTTTTAACCCATCTATACCTGGTAAACTCTGATTACCTTTGTTTTCTTTCTTATTATCTTCTAACCATGCGGTAATTTGCTTCAAGGTTTCCATGCGATCGCCAAGGGACTGTTTTGCGGTTTCTACTTTGAAAAGGGGAGTCTGGGGACTGTTATTATTCTGATAAAGATCGGCTGCTTTTGCGTATTTTGGTGGGTTTAATCCCCGTTTTAAGTCTTCTAGCTCAAAAATTTGCAGTGTTTCTAAGATATCCTGTAGTTTACCTCGATTAATGTTCACATTGGCTGCTATTTCTGGTCCTTGGGGGGTTTGGGTAAATTGTCCGTTGAGGTCGTATTGACTGTTATGGGTGAAAATTTCAGCATTGTTAACCGCTAAGCTTTGATTTACGTAATGAAAATCTCCTTTAACCTGTTTTGCTTGAATTGTCCCCACAATGGGATTAATAATAGCTACTTTTTGACCTGCGATCGCCTTACTATCTAAGTCTAGGGTAAATTGACCGGATAATTGTCCTGTCATGGGTTGTAGGAGAAAAGGATTATTTTTATACTGTTTTTGAGCAATTTTTTGAATAATGGGTAAGGAAAGGGAACTTATATCAATTTTCCATTGATTATTGTCTTTTTTTGCTTTTAAATCTATCTTTTCCTGTTTAACTGCTACGGTAAGGGGTTTCAGTTGGCGATCGAGTTGTAACTGTAATTGATCGTTTGTGCCATTTAATGCTAATTTTAGTCCTTTTTCTGAATTTTTAAGAATATTTCCACTCATTACAGGCTCAAAATTCACTTCTCCTACGTTTAAGTTAATTAAGGCCATTTCTCCCTCAATATTAGGGGTTTTCGGGGTTCCTGAGATCGCCCCTTTAAAGTCTAATTTTCCTGTATAGTTAACATCTTGGATCGGTAAAGATAGGGGGAAAGTAGCTAAATCAAAGTTTTTTCCGTCAATATCAAACGAAAATACTTTAATATGTTCTAATTTATCTGTCTTATTCTTTAAATCAACGTCTATCCATCCTTTTGCAGTTAAATCTGACGCAGTTACTTGATCTAAAGTTAACCGTTGTCCGTCCCATTGAATAGCTGTGGTGAGAGAACGATTGATATAAGGCAATCCTTGACTAAATTGTAAGTTTCCATTAGCTTGTAGATATTCTGGAGATATTTTGTTTAATTTTCCTGCAATTTCTAAGTTTCCTGATAAATTTCCTGTTAATTGAGACGCGATCGCTTTTAAAGGAACAGCAGTGGGTGTGAGGGTAGTGGTAAAGTTACCTTGAGTAATGATTAGGTCTTTAGCTGCGATCGCCCCTTGATTTAAAATTAAGGTAGCATTACCTTTTCCTGCGATACTATCTAAAAAAGTTTCTGGGTCAACTGTTCCTACTAGGGTTAAGTTACTGTTTAATTTCCCTGATAATTGTTTAGGAAGTTTATCAGTCAAACTTTTAACGTTGACATTCTGACTAATAATTTCAGTTGACCATTGACCTTGATATAAGTTTAGATTTTTAGCAACGATTTGACCGTTACCTACCGTTAAGTAACCTTGTCCCTTAGCTTGAATATTATTGAGGTTAGGGTTTAAGTCCCCTGCAATATCAAAACTTCCGTTTAAATTTCCTTTTAAATCTGTTTGAGGTAATATTTTATTGATTTTTGTTTCATTTACTTGTAATTTTGCTTGCCAGTTCCCTTGAGAGAATTGAATATTTTGAGCATTTATCCAACCATTATCAACTTTTATATTTAATTCTCCCGTTGCCTTTAAACTCTCTTTGATTGACTGTTTGATATTGCCAGAAACTTGCATATTTCCTTGTAAAATACCTTGATCAAGAGGAATATTAAGATTTTTTGTATTAATTCCAGAAAACAGAACATTGCTTTGCCATTTGCTATTTGTATAAGTAATATGTTCAGCTTTTACGGTTCCTCCTGCTGCTTGAAAATTAGCCTCTCCTATCGCTTTGAATGTTTCGGGTTGCTTAAGATTTCCTGATAAATTAACTGTGGTTGAAACTTGTTTAATATAACTAGGAATATTGGTTTCATAGAGACTTGCTAAACTAGCAGTAGGAAGACTTTTTCCTTGAATATCGATAGAATATAGAGGAGAGGATGGGTTTATATTTAACCTTCCCTTTCCTATTATTTCTCCTCCCACTGTAGGAATAGCTTGAAATCTTTTAATTGTGAGTTGGGATTTATTTAACCCTAAATTTGCTTTAACTTTACCAAACTTAACCCGATCAATCGTAATCGAATCGCTATTATGCAAAGAAATTGAAACATTCGGATTGTTAAACTGACCTAATACCTTTAAATCTCCTTGAACTTTCCCTGCGATAGTTAAATTTTTCGGCTGCTGTTTAATGGTTGTAAAAATATCTTTAATTGAGGTAACTTCGCTTTTTGCAGTTAAATTAAACCCCTTATCTAAATCAATATCACCTTGAACAACTCCTGTAATTTCTCCAAACTGAGTCATTACATTATCAAACGTTATTTTCCTTTCTTTAAACAGCAATTGTCCTTGAGTTTTTAATAATTGAGGTAAACCGTTAACCCTTGTGTGAACTTGGTTTACCTTAGCGACTCCTTGTAAATTAGTCAATTTTTTGTTTTCATGAGTCACTTCTAAATTAGCATCAATCTTTCCCGACTGTAACTCGATGGGAAGGGGTAAAATTTGACTAACTATTTTAGCCTTAACTTGATGTCCTCTCACTAAAAGGTTAGTTTCTTTCTTTTCGCTATTAAATATCCCAGAAACAGCAATTATTCCACTATCAACAATATTAGAATCAACTTTAAACTTAATCTGACTATTATTATTAATCGGTTGAATCATTCCCGATAAATTTTGTAAGGTTATGGTTTCTTCTTTTTCCCCCTCCTCAGAACGAGAGACGATAATAGCATCACCTTTTTTGATTGCTAAACCCTTCAAACGAATGGGACTATTAGGGTTTAACTTATTAAACTGAGTCAGTAACCACTCACCTTCTTTTCCTTGTTCTAAATAAGCAGAGGGTTCGATGGCGGTGACTTCAATTTCTAGTTTCCCCTCTATAATATATTTGAGAGGATTGTAAGCAATTTTCAACCCCGACATAGACACTTTAGCCGGGTCAGTGGGTGTGGTTAAGAGATCCGTCTGTCCAAAGCGAATATAATTAAAAGAAAATGCGTCTAATGATCCCAATTCTACGGGACGGTTGAGAAAACGGCTAAGTTGCTGTTCTACCACAGGAGTCAGGTTTCGCTGTACCAAGAAACCCCCTGCAACTGTTCCTCCTCCTAATCCTAACAGAACCACACTAACACCCCAACCCATCCACGCATAATGTCTGGTTCGAGGTTTAGCTTTTTGAGGACATTGTAAGTCACAGTCCCGTTGCTTCGGAGAACGGTTTGTTGTCATAATACTTACTCACACCACAGCTTTGCACTGATACTTAATCAGATTTTCTGCATCTATTATAGTTCGTGAAATGCCTATTTGTTTTTAGTATGATTGTTCTGGATAGGTCATTGCGAAGGATAATATCAACAGTAAGCTTTGATTGTTACTCAAAATCCCCCGAAGCAATCTAATATTAAGTAAGTCTGGGAAGTTTGGAAAGTAGGTCAATGTAGAATAAATTTGACATTCTGTATTTATTAATTTTTCCATTTCTAACCTGAATTTTCTTGAATTTCTTATATCGATTGCAGTTAGTTTTATTCAAGTTGGGATTTCTACTAATCTTGCTATTTCTTCACCCAAACGTCTGAAATGATTAGGGTTTAATGTGAGTAGCTTATCTACGTCGACTTTAAAAACGACTTGAGCAATTAAAGCATCATAAATTCCACCTCCTGTTAAATTTAAAGTTACCATTTTATTAATAACACTATGATAATCTTCAGGAGAAAGAGAAATTACCTCAAATTTTGTTAAATTTTCTCTTATTAATTGTTGTACAAGTTGTGGTGACAAAGGGGGAGTAATAGGAAGTCGTGTTAAAACAGAATAGAGTTCAGCTAATGTATGAGTACAAATTATTCCTTGAATTTTGCCCGATTTAACTTCTTTTAATCGTGTAAGACAAGGTAAATTTTTAGGATGATTAGTCCAAAAAGCTGCAACTAAAACACTGGTGTCAAATAAAGCTTTTACCATGATATTAATTCATTAATTCTTTCTGTTCTTAGGTCATCGATAATCTTTTCTGTATTAACGATTGGTTCAGCTTTAAAAACTAATATTTCACCGTCATAGTAGGTTTCTACTTCTGGTTGTAATGGTTTAAGGATTAGTTCACCATTTTCTATTTTTAAAGATAACTTAGTTTCTTGGTTTATTCCTAATTGTTGACGGATGTTTTCAGGAATTTCGATACGACCAAATTGATCAACTGTTAGTGCTTCCATTCTTTGTCCTCTAAATTTCTCAGAAATAGCGATCGCATTAAACCAAAGGTAACATAGCTTTTTAGACTGTGACAACTTATGTTACATGATTAACACATCACAAACATCTCTTTGTATTAATTTTTTTAAATAATTTCCCCTCAATCATCTGTCATGTAACCAAAGCAGAAATAATAAGATCAGGGGAATTTTAACACTACATCACCCCAAGGAACTCAGATGTCCCGTTTATTAATTAGTCAGTATCAAGCAGAAGTTGAACGCATTATCCAATATGGGGGAAGTCGCAACGAAAGTTCTATTAAAAATGCGTTTCAAGGTTTATTGAATGAATACTGCAAAACCAGGGATTTTCTGTTAATTCCTGAGTTACCTTACAAAGATCAAAATATTCGACCGGATGGGACTGTAAAAGATGCGTTACGGTTAGATTGGGGTTACTGGGAAAGTAAGGATCAATATGATAATTTAGATGAAGAAATTGAGAAGAAATTAAACAAAGGATACCCGAACGATAACATTTTATTTGAAGATTCCCAAACCGCAGTTTTAATACAGGGAGGTGAAGAGAAACTAAGGGTTTCTATGAAGGATAGTGAGGGGTTAGATGGGTTAATTAATCAGTTTATTAATTATGTTAGACCAGAAGTTAAAGACTTTCGAGAAGCGATAGATAGTTTTAAGGAAGATTTACCAACTATTTTGGAATCTTTGCGTGACATCATTGCTAAACAGTCCCAAGAAAATAAGAAGTTTATAGCAGCAAGGGATAAGTTTTTAACTATCTGTCAAGAATCTATTAATCCTGAGATTACGATTGAAGATGTCAGAGAAATGATCATCCAGCATATTTTAACAGAGGACATTTTTCTTAATATTTTTAATGAGTCTCAGTTTCATCGAGAGAATAATATTGCGAGGGAGTTACAAGGGGTTATTAATACCTTTTTTACGGGGAGTGTGAGACGCAATACGTTAAGTAGTGTTGAACGGTATTATGGGGTAATTCGTCGTACTGCTGCGAGTATTTATAATCATCATGAAAAACAGAAGTTTTTGAAAGCAATCTATGAGAATTTTTATAAAGCGTATAATCCCAAAGCAGCAGATAGATTAGGTATTGTTTATACTCCGAATGAAATTGTTAGGTTTATGATCGAAAGTGTGGACTATTTAGTACATAAACATTTTGGTAAGTTATTGTGTGATTCTGGGGTAGAAATTTTAGATCCAGCGACGGGTACAGGAACGTTTGTGACAGAGTTAATTGAATATTTACCGAAAGATAAATTAAAGTATAAATATCAGAATGAGATTCATTGTAATGAGGTGGCAATTTTACCTTATTATATTGCGAATTTAAACATTGAATATACTTATCAGCAGAAAATGAATGAGTATGAGGAGTTTAATAATATTTGTTTTGTGGATACATTGGATCATACTTCCTTTACGGGGAAACAGTTAGATTTATTTGCATTAACTATAGAGAATACAGAAAGGATTAAAAATCAAAATGATCGGCAAATTTCTGTTATTATTGGTAATCCTCCTTATAATGCTAATCAACAGAATGAAAATGATAATAATAAGAATCGAAAATATCCAGAAATTGATAAACGAATTAAGGAAACTTACGTTAAAGAAAGTAATGCACAAAAAACAAAATCTTATGATATGTATTCTCGGTTTATTCGTTGGGGGACGGATAGATTAAGTCAAAATGGTGTGTTAGCTTTTGTCACTAATTCGTCTTTTGTAGATGCAAAATCTTTTGATGGTTTTAGAAAATGTTTGGAACAAGAGTTTAAATATGTTTATGTTATTGACTTAGGAGGAGATGTAAGAGCAATTTCAGGAAGAGATGGTATTTTTATATCAGAAAAACATACTATTTTTGGTACTGCTGCAATGATAGGAATTACTATATTTTTCTTAGTTAAAGATACTTTATCAACTGGTAATCAAATTTTTTACTCTCATCCTTTTGATGTTCATGAATTACGTGATAATAAATTATTCTTTTTAAATACTACTGAATTCAAAAATATAAATTTTCAGCATATTAAACCTGATAAGTCTAAGAATTGGATTAATTTAACAGATAATGATTTTGATGAATTATTACCTTTAGCAGACAAGCAAACAAAAGCAGCTAAAAATACTGATGATGAACAAGCTATTTTTAAATTATTTTCTTTAGGTATAGTCACAAATAGGGACGAATGGATATATGATTTTAATCAAGAGGAATTAGCATCTAAAATAAGATTTTTTTGTGACGTTTATGAAGCAGAAAAAGAAAGATGGAACAAGTCTGATAAAAGTATAGAAATAAATGATTTTGTTGATCGCAGTATTAAATGGACTGCTGAATTAGAAAAACATCTTAATAAAGGAGCATCTTTAGATTTCAATCCTCAGTTTATTGTTCACTCAATATGGCGGCCTTTTACTAAAAAATATATGTATTTTGCTAAAATAATCATTCATAGACTGTATCAGCAAACCTCATTATTTCCAATCAATAAAGATAATATAGCGATTTGTATTACTATTCATAAACAAGTGATTGACTTATTGCAAAAAGTGTGTGTGGTGAGTGTAGAAACCATGAAAATTATTGAAGAAATGGAGAATAATACATAAAGAATCTGAAAATTAAAAAATAAAATCATTTGGAGTAGTTAAAAACATGAAAAAAGACGATTTAATTAAGTTTTTAAAAGATAACTTGACAGTGATTAACAGTTATGGGGTAAAGTCATTAGCTTTATTTGGATCTTTTGCCAGAGATGAGGCAAAAAGTAATAGTGATCTTGATTTATTGGTGGAGTTTGAGGGAGTCGTTACCTTTGATAACTATATGGAATTAAAGTTTTTTTTAGAGGATAGTTTAGGGTTATCAGTTGACTTAGTCAGTCGGAAAATGTTGAAACCTCAACTTCTTAAGTCAGTGGAAAAGGAGGCAATTTATGTCTCGTAATTTAAAGCTTTATTTTGATGATATATTAGTCAGCTGTGATAAAATTTTACGATATAGTAAAGGACTTGATTATCAAACCTTTATGGGGGATGAATTAAGAGTTGATGCAACTTTAAGAAATCTGCAGATTATTGGGGAAGCAGTTAAACAAGTACCCAAGGAAATGAGAGTTAACTATCCCAAGGTTGAATGGCGTAAAATTGCCGGTTTAAGGGATATTTTAGCCCATGCTTACTTTAGTTTAGAAGATGAAACAATTTGGGACATCATACAAACCAAAATCATCCCCCTTAAGTCTGAAGTAGAAACCATTATCAATCAGGAGTTTGAATCCTTTGAGGAATAAGCTTGTTGACTATTATTTCAACTATCAAGATATGAGTTCCTGAACTAATGGAAAAGATGAACATCTGTACTGATGATTATTCTTGTTTTTAACAAAAATGTCAAAAGAAGTCTCCACCTAAAAATACTATTCATATAATTCACATTTTAGGTGGAGATGAATTTTGACCAGTTCATAAACTGCGAAGCATCCATTTTCGGTCTTGACATACTTTTGTACCAACGTTACTATAAAAGTATAGCACCTTGATAACTTATACCTACTGATTAGAGGGTTCTGTTCTGGGTCACACGGTAATGTTTTCGGCAAAAACCACGCCATCTACAAAGACAACCGTTGTACAGGAGAGCAGGTAAAAGTCAGTCCTGATAAGTAGTGAACAGCAATCAGTCTTAGGAACTAGGACTGCTGCCTAGGTCGGGAAGGTAAGACTCACCGTTGTTCGCAATGGAAAGCACATCCCTGTGAAGTGGGAAGCCTCGAAGACGAATAAAACCGTCCTGAGTGTTGTAGTTGGACTTCTCGGTTTCGGCTTGGAAGCCCCAACTATAGCGTAGCTTAGTTGGGGTAGTTCACAATTTCTCTTCTCTTGAAACGGAGAGGGAGGGATTCGAACCCTCGTTAGAGTTACCCCTAAACAGCATTTCCAGTGCTGCGCCTTCAACCACTCGGCCACCTCTCCTTATGGGGTCACGAATATTCATTATACACCATCTATCAACTTTTTGAACCCAATTTCCTGAAAAAGAGAATTTTAGCTTTGCTCTGGGTTGATAAGACAGTAAACAGACTTAAAAGGATAAATCGACTAGCTTAAAAATCAAAAAGGTTAATTTTAGAATTTTAGACTGAATAATACGAGAATAGGCTGATATACTAACGGTTATACCAGCCTATTTACACTGCTTGCTCCATACAGCACTTTGCGAGTTATTAAAGACACTTAACTCCTGCATTCTGCCTTCCTCGCGCGTTCCCTTGCGCCGTAAGACGACGCGGGGTCGCTCGCCTGCCTCCTGCCTCAAACCTTAACCTTGTGTACTACATTAAGTCGAAAACTGCTGTAATTGTTAGGTTCGGCAAGAACAACTTGAGTCAAGCTTAACTCTCCCCATACTCTCCGGGCGATCGCCTAAATAAATACCAAGCGATCGCGCTGTGTCCACTAAACAATCATCTTTTTGTACAGGAGAGGGACAGGGATGCTTTTCGTCCTCATGACTCTTCTTAATAGTCTGAATGACATCATACAAGGGTTCAATATCTACCTTGCCTTTTTTCCAAACCACCAACTTATCGTATTGTCCTTGTTCGATCAATTTAATCGCTTCGACCCCGAAAGCAGTGGCCAACAGACGATCCCAAGCAACCGGAGGATGACTTCGTTGCAGATGTCCTAAAACCGTGACTCGCATATCTATATCTTTCAATAGACCAAACGCTTTATGATTTTCATGATCATGATTTTCGTGATCGAGGAATCTACTATATTCTTGGATCTCTCTCTTGAGATAATCCCCAATATGATTCTCTTTTTTGTTATCTTGGTTTTTAACGCCCTCTGCAATCACCACTAGGCCAAAATGACGGTCACACCCTTGCAACTTTGATAATTTCTCACAACAACCATGCAACACATCTAAGCTAAGATGAGGGGTTAATTCAGGGATGAGGATAATATCAGCCCCTCCTGCAATGCCTCCATGTAAAGCTAAATGACCGGCATCTCGACCCATAACTTCTACGATGATAATGCGGTCATGACTGGCTGCCGTAAAAGTCAGATCGTATAAGGCTTGAGTGACCACTTCAACCGCCGTTGTAAAACCCACACAAAACTCTGTTACAGGAACATCGTTATCGATAGTTTTGGGAATAGCGATCAGATGCCAACGACCTTCTTCAGCTAAATCATAGATGATCTTTAAGCTACCATCTCCCCCAATGGCAATTAAAGCATCTAAATTGAGCATTTCGTAGCCTTTGAGGATGGCTGCTTTGACCTTTGGATCTTTGTCTGGATCTCCTTTACTAATGGACCCTAACACACTTCCGCTAAAAAATTGTAAAACGTCTAACCCCCGAATTTTTCCTGGCAGTTGATAACATTGCTCAGTTAACTTTAACTTCTCTAACTGCTCTGGAGAATAGTTTTTCTGGGCAATGTCTTTTAACCCGTCGGTTCCGTAAGGAAGACCATACACTGACCAGTCCTTGCTTTCAGCTGCTTTGACCACTGCATGAATGACAGCATTTAACCCCGGACAGTCTCCTCCACTGGTAAGGATACCAATACGTTTGCTGCTCATATCTCTACCTCCTGGGTTAATTATCTCGGTTGAGGCTTGTTGTAGCGGGTTCTTGTAGCGATCGCCAGATGGGTGCGTAGGTTTGTAGGGCCTTCATATACTGCGATCGCTCAAAGGCCGCCGGATCAGGACAATGAAGTTGAGAGAAACTCCCTTGCATTTGTCGGATGGACTGGTATTCGTTTTCCTCCATCCAAGTTCGCATCCCTTCTTCTAAGGTGGCTAAATAATGGATACCGTGACGTAACAAAGCACTAACCACTTGGGTGATTTTTGCCCCGGCCATGACCATTTTAATGATATCTGAGGGGTGATGAATGCCGCTAGTGGCTGCTAAGTCTGCGTCAATTTTGCCGTATAAAATAGCGATCCAACGCATGGGAAGACGCATAGCTTGAGGGGTACTCAACAGAACATTGGGATACACTTCTAAGTTGTTTAAATCGATATCTGGCTGATAGAAACGATTGAATAAAACTAAGCCATCGGCCCCGGCTTCTCCTAGTCGTTTGGCCATGTTGGCCATGTTACTAAAATAGGGACTTAATTTAACGGCTACAGGGATATTTATTTCTGATTTAACGGCTTTTAAAATGTCTAAATAGTTCTGTTCAATTTCTCCCCCAGGAATGTCTAAATCCGTAGGAACATAATAAATATTCAGTTCTAAAGCATCGGCACCGGCCTGTTCAATTTGTTGGGAATAATCCAACCATCCCCCTAAGGTTGAGCCGTTAATACTGGCCATAATGGGAATATTGACCATTTCTTTTGCTTGTCGAATATGGTTTAAATATTCTTCAGATCCGACGTGAAAGATTTCGGGTTCAGGGAAATAAGTTAAGGCTTCAGCAAAGCTTTCGGTTCCGTAAGTTAAATGGTGATGTAATTCCAGTTGTTCTTGTCGTAATTGTTCTTCAAAAAATGAGTGCAAAATAACGGCGGCTGCCCCGGCATCTTCCATCCGTTTAATGTTATCAATTTCTTCTGTTAAAGGGGCGCAAGAACCGACGACTAAGGGAGATTTTAAGGTCATTCCCATATAGGTTGTTGTTAAGTCCATTATTTGACTCCTAATCAATCATTTAACTTTATTTAGTTTTATGCTCTTTTTTGAACAGTATTTTCTCAACTGTTCGGGCTGCTTTCGGTTCTTTTTTTGTCGATTTTTTTATCAACTTTATACTTTTATTGTATCAGTTCTGTGAAGGGTTATTTATTTGTTGACTGATTTGTAAGATTTAGTTACAAATGTTATTCAGTCGCTGGTTCTCAATCAACGTCAGGTGAGCAATGCTCATCAGATCAAACCCGATTAAATACTATAGTTTATAGTGAGTAGGGCAGGGGGGAGCAGAGGAGGCATAGGGAGTAGGGGAGAAGGCATTTAACGTAGAAATTTTAACGATGACTGATTAGGCGGATTTCATATTAAAAGCCGACCCATCTGCTCTAGAAAGTATTTTAAACATTGCCCACCCGACTTAATTCTTCATTTTAAATTCTAAATTCTAAATTCCTAATAAACTCACCATTAAAGCTTTTTGAGCGTGCATTCTATTTTCCGCTTGATCCCATACTTTTGATTGTTTTCCTTCCATAACACTATCGGTTATTTCTTCCCCTCGATGGGCGGGTAAACAGTGCAAAACAATGGCATTTTTATCCGCTTGTTTTAATAGTTCATCGTTGATCTGATAGGGTTGAAAAATGGGAATTCTTGACGCTGCTAAATCTTCTTGTCCCATACTGGCCCACACATCGGTATAAAGCACATTAGAATCCTTAACCGCCGCCACGGGATCATCGGTTATAATAATTTCAAAACCCGGTTGAGCTAACTGTTTCGCTTGCTCTATAATCATCGGTAACGGTTGATAATCTTTCGGGGTAGCCACTCTAATTTTCATCCCCATTAATGCCCCACCTAAAATAAGAGAATGGGCGACATTATTGCCGTCTCCTAAATAGGTGACGGTACTCCCTTTGAGTTCTCCAAAACACTCTTTAATGGTCATAAAATCCGCTAAAATCTGGCAAGGGTGTTCTACATCCGTGAGGGCATTAATAATAGGAATTTCGGCGTAGTCAGCAAAGGTTTTTAACTTAGATTGTTCAAAGGTACGGATGGCTAAAATATCTAAATAACGATCTAATACCCTGGCTGTATCTTTGGCCGGTTCTCCCCTGCCCACTTGGGTTACACTGGGATTGAGGTCTAA
Source organism: Crocosphaera sp. (assembly GCA_030065205.1). Lineage (GTDB taxonomy): Bacteria > Cyanobacteriota > Cyanobacteriia > Cyanobacteriales > Microcystaceae > Crocosphaera. The sequence goes on from JASJDN010000022.1 coordinate 22,932, forward strand.
TACCTGTCCCCCCAATTGATAGATAGCAGCACTAAAGGAAACACGGGTACGGGTAGAGGCTTTATCGAACAACAGTCCAAGGATTTTTTGACAACGGGGCGATTGCTGACCACTTTTTAACTCTGCGCCTAAGTCTAACACGGCGGTCATTTCTGCTGCACTAAGATCACCAATTCCTAAGATATCTCTTCCTTGGAGAGTTGTCATAATTACTGTTATCCTCATCTGTTGAGGACTTTATTATAACGAGGCTGTCTCTTGTTACCGAAGAATTATAATTGAGATTTTAGAATTATCATCGACAATGATATCAAAGAAGCAATTTTTGGGAAGACTGAGTATAGATTAAAAACTTATTTAATATCAATCGTCTTCAGTTTTGCTTTTCTGTTGTTTTGTTTTTCCTAGTTCATGAGTTCTCCTACTTGGCCTCAGACAGACTGAGGCTTTTTATTAGGCGTGGATAACTTCATTTTTGGGATTAACTAACCGTAAGAGTTTTTGTTTGATTTGTTTATCCACTAATTCCCATTTGAGTTTGGTGTAGTCGCTATCATCGTTACTACCCCCGAAAAACCCCATAGGAATCTCAAACCCCCCCGCCATTTCTCGACCACCGCCATAGTATCGGCCTTGAGCATTTTTTCCTAACGCTTCTTTGAGAAATTCATCCGGGTCTAGGGTTAATTTATTGGTACGTAAAGACCCAATAACCACTTCGATGTCATGATCTTCATCATGAATGATGCCATAAACGACTGCGGTGTGTATGTTTTCTTCTGTTACGAGGAAGTCGGCCGCTTGGGGAATGGCATCTCGATCTTCGTAACGTAAGTAACCTACTCCGGCAATGGAAACGTTATTTTGGATAAGGCGATTTTTGAGCGATCGCTCGATGACATCCATAACACGATGTGATCGTGCTGATTGTAGCACGGCGTTGAGTAATTGGGGATCGTAAACGCGGGATAGATAAGCAGCCGCCAGCAAATCTTGTTCTTGGGCTTGTCGTAACCCATTGGTATCGGAACGAAGCCCGTGCATTAGGGCTGTGGCACACTTGACATGGGTACTATTATTGCTATTGAAATCCAATAATCCCGCTTGTATATACTGGGTCAGAATGGTGGCTGTTGCTCGAATTTTGGGACGTAGGTCGATAAATTCCCCTTGGATGTTTCCTTGTTTACTATGATGGTCAATAACAATGACGATCGGAATTTTTGCCTGTTTGACATAAGGCATCAGTTGACTGGTGTTCCCCTGAGAGTCCACTAACACACATCCTTGATAAATGGAGAGATCCCGATCTTTGAGGGTATTGGTACTCCATCGGGTTGCGGGTAGCCCCGTCAGTTTAACGAGAGCAATGTTTTCTTGGTGAGATAGGGTCCCTGCATAGACGATATCACATTCTATCTCGTAGGCTTGAGCTATTAATTGATAGGCCCAGGCACTGGAAAGCGCATCGGGATCAGGAAAATCCTGAATGACGACAATATGACGCTCTCCGTGATGATTGTCTAGGGTTTGTTGTAGTTTTTGGGCTAACTTTCCTAAGGACAGATATTGACTCCCTGTGTCTCTTTCTAGTGCCGTATCTGCCCCTATGTTACCTTCAGTTTGCTCGAAAGTCGATGCTAACTCATGGTGTCCGTTGTTGTTACCAGTGGGGGTAAGTAAGGATGATTTCATTTGTTATGGTTGGGGTCGGGGATGATCTCAAAGGATTAGTTAAGATAACTTTGGGGTTAGAGTTTATCATTTCTTTGATCATCTGTAGAAAATAGCTATCTGGATGAAGTGTAGAATTGACATACTCCCCGACTAATTGCTTCGCAAAGCTACGCAATATAGTGGGGGATTCTTTCCACATCACTGTTAGAAATTCCTTGCTCAACGAGACGACTTAGATTCTCAATGTTGCCATTAAGAACCCAGAGATCGGACTCTCCCAAGGCGTTTGAGTCGGTTTCTGTTTGCCCAACAGTACCGTTGAGATGTTCTCCCAAATATTTCAACCCTTTTTTAAGAATGTTTTTTGCCGCATTGTGATCCCTATCTAAGACTGTCTTACAGTTAGGACATTGATGAGTTCTGGTACTTAATGACTTTTGAACTCTTGTGCCACAAACTGAACAATCTTGAGTCGTGAAATGGGGAGGCACAGCAACACAAACTATACGATAAATCTTGGCAAAATAATTCAACCATTCAGTGAATTGATACCAAGACGCATCGCTAATTGATTTAGCAAGTTTACGGTTTTTAACCAAATTTCTAACCCTTAAAGCCTCATAGACTACCAAATCATTAGATTGGACTAACGCCAAAGCGTCTTTAATTGCTTTGTCTTTACGTTGTCTTGAGACTTTAAGATAAAGCTTGGCTACTTTAACCCGTTGCTTATGATAGTTGTTAGACTGTTTCTTCCCCTTGCGAAAGCGTTTTGATAATCGTCTTTGCGCTTTTTTAAGACGCTTTTCCGACTTCCTTAAATAGCGTGGGTTGTCAACAGTATTGCCTTGTGCATCAGTGTAGAACTCTTTTAGTCCTAGATCGATTCCTGTTACTTGTCCCGTTGGTTCATGCTGTTCAAGTCGTTCTACATCAATGAGGAACTGGCAATAATAACCGTCACAACGCCTAACAACTCTTACCCGTCTAATCTGTTTTTCTGAATAATAAACTAAAGTTCTTTGACTACACCATAAATCAAATTTTCCTGCCTTAAATCCATCAGTGAATTCGATTTTACGTCTATCATCAGATAGTTTGTAGCCTGTTAGTTTATACTCAACAGAACGACTATGCTTTTTAAAACGAGGAAAGCCTTTCTTTCCTGGTATTTTAGCACGACAATTTTGATAAAATCTATTGATTGATTGCCATGCTCTATCAGCAGAAGATTGACGAGCTTGAGAGTTTAATTTTGTTACCCAAGGTATGTCTTGATTCTTAGCTAATGTAGAGCAAAGTTTTTGAAGGTCATTCCGAGTTGTCCCCTTGTTTTCCATCCAATAACGGACACAAGAATTCCGCACAAACTGAGATGTTCTAATGGCTTCATCTAGTCTCTGATACTGTTCTTGTGTTCCGTTTTTAAGTTTTGCTTCTACGACTAGCATTAACAAATCCAAGGGCGTCGGATATACTTAGTTTAACACAGTTTACCGAGAGATAGTAGAATTAAATCGTTGCTACACAGTTTCTTTATTGATTGCGATTCATCCCACCGCTAAGGGTTTGGGGGTACTTGGCTACGCCTTCGATGACCTATAGCGGGGGCGTTCTCGCAATATTTTAGGTAAACACAGTAAATAGCTGTAAGGTGGGCAATGAAAAAGCCTACAATGATTATCTAGAAAATAGTTGAGGCATTGCCCACCTCTTGTTGATGTAATATGACCAATTTTGCTATTAACGTTGATAATATTGGCTTCAGTTGGCACGAAAACGCGCCAGTCTTAAATTCTTGCTCATTGGCTGTCCCAGAAGGAGAATTTTGGATGCTTTTGGGGGCAAATGGTAGTGGGAAGTCCACCCTGTTGAGACTGCTCACCAATCTTTTAACCCCCCAAAATGGAACTATTACCATGACTGGTCCGGTGGGTTTTGTCTTCCAAAACCCCGATCGCCAATTAGTGATGCCCACCGTCGGAGCCGACATCGCCTTCGGGTTAGTAGAGGAGAAGTTACCTCAGTTAGAGGTGCGTTATCGTGTCAGGGAGGCGTTAGCTGCGGTTAACTTGTTAGAATTAGAACGAAGACCTATTTATGCTCTGAGTGGGGGACAAAAGCAACGTATTGCCATTGCAGGAGCGATCGCCCGTCATTGTTCGGTATTATTATTAGATGAACCGACAGCCCTACTCGATCCCGATACCCAAATCGAATTAGTCGAGCAAGTGCAAAAATTGGTCAAGAGTCGAGGGATGACAGCCTTATGGGTGACCCATCGGTTAGAAGAGTTAAACTACTGTGATGGGGCGTTTTTACTGGAAGGGGGAAAGGTTGTGCAACAAGGTGATCCTCAGATGATTAAAGAAAAAATTTCTCAATAGTTTGCTCAGCCGAGGTTTTTCTTCAAATTTTATCCTTTAATTGTTCTAATTCTTCCCTTAAAGATAAGGGGTTATACCCTAATTTGAACGCTTTTGAACTGTCTAAAGAAGTATCTGGCGATCGCGGGGCAGCCATAACGACATCTTTCTGTAAACAAGGAGTAATTAACGTCTTAGAAAAGTCAAATACCTCTGCCATTAAATGCCCAAAATTATAGCGAGAAATTCTCTCTTTTCCCCCTAGATGTAGTATGCCCCCTTCTCCCTTTTCTAAGGCTAATAATAGCCCTTTGGCCGCAGTTAAACCACTGACAGGGGTTCGATATTCATCGGTAAATAAACTCAGTGATTTCCCTGCTCGAAATGTTGTTAAAAAGAATTGAATAAAACTAGCTGCATGGGGGGATGGAATACCAAACATTAATGGCATTCTACAGATAACTGTTTTAGGATAAATGCTTAACATTTCTTGTTCTGCTTTTACTTTGTGTTCTCCATAATAATTAACAGGAGAAACGGGATCACTTTCCTTATAGGGACCATTTAACCCATCAAAAACTAAGTCAGTTGAGGTAAAAGCACAAGGAATATTAACATCAGCGCATAATTTAGCAATCTTTACCGAAGCAGTTACATTAATTTTATAAGCAGTTTCTGGATTATCCTGACAATAATTAGGTTTTGATGCTGCTGCTAAATGAATCACTGCATCCGGTTTTATCTGTTTAAATACTATTTGTAATTCATCAATATTGGTTACATCAACCTTGACAAAATTAACATTATTCATGTCAATCTTGTGATTATAATAAGTGCCATAAACATCCCAAATTTTTTGAGCGTATTGACAAAGATTATAACCCAGAAATCCACTTGCTCCCGTAATTAAAAGTTTTTTCATTTTATTCTTCTCTCAAAAGTATTAAAACTTTGTCCACCACATTAACCAAGTTAGTATTCATTCAAAGGTTTCATTTATTTATTAACCTTTTCATTGAATCGATAACTGTATAATCTGATTTATCTATTTTATCATTTCTTTCTAATAAAAAAGAATTTATACCCACAGATTTTGCACCCTCATAATCTTCTTTTTTACTATCTCCAATATGCCAAGTTTCTTCGGGTTGACAATTGTGTTTATTTAAGGCTTCAATAAAAATTTGACTGTCAGGTTTTGCTGTTCCCGTAGTAGAAGAAATGGTGATAGTTTGGAAGAAGTTAGTTAATCCAAAGAGATCGAGTACCTCATAAATTCTACTATCAAAATTTGAGATAATTCCTAATGTTATTCCCTGGTTTTGCCAATGTTGCAAAGCGGGAAAAACATCGGTATAAAGGAACCAGGGATGAGGGGTAGCAAAGTAATCATACAGTTGCTGAAAAAAGCTATCAAAATCCCTAAATTGATCCATCACATTTGCTTCTTTATAAGTATCATAAGCTACCTGATACCACCATTGATATTCTAAGTCTGAAACAGACATAATATCTACACCCCGAAAAGCTAATGGTGGGGCTTTTTTAAACTGTTGATAGAAGGCTGTTTCTAGTCTGGAAGGATCACATTTTATGCCTACCTGTGCAGCAAGATAGCTATACACTTCCCCTACAGATCCTTTAACCCCAAATAAAGTACCAACAGCGTCTAAAAAAATAACTTTTGGTTGTTTCATAAAGCCTCTATTTTTTACCAAAGTTGATAACAATTATAAAAACAATTCAGTTAATGGTTTAGTAATCCAATTAATACCCACATTAATTTGATGTTTTAAGGTGGGTAAACGATATAAATAAATTAATCGTCTAGCAATATAACCTAACGATCCATCTAAATTAAGTCCTAGCCCTGATAATGTGGCATTATCTACCCCTAAGGCCATCATTTCTCCTAAAGGTTGATAAGCAAAAGGTAATAAAGGACGACCGTTAATGGAAGCCCAAAGATTCCAAGCACAGTAATCAGATTGTTGGAAAGCCGTTTGCGCTGTTGCAGGGATAGGTTGCCCTGATTCATCGGAACAAGCAGCTAAATCACCAATGGCAAAAATTTCAGGATGATCAATAACTTGTAACTCAGGGGTTATTTTTAAGAGTCCCTTCTTGTTTTTCTTTAAGGGTAATTCTTTGACCATTTCTATGACTTGAGTTCCCACAGTCCACAAGACCAAATCTACAGGAATTGTATCAATTTTTCCCTTATAAGCTAAAGAAATACTATCGGAACTCACTTGAGTCACTTCTGTTTCAATGTCGATAAATACCCGTCTCGCTTCTAAGGCATTGTTCGCAACTTCTCGATTAAATTCAGGAGAATTACTGAGTATTTCATCGCCTCTTTCTACTAATCTGATTCGTCCGATATCCCCTAAACGATCGGCTAATTTACAAGCTAATTCTACCCCACTATATCCACCCCCAACGATTGCAATACGGATTTTTTCTGCCTCTTTTTCTTCTAATAATCGTAACCTTTCTTTGATACGATAAGCATCTTCTAAGGTACGAAAGGGAATCGCATAATCTTTCACCCCACTAAAGTTATCTAAAGGGGTTTTTCCTCCCATTGCTAACACTAAACGGTCATAATGTAGACTATTATGATTATCCAGTTCTAGTTGTTGATTTTCGATATCAATACCCGTAACACATCCTCGATGAAAGCGGATGGCTGTATCTGCCAAAAGTTCCTCATAGGGGGGGGCTATTTCCCAAGTTTGCATCTCTTCGGTAATTAATTCGTAGAGAAGCGGCGTAAATAAAAAGCGATCGCTTTTATCAATTAAAATAATTTCAGGTGTCTGATCAGCTTCCCAAGGAAACTGGGCAAGACGCAGGGCAGTATACAGTCCCCCAAACCCTCCCCCAACAATGCAAATGCGTAATGGCTGTTCACTCATAAATTCCCTTGATGATGCGTTTCATAATATATCTTAACATTTTTAGACAAGACAAGAAAAAAGGGGAATAAACTATTTTATTCCCCCAAAATATTTGCTCTAGATCATCTTGCGACTCTCTAAGTAATTAAGCACTTGTGTTATCATTTTCATTCGCTTCGCGGGGTTGTATGACACCAAAACCGCCGTGATTTCTCATATAAATGACATTAATTTCATTGGTGTCTTGATTTCGGAACATATAGAAGTCATGATCCACTAACTCTAGTTGATGTTTTGCCTCTTCAATAGACATGGCTGGCATGGCAAAATATTTCATGCGAATCACTTCTGGTGGTAAAGCAGCCTCGCGATCGCCGATTAAATCCCCTTCAATTTCTTTTTCTGGCAAAACCTCTGGCATTTTCACAGAAGATTGAGGTTTATGGTTGTTGATTTTCTCTTTATATTTACGAAGCTGACGGGCAATTTTATCGGAAACTAAATCAATACTTGCATAGAGATTTTCGCTACCTTCTTGCGCCCGAATCACTGTACCGTTGGCATAAACGGTGACTTCTGCTTTATGTTTATCCGTAATACGGGCATTTTTAGCAACAGATAAGTGAACATCAACTTTTGTGGTAAAAGTTTGATAATGTTTCACTGCTTTTTCTAGTTTTTGTTTGACGTAATCATTGATCGATTCGGTTACATCAATATTATTGCCTTGAATTAAAAGCTTCATACTCAATACTCCATTTCTTGTTTCATTGTTGTAGAATTAAAAGAGAAAACTTAGGATAATTCCTATCCTTTTTCGTGAGATATACTAATCCCTATCATCGGATTAATTCAATAACGATGGAGTAGGATATCTGGGTTGATTCATAAATTCCTTGACCTCTTTTTAATTATCTCAATCGGGGTTCATCTATTCCTTAATTTACCCTAGATTAAGATATTCTAATGATAGAAGGGCGAGAGTTTAACACTAGCTTAAATATTCTTATTTCTCTCCCCACTGATTGATCATCTCTCCATGATCTCAGTTCCCAATCTTGACCCTAAACGATTCCTTAGTTGGCTAGGGAAAGAATTGGTGAGAACAAACCGTTTGTGGTGGCGTTTCTTTCAATCCTTTTCTCCGAGATAAACTCTGTATACCTTTAGCCTAGCACTTTGTATTGTTCTAAACATAGGTCTTTGTTTTCTTTTTATTTTCCTTAGTATCTCTTTATATTTCTTAACTATTTTGTCTTAAAACTTTATCAATGATCATGTCAACTTCAACCTCATCCCAACTCAGACGGTGTCTGCTGCAAAATTTAGGAATGGTTTCCTATCCTGTCGCTTGGGAAATACAGCGATCGCTCCTTCAGCAACGGTTAGACGATCCTAGTTTAGAGGATACCCTATTATTATTAGAACATCCTCCCGTTTATACCTTGGGAACAGGTTCCCATACCCGATTTATGAAGTTTGACCCTCAACAGAGTTCCATCCCCGTATATCGGATAGAAAGGGGGGGAGAAGTCACCTATCATTGTCCGGGTCAATTAGTGGGTTATCCTATTCTTAATTTACGTTACTATGAACAGGATTTACACTGGTATTTAAGACAGCTAGAAGAAGTGATTATTCAAGTTTTACACCGTTATCAACTCCCAGGAAAAAGAATACCAGGATTAACGGGGGTTTGGGTTGATAACTATAAGGTAGCTGCGATTGGGATTAAAGTAAAACGTTGGATTACTATGCACGGTTTTTCTATTAATGTTTGTCCCGATTTACAAGGATTTCAAAACATTATTCCCTGTGGTATTGAAGATAAATCAGTGGGGAGTTTACAGCAATTCGTACCTGACATTACCATAGAAGAAATCCAAACACAAGTTATGAAAGTTTTTGCACAAGTGTTTAACATTGAAATGATATTAAGTTCCTCTATTAATTTTTAATTATTATGATAGCAGCCAAAGATCAGTTTCCCCTCTTAACCCCTGAAGAATACTTCACTTGGGAAGAAAAACAAATCGAAAAACATGAATATATTAATGGTCAAATTTATGCCATGAGTGGTGGTACAGTAAATCATGGCCGCATAGCGATCCGTTTTATAACAATGTTGGAAACACATTTAGAAAATAGTCATTGTCTAACAGGTAATTCCGACATAAAAATAAAAATAGTTAATACGCCTAACTATACCTATCCAGATGTTAGTGTAACTTGCGATGACAGAGACAAAAATACTCCCAATTATTTTACCTATCCTTGCTTAATTATTGAAGTTTTATCAGATAGGACAGAAGCTTACGACAGAGGAAAAAAATTTAGAATGTACCGCCAAAACCCTGTTTTACAGGACTATTTATTAGTTAGTTCTAACCGTATTGAAATAGACTTATATCAAAAAAATGATGCAGGGGAATGGATTATCATTAACTATCAAGAAGGAGATACCATAGAACTTAAAAGTATTAATCTTAGTTTTCCCATTGAACAAATTTATCGTAATATTCCACTTAATTGATTAAATTAAAAGAATTTCAGATATAATTTTTTGATTATTTACAGGTGATTTTCGTAAAATTAGGTTTAGCAATCTTCGTCAAACTACCAATTACCTTTTTCAAAAATAAATGTTGATACAATTACAAAATATTGTGGCTGGTATTGTTATACCGCCTAATAAAATACCCAAATATGCCCTAAATACGAATCACCCAATAGGTGGTGATAAAGCCTATATGTTTCAAAGACATTTAGGCTATACTAAAGATAACTATAGTTTCCTGGAACAGCAGATAAAAGAAAAAGCTTTAACTGCCAATGCCGTAGAACGTCAACCCAACGACTACGGTAGAATCTTTCAAGTTGATATCGAAATACTAGGAAATTATCAAGGGCAAAAAGAAACAGTTAGAACCGGATGGATAGTCAAACCTAATAGCAATTTAGCCCAATTAACAACCTTATACATTATAGAAAGATGAATAAACCAGAATTATTTGATGTCATCGAACTTTTAACAGACCTTCCTGAATTTAGCCTCAGAAAAGGAGAACAAGGAGCAATTATAGATGACTATAAAAATGGAGTATTCGAGGTTGAATTTACCAATAAAAAAGGAGAAACTACCGCTCTATGCTCCATCCCTCAAGATAAATTTACGGTTGTTTGGAGTTCTAAAACTGAGCAATGGTTAACCCCTATTATTCCTATCCAGTAAGTTTTTTCAACTATAATCAAACAGTTAGGAAAACTGTTTGACAATTTTCCTAAAGTCATGTCCAGCTTCTATAATATAAGTAACCACCAAGCAGTATATCAATATGAATTCAGTATTATTAAATGACTATTTTCCCCTTCAATTAGAAAAGGGTGATCATGAAGAAAAATTCATTACCTCCGGTGTAACTTGGCAAGGGTATGAATCATTGCTAACATCCTTAGGTAATAGTGCTTGTTATCGTGTCGCTTATCTTTTAAACACCTTAGAAATTATGTCTCCTAGTCGCAGTCACGAATTAGATAAAGAAAACATTGGTAGATTATTAGAAGTCTATCTAGAAGAAAAACGGATTCGTTTCTGGGGTTTAGGTTCAATGACGATTAAGAGTCAAGATAAAGAAGCAGGAAAAGAACCTGATAAGTGTTATTGTATCAGGACAGATAAAGAGATTCCTGATTTAGCAATTGAAGTTGTTTATAGTAGTGGTGGTGTAGATACCTTAGAAATTTATCGACGTTTGGGTGTGACAGAAGTCTGGTTTTGGCAAAATCAAAAGTTTACAATTTACTGTCTAGAAAATGATAGTTATCAGGAAAAATCTAATAATCAAGTATTACCGAATCTTGATCTCAATTTAATGGCACAATATGTGACGATAAACGATCCCTTAGAAGCGATTACCCAATGGCGTAAAAAAATAAAAAATAACACAAGTGTCTAAGTTTTAAATATTAAACAGATTTGTCTTCTAACCAAACCGCAAACTCCTGGGTAAAATTATCCTTTAAAATGCTTTCACGAATGCGTTGAGTAAACCTGACTAATTCTGTCACATTGTGTAACGATAAAAGAATATAACCTAACATTTCCTGCGATCGCACTAAATGATTCAAATAGGCCCTTGAAAACGTTTTGCAAGTATAGCAAGGACATTCCGAGTCTAAAGGGGTAAAATCTTCTCGAAATTGGGCATTTTTCAAGTTCCAGCGTTCCCCTGCAACCAATGCCGTCCCGTGACGACCAAAACGAGTGGGAATGACACAGTCAAATAAATCGATCCCAGCAGCGATCGCCATCACCATTTCCTTATAAGTTCCCACCCCCATCAAATAACGGGGTTTGGACTCAGGTAGTAAAGGAGTGGTAAATTTAACGATATCCCGCACTAAAGCGGGTTCTTCCCCCACACTCACCCCACCGATGGCGTACCCAGGTAAGTCCAAGGGAATTAAAGCCGACACTGCATCCGATCGCAACTTAGGATAGGTTCCCCCTTGAACAATGCCAAATAACGCTTGATCTTGGGGTCTTTGATGGGCTTTGATGCACCTTTCTAACCAGCGATACGTTCGGTCGGTTGCGGCGGCTACAGCGTCATAATCGGCGTTCCCAGGGGGACATTCATCAAAGGCCATGATCACGTCTGCACCCAACGCATTTTGGATATGGATCGATCGTTCAGGGGTTAACTCAATGATGCTGCCATCCCTCGGAGAACGAAAGGTAACACCGATTTCTCTAATTTTTCGCAGTTCACTGAGGCTAAACACTTGAAAGCCTCCAGAATCGGTTAAAATTGGCCCTTTCCATCCCATAAAGCGATGGAGTCCTCCGGCTGCTTCGACAATCTTCTCCCCTGGTTGTAGATGGAGGTGATAAGTATTAGCTAAAATCATTTGTGCGCCAGTGGTTTCCAGTTGCGCGGGGGTTAACCCTTTCACCGTTGCTAGGGTTCCCACAGGCATAAATCTAGGGGTTTCCACGATTCCATGAGGTGTTGACCAAGTTCCGGCCCTTGCTTGGGTATGACAACATTTTTTTTGTAATTGAAAGGAAAAGGCCATATTTGAGTTATTAGTTACTTGTACTGAACTGTCAAAGTATCACTCATCAATTATCAATTATTTTGACCTGATCTCCAACTTTTAAGTCGATTTCTTGTTGTAAAGTTGTTACTTTTGTATTCACACTGACACTATAAAAATGCTTAAATTGACTAGGATTTACCCAACTGGGTAAAGTTTCTTTTCTTTTTGTTATAAATTGTTTTTGAAAGTTATTGGTTATATCTCCGGTATAAGAGTCTTTTGTGGGTACGGTACATCTTTGACAAGGATTAATTCCTTGAAAATCAATCTCACCAATGCAAAAGTTAACCCATTGATTTTTATTGATAAAAAGTTGATCTTCCCAAAAAGCGGGAACTCCATTAATTTCTAAATTTGCTCGAAATCTTCTTCTTGTTTCTTCTATGGTCAGATTAGGAAACCACTGAGTAATGGTTTCTAACGTTGCTTGACTAATAATGGTTGGTCCAGAAGCATTGGTATCATCAGGAAAACCCGTTATTCTATTTTCTTGTAAATATACAGACTGACCAAAATAATTGCTTAAAAATGATTCTAGTTCTTTTTTCTCTTCCGTTAAATTAAATGTTTCTTGTAAATCGTTATCTTCATCTTTTAAGGTCACTTGGCTGATAAAATCATCGTAAGTTGCTCGTAATTTATAAATTTTGTTGTTACTTTTACCATTAATCAATTTCTGATTATTAGCATAAATTGCCCATTGTCTGTCGTATTTTAATGCACCACTTTTAAGTAAAGTGGCTTGTGAGATTGATAAACCGTCTAAGGATTTAATAGGATAAATAATAATTTTCTCTAGAAAAGGGGTTTGATTCATTTCTCTATTCATTAATCTAAGAATTGTTCTCATTTTAGTCCATAAAGGCCAACAATTTCTGCCTCTGCTTCCCCTGCTTCCTCTGCTCCTCTCACTTATCTTAACTGATAATGTTGGGGAAGTGACCAGTATTCCATTACCCCTGAGTTTGCCATCCCACTAAACAAATGGCTGTAATTAAACTTAAGATAGGTAAAATTATCCAAGGCTTTATTTTGTATCTTTTCATGACAATTGTTCTCTGATGTGTATGAATTTCTTGTAAGCTTATGATAACAGTTAGCCAATCCTGGGGAATAATAAGAAAGTTAACAGCAGTAAGAAAGATACTCAAACAACCATGAATTTAATCAGAATCTGGATCATTGCTAGTAATGGATTTCGAGAAGTTATCCGCGATCGCATTCTCTATGTGATTGGATTTTTTGCCGTTGTTTTAGCCCTATCTTTACGCTTACTTCCCGAGATTTCGGTGGGAGCAGATGGCAAAATTTTTCTTGATGTTGGCTTAGGGTTAACTTCTTTTTTAGGGGCGATCGTTGCTATTTTCGTCGGGACGGCTTTAATTAACAAAGAAATTGAGAAAAGAACCGTTTTGATTTTGATTCCTAAACCCATTAGTCGGGCGGAATTAATTGTAGGAAAACATCTCGGTTTATGTGGTGTTTTAGCAGTTGTTATTGCGATTATGACTGTACTTTATTTAGGAGCTTTAACTTGGGCAAAGATAACATTTTCTCCTGTTAGTTTACTGGTTTCTCAAGTTTATTTATTATTAGAATTAGCAGTATTAACAGCAGTGGCCATAACCTTTGGCGTGTTTACCAGTTCAATTTTAGCAACCCTTTTAAGCTTTGGCATTTATGTCATTGGACATCTAAGTAGTGATTTACTAGAATTAGCAACGTTAAGTAAAAATCCTCAAATCACTGCCTTAACTGAAACCATCTATTTAGTGGTTCCTAACTTAGAAAGGTTTAACCTCAAAAATACAGCCGTGTATGGGATTCTTCCCAGTCGTTCAGAATTATTCATTGATGCGGTTTATGGCATCATTTATATTGTCCTATTGTTGACAGTTTCTAGTTTAATTTTTTCCCGTCGGCAATTTTAAGATCACATTGAAGGATATCCCTTATTTCTTAACAAGGGGATGTTCTTTCAATTAGACAAATTTCCTCAAGAATCTCATAAAACTAAATTTACCTGTATAATTAATATAAAGTAGCGGGAGACAACTACTTAATCGATTATTAATCGTTATTTCTGTGTTAAAAATTATCACAAAATTTTAATTTTATTTACAAAATTCCCATCTTCCTACCTCACAGTTAACGGTAAGTTAATCCAACTATTGAATAAAGTAAAAATACCTATGAATACTGTGACCGATCAATGTTCAGAGATTTTCCAGCAAGAGACAAAAATGCCTAACCCCTTATACCATCAAAATAGGTCACAACAATTAATTCGGCAAATTTATTGTCTATTAAACTCTGATGTTGATCCCCAAGAAAAAATTGCTAAAATTTTAGCCATTATGGGAAAAGCTTATCATCTCGATAATTTAGTTTTGTTGAGGATAGAAGCATCAGTATGCCAAATTTATAATTGTTGGGGAGTAAGAGATAAAAATTGGCTAGAAAATTTTGTTTATCAGCAATGGTTTCCTCTGGTTAACTGTACCAAACAACATCAAGTTTATCAGTTTTGTCAAGGGGATGCTATTGTTACCAACTCTTGTGAAATTCTCCCTTCTAGACAGGTTAAACATCAAGGTCAATTTAACTGCTGTATATTAAGTCTTCCTTTGTATCTAAACCAGCAATTTTTTGGTTATTTAATCTTACAAACTGAACAATCTGAGAGGGTTTTTAATCAAGAAGAAATAGATAGTTTAGAAATTATCACCTATCAAATTGCTATCGCTATTCAGCAAATTCAATGGGTAGAAAAAATAAACTTAATTGAATTAGAAAATAGAAAACTACAATCTTCCAGCGATCATAAAAGTGATTATTTATCCCACGTTAGTCATGAATTAAGAACTCCTCTTGCTGGTATTTTAGGATTTTCTAAAATGTTAAAACAGGAAATTTATGGAACCCTAAATAATAAGCAAAAAGAGTATGTTAATGGAATTAGAGTATCAGGTGAGCATTTATTAGCCCTAGTTAATGACTTTTTGGATCTCTCCAAAATCGAAGCTAATAAAGAAGAATTATTCTTAGAAACTGTTGCGGTTGAAGATATTTGTTTAGCAGCAATATCCATTGTACAACCCAAAGCAAATGAGCAAAACTTAGACCTTGTTTTAAACTTAAGTGATCAAGTCGATTTTTGTACCGTTGATCAACGAAAAATCAAACAAATTCTGATCAACCTACTATCTAATGCTATCAAATTTACAGAAGAAGGTTCAGTGACGTTACAAGTTAAGAAAGTTGACAATTTACTGACGTTTTCTGTTATCGATACAGGAATTGGTATTAAAGAAGACGATCAAAAGAAACTGTTTCAACCCTTCCAACAAATTCATAGTAATCTCAGTCGCAAACATAAAGGGACGGGTTTAGGGTTAGCGTTATCACGGAAACTAGCGCAACTTCATCAAGGAAACCTGACCTTAAGCTCAGAATATGGTAAAGGAAGTTGTTTTACCCTAGCATTACCCCTGAAACCCTAAACTCCTTGTATGAAGAAATATTAATGTTTACGATTGAATTCATGCAATAGTTTACTTAAGTTAATAATAAATATAGATAATGTCAATATTTTTGTTATTTAACTTTACAATTAAGAGGAAATTTTAGACTCTATCATCAAAAATTTCCGAATAAATACCACTTTATCCTATCTTTACAATCCATTAATAATTTAGAACTTTGTTTATATGCGGGCTCTCCTGTAGTTATGGTGATCAGAAAAATTTATACCTCGTAGGGTGGGTTAGGGGCAGGGTTGATTTTTATGAAAACACAATAACTTATGGTCTGCAACCTAACCCACCATTTTAGGTATGTAGTCTATTATACTTTTTACCCCACACTGTCGGGAGAGCCATAATATATGAGAACCCATTAGGACATAATATTATTATGTCCCTACAAGCGCAATTTGTAGGAGTTTAACACTGAGCAGAGTCGAAGTGTTAAACTCTTTCTCACAACGGAAACCTGATTGCTTCATTTTGGTTGTAATGCTATTGAGTTAGCAGGAATATCACAAGCTGAGGTTCCCGTTTTAATGACATCAAGTAACTCTCAACCAGTTCCCTCTGCTTCGGAAAGTGAAATTAATGATTATAATAAAATTAAACTAGCAGAACTCCAAGAAAGGTATCAGTTTTTGACAGAAGAAATTAGAGAACTGAGAAAATCTATTACCTTATTTGATAAGCTAAGAATGAGAGCTTAAAAAATTGTCTTAAATCAAATGCTTACGGATAAATTAACCCAATTAAAAACAATATTTACAGAAATGGAAAGGGCGTTAATTGCCTATTCTGGGGGAATTGATAGTACCCTAGTTGCGAAAGTGGCCTATGATGTTTTAGGCGATCGCGCGTTAGCCGTAACTGCGGTTTCCCCTTCCTTACTCCCCGAAGAATTAGAAGACGCAAAAGTTCAAGCAGCAACTATCGGTATCCCCCACGAGTTGGTTAACACCCACGAAATGGATAACCCCAACTACACCTCAAACCCCGTCAATCGCTGTTATTTTTGTAAAAGCGAACTCCATGACACCCTCAAACCCTTAGCCTTAAAACGGGGTTATCCCTACGTTGTGGATGGGGTCAACGCCGACGACTTACAAGACTATCGGCCCGGGATTCAAGCAGCCAAAGAAAGAGGGGCGCGATCGCCCTTAGCAGAAGTAGGTATCACAAAACTAGAAGTCCGTCAACTGTCCCAAGCTTTGGGTTTACCCTGGTGGGATAAACCGGCACAACCCTGCTTAAGTTCCCGTTTTCCTTATGGTGAAGCAATTACTGTCGAAAAATTACAACGAGTGGGACGGGCCGAAATTTACCTCCGAAACTTAGGCTATCATAACTTAAGGGTGCGATCGCAGGGAGACACCGCCAGAATTGAGTTACCCCCTGAACAAATTAAAGAATTTGTTGCCACCACAGATTTAGACCAATTAGTAGCTAAATTGCAAGGATTGGGCTTTATTTATGTCACCCTCGATTTAGAAGGGTATCGCAGTGGTAAATTAAATCAGGAAATTTCAGGAAAAAATGTGGCAAACACGCTAAGCTAACGAGTAATTAGCGGTCATAAACCAATGCCATTTTGACCTCCTCACCGCCCTATAAGTGCAGTGATTCCTAAACCTCGCAATTTAAGTTTCTGCTTCACTCACCGTTGCATACCACAGTTTAAAAAACCATGTACTGTCTTACACAGAGTCCACAGACTTTTATCCCATTTCAGAGATCCGATCCCGATAGCCCGTCGGTACGGTGTCAGCCAAAGCTTTTTGTACTTGCTGCTTGGATATTTTACCTGTACAAGCTTTTTCTGTACAGAACGCCATATATCCAGTCTTCAAGGTGCAATACCGACTGCTTGGTTTTCGCTTTTCGGTACAATACCATTCTAGCAAAGCCGTCGTTCTACGACGGGGTTTAAGACCCAAAAATTTTGATGACAAAACGGGCCCTCCTTTTAGTTAACCGTCACTCTCGCAAAGGTCAACAAAGTTTTGCCCAAGCGGTGGATATTCTCAACGACTTGGGTTTTGAGTTGATTGTGGTTCCCATCAAATCCTCTGAAGAATTACCCCAACTGGTACGCCAACACGGACCCAAAGTTGATCTCGTCATCGTCGGAGGAGGGGACGGAACCCTTAATGGAGTGGTGGATAGTTTAATGGATATGCACCTTCCTTTGGGGATTTTACCCCTGGGAACCGCCAATGATTTGGCCCGAACCCTCAACATTCCTTTTGGTATTCCTCAAGCGTGTCAAGTGATTGCAGAGGGACACCTGAAATATATTGATCTCGGTTGGGTGAATGGGAAACACTTTTTTAATGTGGCCAGTTTGGGGTTAAGTGTGGAAATCACCGAAAAATTATCCAGAGGGGCTAAACGTCGTTGGGGAGTTTTAGCCTATGGGTTTACTGCCCTGCAAGTCATGAGTCAAACCCGCCCCTTTCACGCCCATATTAAGATAAATGGGGAAACTATTGACGTGAAAACCATTCAAATTGCGGTAGGAAATGGTCGTTTTTATGGAGGAGGGATGGCGGTGGCTGAAGATGCGACCATTGATGATCAACGATTGGATTTATACAGCTTAGAATTGCAATATTGGTGGCAAATTTTCCCCCTTTTATGGCGACTTCCTCAAGGACAACATGGGTATTTACCTTGGGTGAGAACCTTAGAAGGAGAATATATCGAAATTTATACTCGCAAAACACAAGATATCAATACCGATGGGGAAATTGTTACCCATACTCCCGCTATTTTTCGTGTCATTCCCCAAAGTTTAGGGGTTTTTGTCCCAAACAAGTCCATGACGGTCTAATCGTGAAGTTTTGTAAAGGGATACCGACATTTTTCTAAGGTTGGTGTTAGTATGGCAGTAGGCACAAGGAAGTACACCAAACTTCTACAAAAGGAACCGATTGGAGTATGTGCCATCTGCTTTAGTCGGCGCAGTGTTTTAAACACCAACATTCTTCATAGACACGATGGTATTACCCGCAGCTTTTTAAGTGAGTTTTTTAAGGAGGTGTAAGGGTGAGAGCCATAATCAACACCTGAGTCGGAAAGAGGATGTTGAGTTGCACAAGAAGCATTGTGATTTCAGTGTTCACTTTAGCTAGTCACTATCTAACCAATTCATTTAGATTTCTAGGAGTCCATATCCTTTGTACACTGATTAACCCGCCCCCAAAGGCGGGTAGCTTGTTTTTGGGGAAGAAAAACAATTATTTTGAGCTAACGAGACGTTTACGTAATAATTCGGCGCGACGCTTAGCTATTTTATTATTTTCATCAAATTTTAACGTTTCTTCGTAGGTTTCCACTGCTTTAGGGATCATTTGTTTTTTCTCATAAGCATTGGCCAAATTGTTGAGAGCGATCACATACTCAGGATAGAGTTTAATGGCATCTTTATAGTTGCGAATTGCCAGGTCTACCTGTTCTTGAGAAAAATAAGCAAACCCTAGAGCATTGTACATCAACGCTTTGTTTTCAGCATCAATTTTTTCTCCCGTTTTAAACCCTTTTTGCAAGAGACTAACCGCTTGAACATACAATTTCTTATCAAGATATAAACTAGCTAATTCATAATACTCCTGTGCTGTTCCTTTTTCCTTTTGTAGCTTTTCCTGCAACTTATAGAAGCGGTTTTCTGTGCGACGGGTTTTAATAATTTGGAAGAGGAGAAAAATAGCCAGTCCTCCCAAAAAAACCACAATCCCTGATAAATAAATAATTGGCAATACTTCATTCATTCTTTAGTACATCCCAAAGTAACTTGTTGCTGTCAGACGTTTCTGGTATCAAAATCTTACTTCTGACTTCTGATTTCTGTGCATTTGCGCCGGAGCGGAGCGAGGAACTTCTGTGCGATAGCGCCGGAACAAAGTGAGGAACTTCTTTTAAGGAAGTCCCCAATATTCCAGACGCTTAGCCAACCATCCAGACGCTTTCCAGTGACCAATGGCTTGATTAACACGACTCCGTAAACTAGCATACTGCAATCCTTTGGGCATCACCACCCCCAGACCTTCCCCAGATAAGCGTATCGGTAGTTGATAATAGTGAGGGTATTGCTGCACCCAACCCGCTAAAATGCTATTATCAGCAGCAAAAGCTTGCACTTGTTCAGCTTCGAGTAAAGTCAAGGCTTCTTGATATGAATCAACGCCGATCAGTTCTGCTTGAGGCAGTTCTGCACGAATCACCGCTATGGTACTCGAACGGTTAAGCACAGCGATTTTAACGCGAGAGAGATGATCTACGGCGCGAATGGTGGGATGATTGGTAACGATACCTGTACCATCCAAATAATAGTAGGAACTAAAGTTAACCAAACGTCCGCGAGAGGGATTAATCGTAACTCTAGCGATCGCAATATCCACTTCTCCATCAATGACTTTTTGCAGACGGTCTTGATTACGCACCGGTTGTAAGATAACCGCTTGAGGATCACCTAAAATATCGTTAGCCAACTGTTTCGCCAAGTCTATTTCTAATCCTTGTAATTGATTTTCTGGGTCAATAAATCCTAAAGGACGACTATTATCTTTAACAGCAACGATCAACTTTCCTCGTTCTTTAATCTCTTCTAACGTAGCAGCAATCAGACGAGGATTACCGAGATTCAAAAATACACCGATGGTCAATATTAACACCAATTTCTTTGTCAAAGCCTTAAGCATTTATCCTACTCATTCATAAATCATTGTTAACTATTTACCAACTTTTAATTGTTGATTGTGCATAATAGCAACTCGATTTCTGCCGTTTTCTTTGGCTGCAAAAAGAGCCGTATCTGCCCGTTTAAGAATATCGTCTATTTTCTTGTCTTTCGGGTCATAGCTTGCCACTCCAACACTAACAGTAATGTTAACAGTTTTATCTTCTACCTGCAAACTTTCTTGAGTCATCGCTTCACAAACACGCTGGGCTGCTATTTTAGCCCCTTCTAAATCAGTATGGGGTAAAATAACCACAAATTCTTCTCCACCTAATCTGCCTAAATGGCCGTTTTTCTTGAGAGCTTCTTCTTCGGTTTCTAGTCGTCCAATATGGTCTACTTTGCGAATACAATTTAAGGTAAGTTTGACCATCATTTTTATTGCTTCATCCCCCACATCGTGACCATAGGTATCATTAATACTTTTAAATTTATCAATATCAATCATTAACACAGAAAAAGTATATTGATCTTTATAACGTTGGCCTCGTTCAAATTCTTGTTTTCCCAGTTTAAAAATAGAGCGACGATTAGGAATACCTGTCAATTCATCGGTGGCGGCAATTCGTTTCATTTCTTCATAAGCAGTTTCTAGTTGATCTTTAGTTCTTTTCATTTCTTGGTAAGCAGTTTCTAGTTGATCTTTAGTTTTTTTGAAGTCTAAATGAGTTTTAACCCTGGCTAAAAGTTCAGGGGTTCTAAAGGGTTTGGTGACATAATCAACTGCCCCTAATTCAAAGGCTTGAACGAGAAAATCAGTTTCCGTAGCAGCTGTCAAAAAAATGATAGGGATTTGTTCGGTTTTGGGGTTTTCTTTGAGTCTTTTACACACTTCTAAGCCATTAATTTCAGGCATCATTAAATCGAGTAAAATCAAGTCAGGTTCTGTGACTTCTATCCGTTCTAAAGCTTGTTTACCTGAGAGAGCAAACGTGGTTCCATAGCCTGATGTATCCAAAATTTCGATTAATAACTGTAGATTTTTACGAATATCATCCACAACTAAAATTAAAAAATCTTCGGGGTTAAAAGGAGCTAAATTTTTCATTTTTTTTTAAGGATTAAGGACCAAAAATAAATTAAATGACTATTGTAGCGATCGCACCATTTCAGGGAAATTTTCGATGGTTTTGGCTAAGTTTTCACTATCAAATTGTTGTTGCTGGGTTTCTAGACGATGAGCATAATCAAGCAAAATGGGACAATGATACTCTTCTCCCCATTGTTGCAAGCGTTGGGAAAATTGACGTAAATCTCTAGTAATCATCGTCTTTCGTAAATTATGCCATACTTTTTCCTCTTCCTGGTGAAGTTTTTCTAATAATTCGGGAGGAGTGGAGATAGGGTTTAAGGAACCTTTCTTAAGGTTATCTTGAGGAACAAAAGTGATGGGTTTTGTTGCTGTAAATGGAAAAAGTTTTTTTAGTGTTAGTAAAAGTTGAAGACGGCTAATAGGTCTCGTTAAAAAACCTTCACAAATTACCTTTAATTGTTCTTTTTCTTTATCTTGAGAAGACGCACTCAGAATAACAATAGGAATAGATTGGGTTTTTGGGTTTTGTTTAAGAATTTGACTGGCTTCATAACCATCCATATTAGGCATTCTCAAATCCATTAATATTAGATCAATTTGATTCATATTGACTTGTTCTATGGCTTCTTGTCCATCGTTAGCGAGTAAGATAGTATGATGAGTATCGGCAAAATAACCAATTAATAAGTCACAATTAGCCACCACATCATCTACCACTAATATAGTCAGAGGAAACAGTTGATTAAAATCGATATTTATGGTTTCTTCACAAGGAATAACATCCTGGGGTTTACCTATGACTATTTGAGGAAAAGAAACTGTAAAAATGCTACCTTTTCCTAGTTCACTTTCTAAGTGAATGGTTCCGTTTAACATCTCAGTTAAGCGACTCGTAATGGTCAATCCTAGTCCTGTTCCCCCATATTTTCGATTACTTTGACCTTCGCTTTGAGTAAAGACATCAAAAACCCTTTTTTGTTGGTGTTCTGCAATGCCTATTCCTGTATCTTTTATAGAGATTTCAAGAGAACAATCATAGGATGTTGGGTGATGGCTAGAAGAAACCATCTGACTTGTTACACTGATTTTGATATAGCCTTTTTCAGTAAATTTTAAAGCATTTCCAACTAAATTAAAAAGGATTTGTCTCAAGCGAACTTCATCAAAAATAATAACATTAGGAACTTGATCGTCAACCTCTATTAATAATTCTAGATTTTTTTGTCTAGCTGTTTCTAGAAACATTCGCTTGATTTCAAGCATTAACCCTCTAACATCGATAGGTTCATAAGTGATCTCTATTTTTCCTGCTTCAATTTTTGACAAATCGAGAATATCATTAATCAAAGCTAATAACATTTTTCCTCCAACCGAAATTGACTCAAGATAATGACGGGAACGTTGATCAGTAATTCGTTTATCAAGTAAGTCACAAAATCCTAAAATTGCATTCATAGGAGTTCTAATTTCATGACTCATATTAGCTAAAAATTCACTCTTAGCTTTATTGGCAACTTCTGCAGCTTCTTTCGCTTTTTCTAGGGCTTCTTGGGCTGCTTTTTTTTCAGTAATATCGGTAATCGTTCCTACTAAACGATAAGCTTTTCCCTGTTTATCTCGAATACATTTTCCTTTCGCTGCAATCCAAATATAATGACCTTTAATATGTCGAAGACGATGAATATTTTCATATAGTTCTGTGTTACCTTGTAAATGATTTTGTACAGATTGAATTGCTCGCTCTAAATCATCAGGATGAACATTATCTGACCAAGTCGATAAAATATTTGGTAGAGGTTGATTTTGGTAACCTAAAATCTTCATCCAAACAGGAGAATAGTAAACCGTATCGTCTCTTAAATCCCAGTCCCAAATTCCATCATTTGTGCCTGATACAGCTAAATCATAACGTCGTTCTCTTTCTCTTAGTTCTTCTTCTATTACTTGTTTCTGGCTAATTTCTTTACTAAGATTCTGATTGACTTCAATTAGTTTTTGAGTCCTAATACTAACAATATTTTCAAGCTCTTCTTGATATTTTTTAATGGATTGAAATTGATTTTTTAATATTTTTCTCATGACATCAAAATTATTAGTAAGCTGTAAAAATTCACTTATTTTCATGTCAGGCAATGGTTTTTCTTTTTGCTCTATTAAAATCTTATCAGGTAAACTTTTAGTGACGTTAGCTAATCTTTTTAAGGGAAAACTCAGAAAATGGCTAATGCTAAAAGCTAAGAATAATCCCATGATAGAAATCAAAAACATTACTACCAAGTTTTTGATATAAAGTTGTTCTAAATAATCAAAATAATTAGCCGTTTTAATTCTTATGATTAAAGACCAGGGTAAAGGGGGAGACAAACTCATTTCTTTGACGTAGGATGATCGACGCCAACGGGTCATCAGAGGCATTCCTGGAGCAATAGGAAGCCATTGAAAAATGGTATCCTGATCAGAGCTTTGACGAATTTCTCCTCCGTCTTTCCAGTCAAAAACCTCTAAGGAGGTAAGATTATTTTTACTATCAGTAATTAGATGATTATCTTGATCGAGTAAAATAGTTTGTACATCAAACTTTTCTAAATTAACATCCATTAATTGGGAAAGTCTAGATAATTCAAAAGAACCATAAACCACCGCTATTAAATTATTATTTGACGGCTCAAAAATAGGAACCTGAATGCCAATATGAGGTATAGAATCAGCCTTATCGGTATGAACTTTACTAATTTGAGTTTTTTGGCTAGTGTCTAATTGTTCTAAGGAAAGAATGTGACTCATATCCATTCCGATCAAAGTTTCTTCAAATTTATTGGTCGTCGGATAAGCGTTCAAAATAATACCTTGATCATTGGTAATATAAATTTTCATTAAAGCCGGTAAAACATTTTTCATTAATGCTAAGGCTTGAGTTGGTTCTAACTCTGACGATTCAGATAACATTAAACTGAAGGCTTCAAGTCCTTGAAAATTTTGTTGATACCAATTGTTAATATTTTTGGTGATTGTAACGCTAACGGTTTCAATCTCTGCTTTAATTTCCGATTCAATAAACCTCAGACTTTCTTGCCCTTGTAACACCGTTAAGAGAAGGCTAGGAAACAAGATAAATGCTAATAGAAAATTGAAAAAAGTTTGTCGAAGAGAAAGGGCAGGTTTTGATGTTTGAGGGTTAATTAGATGTTCAAGGGGAAGATAAAAAATGATAAAATTAGCAATGAGGGCGTTAAAAATAGCATTAATACCCTGTTTTAAAGCAATCAAAACAGTTCCTGAACCAGAAACCGGTAAAATTAACCCATAAAATAGCCCCACCAGAGGCATTCCTAATAACAGCCAATAAACAGCATCAAGGATGACAAAATTGCAGTAGCGACGGGACAATAGGGCGATGAAGAGACTTTCTAGGGTAAAGATAATCATGGCATAGGGATGATCCCAAAGATAATAGGTAATGCTACCTGCTATCATCCCCGCAAAAGTTCCCCAAAAAATGCCGTAGTAATAAACAACCATTAAAACAGCAATACTACCAAAGAGGAAATCTACCCCAAAAAATAGAGGGAATTTGTAATAATTACCTAAGACTCCAAGGAACAATAATAGGGAGAGAATGCCATAATATCGAAGATTCCCCATTCATCTAATTTTTTTATGAACAATATGTACCTACCTCTATCTTACCAAGTGATTAACGATAGGTAATGGGGAATTTTAGCATCCTTTAGCTGTTAATGGTGGTGTTGTTGAGTATGATCACTATCATGATTTGTATGATTGTGGGGTTCTGAACGAATTTCCACAGGGCCAACTTGCCACCTACCCAAATTAATCAAAGACATGGTTTCTACGCCAACAGATACAACCCCCATGCTCACTAACCCAGTGGCAATAGTTCCCATCGCAACGCTACCAAAAGAGATTAATCCCATGGGAACAATACCAATAGCGACAATTCCCATCGGTGCAATACCAATAGCAATATAACCGGTTGGAGTAATGCCAATAGAAATAAGTTTCCTTTTCTTTTGATTATTACATTCTCCTGTGGCTTGAATATCAATCAGTTCGTCAGATTTTAATTTAACTGCCATAATTTAGTTGGACTAAAACGCTTTTTTAGGACTCTATCTTACTGATCACCCCTATGAATCGTCAAAAGACAGCCCGTCAAACTTGATTTCCCCCCTGCTCCCCCAGTCTCCCCCTGCTCCCTCTGCTCTACCTCCTTCAAGGATGAATACTACCATCCGGCATAGTGGCTTCAGTTAAATTAATATTACTGATGTTACTGTTGCGAAAGTTAGCATTACGAAAATCTCCCCCTTGCAGAGACGCATCAATTAAATTTGCACCCCGCAAAACACTGTCATTTAAGAGGGTTCGAGACAGTAACCCATAGCCTAAATTAGCATGACGTAAAATCGCCCCTTTCAAGTTCGCTTTTTGCAGATTAGCCGCCGATAAATCAATTTCACTGGCTAAGGTAATGGCTCGTAGATTGAACTCCGATAACGCAACCAAATTAAGATTAACTTCCCGTAAAACAGCCCCACTTAAATTAGCTCCTTTTAAATTCGCTCGACTAAAATTAGCCCCTTGTAAAAAAGCTTCTTGGAGGTCAATATTATGGAGTTTGCTGTCACTAATATCTGCTTTATAAAGGTTAGCATTGGTTAAATCCACTTCCCTGAGATCGGCCCCACTGAGATCGGCCCGACTTAAATTTGCGCCACTGAGATCCACCTCGCTTAAGTTCGCTTCGCTGAGGTCTACACGGTTTAATTTTGCCCCACTGAGAATAGCACCGGATAGGTTGGCTCCCTGTAGATTCGCACTTCTGAGATCAGCGTCACTAAGATTGACTTGTTTAAGATTAGCACCGCTTAAATCTGCACTAACTAAACTCGCATTTTCTAAATCGACCCAACTTAAATCAGCATGACTTAAATTTGCTCCGGTTAAGTCAGCGTTGGTTAATTTAGCACTAAGCAAACGAGCATAAGCTAACTCAACACGGTTTAAATTCGCGCCACTGAGGTCAGTTCCGCTTAAATTTGCCCAATCCAAAGCAGATCGGCTTAAATTGACCTCTGTGAGCTTTTCTGTGATCAACTCGATTCGCTGTAGGTCTAGCCGACTAAAATCTCTGTTTCCCTGACCGTATTGCCAGATTAATGCTTCAACATCCAATTTCTTTACATAACGGTAACTTAATCTCTCAGGGATGAGGGTTAGAGGTGGTTAAGAAACTTTTGTTCGCTAGAGCGGAAACTTCGTTTTGGAACTTCTGTTCGCTAGAGCCGGAGCTTCGCTGTGGAACTTCTGAGTTCGTTAACCTATCCTCTGATTACTTTCCTCATCTCTCTTTTACTGCCAGGCCAGATAGGGTAATGTTTGCGCTGTCTGCTTAATCTGTTCTGGATTTTGAATTAATTGACCACAACTGTCCCATGTTCCTTCAAGAAGCATTTGACGAGACCCTTCTCCCATAGAAATATCTGCTACCCAATCATCGCATTTGACCTGCTTGGCTGCTAAATCAAGGGTAATTTGAGCTTGAGGATTACTTTGCAGTTTACTTTGTAAGGTTTTGACCGTTTCAGCCGAGGCCGTCACACAGGGAACCCCGTTGGCAATACAGTTACCGAAAAAAATTTCGGCGAAACTTTCGCCAATAATGGCGTTAATTCCCCATCGGATAATAGCTTGAGGGGCGTGTTCCCGTGAGGAACCACAGCCGAAATTTCCATTGACCACTAAAATGTTAGCGGATTGATATTGGGGTTGATCAAAGGGATGTTCTCCGTTGAGTTGGGCGCGATCATCAGCAAACACCTGTTCTCCTAACCCGTCAAAGGTGACGCAACGTAAAAATCGTGCAGGAATAATGCGATCAGTGTCGATATCGTCCCCTACTAAGGGAATACCTCGCCCAGAAATTAAGTTCACTTGGTTCATTGAATGGTTGCCTATCCCTTCCTATAGTTATCAATTCAGAAGACTCTCTTTCCCTATGATAATCCTTAAATTCCTGGGAAACAGCAAAGGGTTAGGGAAATTTAAAATTCCAAAACACCAAAATCTATTTTTCCTGCTCATAATTTAATTTATATATTAAAAGTAAATAAAAAAACTAACTATCGCAATCAGGTTTCAGTTGTGAGAAAGGGTTTAACACTTCGACTCCGCTCAGTGTTAAACCCGTACAAATGGCTCTTGTAGGGACATAATATTATTATGTCCTAATGGTTTTCATATATAATTCCTGATTGCTATATCACCAACAAACCAATGCCAATTTTGGTAATTAGCCAGAGTGGGACTAATTTATCAGCACTATTTTCTAAGTTTTTGCGTAATCTATAATACCCAGTTTAGAAAAACGAATAATTTTAGCTACAATAATCTTTTAAAGCGTAGGCAACTTGTTCTTGTTCTTCGGGGGAAAGATCGGGGAACATGGGTAAAGATAACACTTCTTGGGCTACTTGTTCAGTGACAGGAAAGGCTCCTTCTTGATAACCTAAACTTTGGTAAACTTTTTGTAAATGTAAGGGAATGGGATAATAAATCATGGAAATAATCCCTTTTTCTTGTAGCTTGTCTCGGAGGTTATCTCTGGTGGTTGTGTCTGGGTTACTTTTATTTTCAACTAAAATGGTGTATTGATTCCAAACATGATACCCTCCTCTAATCTCTTGAGGCAGTTGTATTCCTGGAATGGGGGTTAAGAGTTGATGATAGTGTTGAGCAATTTCTCTTCTTTGCTCATTCCATCGATCAAGATAACGCAATTTAACTTGCAAAATCGCTGCTTGGATACTGTCAAGACGACTATTAATGCCCACCACATCGTGATAATACCGTTGGGCCGAACCATGTTCTTTAATGACTCGCATGGTTTGGGCGATCGCTTCATCATTGGTGGTAACAGCCCCACCATCTCCACAAGTTCCTAAATTTTTCGTCGGAAAGAAGCTAAAACAGCCAATATGACCGATACTACCTACGATCTTATCATCCCATTTGGCGCCGGTGGCTTGGGCGCAGTCTTCAATGACATAAAGGTTATGTTTTTGGGCAATCTCCATGATACGAGTCATATTCATCGGTTGCCCGAAGAGATGAACGGGAATAATGGCTTTGGTTTGGGGGGTAATGGCTGCTTCTAGGGCTTCAACATCAATGTTAAAGGTGTCCCGTGCGATATCTACAAAAACGGGTTTAGCCCCCACTAAACTGATGGTTTCCGCCGTCGCAATGAAAGTAAAGGGGGTGGTAATCACTTCATCCCCGGCACCGATATTTAAAGCCCGTAACGCTAAATAAAGCGCGTCTGTCCCTGAGTTACACCCAACACAGTAAGAACTACCGACATATTGAGCCAACTGTTGCTCAAAGTCGCTCACAACCGTACCTCCGATATAACGGCCGGAACGCACGACCTCGAGGACTGCACGATCAATGTCATCGCTGATGAGCTTGTACTGACGGACTAAATCAACAGGGGGGATGGTATTCACTGTCATCTTAAACCAAAGGTTTTTACTTAATGAAAGCAAATTTTTTCACAAAAGGGAAGTGGTTTGATGCAATTAAGCAGAAAGCGACTTAGTAATGGTTTGTTGATGAAAGTAAGTAACCCTTTGGCGCACCAGATGACAAAAATGAGTGATAGGAGGGATGGTCATGCGATCGCTGGTTGAGACTAAAACCACTTCACGGGTTAAGGGTTGAAGTGATTTTTGCTGAGATTGATCAACCATCGGGGCTAAAGAACGCACCGCTAAAGAATTATCTTGGCTGGTTTCAATCAAGGCTGTTTCTGGCAATAAAGCCACGATTTCCCCTTGTCTGACTACCCCACGAAAAGCATCTAAGGTATTTAATTCCATTACTGCATTAATGCTTAAATTATGAATTGAATACCATTCTTGTAGTAGTCTTTGCATTCCATAACCATCTTTAAAGACCACTTGAGGATATTTGAGTAACTCTGTATGGGGAACCTGTTCATACCTCGTTAACGGATGATTGGCCGCCATTAAAATATCTATTTTTTCTTCATATAATAAATCGACTGTCATCTCAGGGCTAGTGGTCAAAAAACGATTATTCATGACGATGGCAATATCCACTAACCCATCTCTTAATACCTTTAAGGCGCGATCGCTCCCTAAGGCCGTCACGCGTAATTGAACTTGAGGATAATCTAAACAAAATTGTTGTAAAATCGGGGGCAAAAAATGGGAGCAAACGGAGTGAATGGCAGCTACACAGAGTTCGGGTTGTTTCCCTGCTTGTAAATCTTTGATTTCTTGCCCAATAATTTCCCATTCTTGACACATTTTCTTTGCTCTTGGCAACAATTTTTCTCCGGCTACCGTCAGCTTAGCTTGGGTGGACCGATGAAACAATAAAGCCCCTAGGGTTGCTTCTAGGGCCTGTATTTGTCGGCTAATGGTGGATTGAGTGATGCCACACTGACTGGCCGCCTGTCCAAAACTCCCCGTTTCTGCGATCACTAGGAATGCTTGTAGTTGCTCGATTCGCATGGATAAGGCTGTCAATATCTTAATAATTCTCACCTTATCTTATTTTTATTCCTTATTTCGTAGAAATTGATACTAAACTTATTAATCATTGATAATTTCTTGAATATGGAGTCTGTATCATGGTTGATAGTCTTTTTAGGTGGCGGTTTAGGTAGTTGTGGCCGTTATTTGATTAGTAAAATAATTAATGAACAAGTTAACACCCTGTTTCCTTGGGGAACGTTAACAGTCAATTTAATCGGTTGCTTGGTCATTGGTATCATAATCGGTTTAATTGAGAGATTTCCCATTCATCCCTATTGGGGACTCCTTTTAGTGACGGGATTTTGTGGAGGGTTTACCACATTTTCCTCTTTTTCTTTAGAAAACAATTTGTTATTGAGAAACCAAGAATATACTTTATTATTAATTTATACGTTTATGAGTTTATTGTGGGGATTTGCTGGAACTTTTCTTGGTTTAATGTTGGTTAAAAGAATTTAATTTTCCAAAGAAGTCCGGTTCTAGATAAGATCAATTTTGATATTTCCGAGATTTCGGCTGATGGTTTAATTGGCCCAGTTGATGGGTTAAGGTCTGTCAGTTATGAGTTTTGTATTCCTGCCAATGAGCAAACGGTTAAAATAATACAAACCATAGATTCTACTATCAATATTTATCCTCAAAGTCCAGGTAGAATTGGTTGTAAAAACAATCAATTTCTTTGTGTTGCTGAGACTCATAATAAACAATGGAAAGAGATCCTTTTGTCTATTGCTAAGTTAGATTACGTAGAACACATTGAGCAATTTTGGGGTGAATAAAGTAGAATTGTGGGGAGGATCAAACAATATTATAATTATATAAAGATGACTCAATTAGTTTAGGATGGTTGCCACCAAGATTGAACCTCCTTAAGTTCATCTGGTTAAATATTTTCTATTCCTTGAAGATTGATAATCCCTCAACAGAATAAGTTTGAATGGTAGAATCAATTGTCATCAAAGTCAAACTATGGTTAATCGCTTGAGCCATTAACATTCGATCAAAAGGATCTCGATGTAATAGTGGTAATTTAATCAATTGAGTAACACTTTTTTCAGATAGATCAAGATGATTAATAAAATGACGTTTTCTTTGTTTAGGAATATAAATATCAGGAGATTCAGGTAAATTAATTTTCCCTAACTGATACTTAAGAATTACCTCCCAAAGAGAAACGACACTTAAATAGACTTCATTATCAGGAATCTGAATAACAGTTCGCCATTGCGTAGGTAATCTTTGATCATTATTAATGAACCAAAGAAAAATATGGGTATCTAATAGTAATTTCATACTCCTTCAAAACTTTTTAAAACATCTTCTGGTAAAGGAGCGTCAAAATCGTCAGGAACAATGAATTCCCCTTCACATAATCCTGATGGACGCATTTTTTCTGATGATAAAGTATCAAGTTTTTCAATATTAATTAAAACCTCTTGACCATCAGGGACATCAAGTTCTGTTAATAATTCAATGATTTGCCCCTTTTTAATTCCCTTAACCCATGACATAAAACTGCTCTCCTGTTATAATATTGCAATTTATGAACTTAAGATATAATAAGTTTAGATTTTCAAAAAACATTTGGTTCAAATAAACAACAATCAAATAATATTATACAAAAATGACTCAATTACTTGAAGAAGTGATCGCCAAATTAAAAGCTTTATCTGATAATGAACAAGATGCCATAGCAGCAATGATCTTAGAAGAAATTGAAGAAGAACGTCGTTGGGATAGCTCTTTTGCTCGTTCTTCCGATGTTTTAGCACAATTGGCTAATGAAGCAATGACAGAACATCAAACGGGTAAAACGGAAGCATTAGATCCTGAAACCTTATGAAATCTTGTACAACTGCCAAATTTCCCATTATGTCATTGCGAGGGGGATGATTTACTAATAACCTCATTTATTTTTATTATCCCCCCGAAGCAATCTTTATGTTGTAGTTGGCTATATTTAGAGATTGCTTCGGAGGCACAAATAAGTCTGAAACTACCTTCTAGTAAAGGTTGTGCTTCCTCGCAATGACAGATGAGTAATGATCTCTTAATTGTCATTGCGAGGGAATTGAATCACTAATCACTTTATTGATCCTCATTACTTTATAACAAAACACGGGAGTGCGAAAACTCCTATCTTTTAAGTAGGAGATGAAGCGCGACTCGGCATTTTTAAATGCCGTGAACATTCACTCATGGAAAGGCATTAAGTGATATCATGATGCCGTTGTTCTTCGATA
>JASJDN010000130.1 GCA_030065205.1 Crocosphaera sp.
ATAGCAATCAGGTTTCAGTTGTGAGAAAATGACCAAGAGGATTTAACAGTGTTAAATCCCTACAAGGGTGGATTTGTAGGGACATAATACCATTATGTCCTCATCATTTCTCACATATCATTACTGATTGCTATATTATGGGCTATTTTATGTTGTTATCTGTTTTCTGTTGGGTTGTAATTTGTTTAATCCAGCAAATTCCCCGTTATTAGATTATTATTAATGATGCGCTTAAAAAATCAACCAAAATAAGGAATTATAATTATAGTGCGATCGCTCTTGTAGGGTGCATTAATGGAATGTAACGCACCAAATTTATGTTCAATATTAATGTTATTTTCGGTGCGTTACGCTGCGCTAATACACCCTACGATTAAAGTGCGATCGTTGAATAATCTTGCGAAATTTGATTTTATTTGCCGATTATGGGTTATTCTGCGACCTGTCGTTATCAAAGCTCAAGTTCCTTAAATTGAGCTATGATCAACACACAATCAAACTTTAACCCAAAATGTCATGAATCCCGTTGTTATTAAACCTTCAACTTGGCTAACTCAAGGTATTCGTACCGAACAAGTCAATCATTTAACTCTCTTCAAATTTACCCAAGAATTAGGTGATCGTTTACAAGAATTATTAGACAAAAAAAAATCCGATGAATTGAGTCCCGAAGAAACAGCCGAATTAGAAGCGATCGGTGAATTAGACACCATTTTTAGTTATATTAACGCCATTATTTCCTCTCAATCGTGAAGATTTCTAAAAAAGTTGTTGACTTAGTGCGACAAAGAGCTAAATATTGTTGTGAATATTGCCATTATCCTGAATTTCTCAGCACATCTCCCCTAACTATTGATCATATCTTTCCCCGTTCGTTAGGCGGAACTGATGAACCGAATAATCTCTGCTTGGCTTGTCGTCGTTGTAATGAACGTCATTATAATTTTACGACGGGAATCGATCCTCAAATCCAACAAAAAACATCGTTGTTTAATCCTCGAACCTCTCAATGGTCAGATCATTTTATATGGACAAGTGATGGAACAAAAATCATCGGTTTAACCCCTATTGGTAGAGCAACTTGTCATCGCTTGGATCTGAATGATGAACGCCGTCAAGATAATTTTATCCAAAGATCCCGACGATTGTGGAAACAAGGAAAATGGCATCCACCGAAAGATGATCCTTGTCTTTAGTTTTGGAGTGCGATCGCTCTTGTAGGGTGCGTTAATGGAATGTAACGCACCAGATTTATGTCCAATATTAAGGTTATTTTCGGTGCGTTACGCTACGCTAACACACCCTACGATTAATCTAAACTGCTATGTTTGTATTAAAATTCAAACATGAGTCAATTATTTTTCGAGTGGGATGATAAAAAGAATCAAATCTCTTTAGAGACTAATAAAAATGTAAATTTTATTAATTAATATTTAGCATGATTCAGACCTTAACACAACCAATAACATTTGATGATTTTATTGCCCAATATCCCAACGTTGGGGGACGCTATGAACTACATGAGGGAATAATTGTTGAAATGCCTAAACCCAAAGGACAACACTCAACAGTTACTGGTTTTTTGATCGAAGAATTAATCCTCACAATTATTAAAATGGGCAAACGGGGGATGTGGACAATTCCAAGAGAGTCAATTGTTAAATCTAGTAACGGTAAATCAGGGTATGAACCAGACATCATTGTTATTGATCAAGAGGCGATCGCGACAGAACCCCGTTGGGCAAGTGAATCAATTATAGAACGTGCCTCATCAGTTAAACTAATTGTTGAAGTGGTTAGTAGCAACTGGCGCGATGACTACTTCAAAAAACGAGCAGATTATGAGGAACTAGGGATTGCTGAATATTGGATCGTTGACTATGCAGCATTAGGTGGACGGAACTTTTTGGGCAACCCAAAAGAACCAAAGTTGTCAATTTATCAACTAATTGAGGGGGAATATCAGATCCAGCAATTTAGTGGCGATGATATGATTAGTTCGCCGACATTTCCAGCCTTCCATCCAACAGCCCAGCAAATCTTTCAAGCAGGTCTGGGTTAATCCACACTGAAAATGCTATCTCGAAAAGATAATTTTGCCAACAGTCCTGGGGTGGTAGAATTAGTAATTAAGAGCATTGGAGATATTTAGATATGACACCTGTGGGCTCAGAACTTCAAGTAAATCCCATATTTTCTGCTTCAATTAATGAAAATAATGGCATTTCTTATGCGTATGCTTTTGGAAAAATCTTGTTCTTATTTGTTAACTTGATTATTTTCGTCTTTTTAGTCGGACTCTTGTTAATCTCTTTTTCGACCTGGATTTTGATTACTGCTTTCCGATGTGGATCAGAGTTTTTTGATTGGATATATCCAGAAGATTTTCCCCAAGATAAAAAGAATAACGATGCAGCTATTACCTTTAAGACCCTTTATGGATTAATTATTTTACTCTTGTCTCCCCTAGCTTGGTTAGTTGATTGGTCAGAAAAGGTAATTGCTAAATATCTAATTCCTAATTTTTCTTTTCCCTCCTTAACCGAAACCATTATTCCTGCAGTGGGTAAGCGGTTAGGGTTCGATAATGATGCGTTTCCCTGTTTAAATAAAAAATAAGAACCAAACTATATGCTTAGCATTAGCCTTGGGAAGAAAGTCCCGTGAATCAAGATCAGAATCAATTAGACCATAATGACCATTTTTTAAGCCTAGCACTGCAATGGTTAAACCTTCGCTTACAACAATTAGCAGGGAAGGAAATAACACAAACAGAGGTAGATAAGACTTATTGGGCTATGGAAACAGTGGCTAATCAAGAACCTTATCCGGCTTTGATTTATATTAGTCGCCGATTTGGGCTTTCTTCCTTTGAACAAGGACTGTTGTTGTTATGTGCGTCCATTGAACTCGATCCAGCGATCGCTGGTTTATGTGGAAAAGCACAACAAGAACCCACCCTATGTTATCCCACGTTTTCTCTAGCCACTTCCTTACTCAAACAATCCACTTGGAATACCTTCTCTCCCACCTCTCCCCTCTTTTACTGGCATTTATTAGAGATTAACCCAAAAGCACATCAACCTTTCATTACCAGTCCCTTACGCGCTGATCAACAAATTGTCAATTATATTAGAGGACTGTATTATCTAGACCAACAATTGGAAACTTTTGTGATGCCAATCGATTCCCCCAACGGTTCCTTACCTGTTTCTCAACAAGGGGTTGTGGATGAGATAGTGGGTCATCTTAAACATTCTTCTCAAGGGTATTATCCCATCATTCAATTATTAGGAACAGATGGGTCTAGTAAACAACTCATTGCGTCTCATGCGGCTAATTGTTTGGGGTTTCCCCTTTATCGCTTACCCTCTGAGTTATTGCCAGCCCAAATCGTTGAGTTAGATACCTTTCTCAGACGTTGGAACCGAGAAAATCAACTAAGACCGATGATGCTTTATCTCGATACCCAAGCACAAGAATCGTCAACCCCTACGATGTCAACTGCTTTACTTGATCGTTTTTTATCAGGTTATCGTGGTCTGTTATTTCTTGATACTCGTGAACCCTATTCTGAGATCCAGAAAACCACTATGACTTTTGATATTAGTAAACCGACTGTTTCTGAACAAGAAATGGCTTGGAGAGAAAGGTTAGGGAATAGTGCCTTAAAGGAAACTCCTTGCCTATTAGCCACTCAATTTAATTTTAATCTTCCGACGATTCAACGGAATGCAAAGTTAGCTCTTGTCGAACCGGTTACAGAGCAAATAGACCTGCATAATCGTCTTTGGAATCTTTGTTTAACGAACAGCCGTCCTCGATTTAACAATTTAGCACAACGAATTGAGACTAAAGCAACTTGGAATGATCTGGTTTTACCAGATGAAGAAATTACCTTGCTACAACAGATTAGGGATCAAGTTCGACAACGAACTCAAGTCTATGAAAAATGGGGGTTTCAAGAACGGATGAACCGAGGAATGGGTATCAGTGCCATGTTTGCGGGGGAAAGTGGTACGGGTAAAACCATGGCAGCAGAGGTGATTGCTAACAGTTTAGGACTTAATCTTTATCGTATTGATCTGTCTGGAGTAGTAGATAAATATATTGGGGAAACTGAAAAAAATCTACGGCGTTTATTTGATGCAGCAGAAGGGGGTGGTGCGATTTTATTTTTTGATGAAGCGGATGCTTTGTTCGGTAAACGGAGTCAAGTTAAAGACAGTCATGATCGTTATGCCAATATAGAAATCAATTATTTATTACAGCGTATTGAATCCTATAAAGGACTCGCTATTTTAGCCACTAATTTTAAGAGTTCTTTGGATAGTGCTTTTCTACGGCGATTAAGATTTATCATTAATTTTCCCTTTCCTGGTAAGTCACAACGTAAGCAAATGTGGCAAAATGCTTTCCCAGAACAAACTCCCACTGAATCCTTAGATTTTGAGCGTTTAGGGCGATTTAATCTTACTGGTGGTAGTATTCATAATATCGCCCTCAATGCAGCTTTTCTGGCAGCACAAGCTGGCACTCCTGTAACAATGTCATTAGTCTTGTCAGCAGTGAAGACTGAGTTTCGTAAGCTAGAAAGACCTATTAATGAATCTGATTTTCGGTAATCAATTCATGACTTATAAAATAGTATTTGTGTCAAGAGCAGTTTACAAAATTTTAAAAATGCTTCGTAAAAGTTTAGAAAATACTCAACCGTATGGAGCGAAAATCAGAGCCAGGAAAAAGCTTGGTTAACCAAGGTTAGAGCTTTTCTAGGAGAAACAAACTTTTGAGTCAAACTAAGCTCACGACCCTACCTGATAAACAGAGTAACACGAAAATAGCCAAAATACAAATATCAGTCAAAATTTAGCAAAATCAGGCAAAAAAACTAAATGATTAACTTTTGTAAATTCAAGATTCAAGTTTATAAATTCAATACTTTTAGATGTTTTGCATAACCTAAACTTATCTATTGTTAAAGAGTAATTTAACCAATAAGCGATCGCTAAAACATTCTATTAGACAATTAACAGAATAACCCAAAATAAACAGATTAAAGAGCAATTTTTGGGGTTTCGTTCCTTAACCCAACCTATAAGCGCGACCAAAAAGAGAGTTCACGGTTGCTAACCACACAATCTTGAAGATATAAATTAATTAATTCTTGATAAGAAATACCTTTTTCTTGCGCTTTTTCTCTAAAATATTCTATAACCTCAATCCCCAAAGGTAAGCTAACTTCTTGCTTAAGTTGCTTGGCAAATGGATTGGGACGACTTTTCATACTGGCAAGGTCATATTCTGGTTTCATAATGTTACCCTCGATATTGTTTACTTTCTTTTTGGGTAGCCTTTCGGGCTGAAATAATTCTGATGATTGATTCTTGTTCTCGGAAACAATGAACAATCAGTAATATCCGCATTTTTGAGCTTCTTCCTAGCAATAAAAATCGCTCTTGTGCTAAGGAGTTGTCCTCGTCCCAGAATTGAAGAGCATGATCGTCATAAAATACCGATTTTGCTTCTTCAAATGAAACACCGTGTTTATTTTTATTTATTTGATTCTTTTTATCATCCCACTCGAAAAATAATGGACTCATGTTTAAATTTTAATACAAATATAGCAGTTTAGATTAATCGTAGGGTGTGTTAGCGCAGCGTAACGCACCGAAAATATAATCAATAAGGTTTAATTTGTTGTTGGTTTGAGGAACGAAACCCAACCAACCGCAAAGCGGATCTCTTCGAGATCGCCCTATGGCTGCTGAATATAACACTTTGCCTTTGTATAGTCTTTAGAAATCAAAACTGTCAAGATTCCAAACTCCCCTAATTCCATATGAAAGGGATAAAAATTAGGTTGAAAATTGTCCCAATATCCTTGAGTTGGAGCCAATTGTAACAGCAGTAGCCATTCATGGGAGTTAAATTGTTTCGGTGGAGTATCTAGTCCTTCTATATATAGAGGTTGGCCGCCTATTTTATTTCCTGCTAATTCGGGTCTAGCAAACTGAAATCCGGTATCATAATCCAAATCATTCATGGTGTATCGTTCCTCAAGCGGTATCGAATCTTCATTCTCTTGAGACTCTAAGATAACTCTATACTCCTTATAAACTGCCTCACCTTCTTCGTCCAATTCGTATATAGTCGGACCAGTCGCTTCTGTGACAAACGCTATCTCTTCACCGCTGATGTGTATCGTTTCTGATGTTTGTATCACTACTGCAAAAGCTTCATTATAAATTGGCTCACTCTCCTCACCAAAGAAAAGATAGACTATAGTGCCTTCACTATTGGGAAATAATTCTTCATTAAGAGCAATTTGACCAAGAAACAGCATTTGCTCATCCGTTTCGGGATCAAGTGGCCATCTAGGTTCAGCTATCCATACTGGTTGTCCGCCAAATTTAGTAATTGGTTCTGAAATTTCAGTAGGACTCTCGGCAATTTGGAATTGAGTTTTAAGTGGCATTGAATTAACCTTATTTCCTTATTCGGAAAATCCTTAACTATACTATCGTTTCTTCTCTAATTGTAGAGTAATTATCTTTTTGCCAATTATATTCTATATGTTGTCTAAGAGTCTCAGTATCCCAACCGACAGTAATATTTCCATAATCATCAAATCGATAAGTCTCAAGCAGACAGTTAAACTCTTCATAACCGATCCTCATGTATCCTTCAGTTTTTATTTCAGCAAATCCTATTTTGTAGGTACAACGTCCCGCATCATAATATTTACAGATTAGTGGACGCTCTGGGTCATCATAAATTGAACAGTTGTTATCTTTATCCAGATGACGACACCTTGTTTTAATAATGATTGTCCATTGTGAATCACTAATCCCTAATTCAACTCCAGGAAAACCTAAGCAATATTTATAGAAGTCGAGTCTATTATAAGTGGTAGGTAGTTCTTGGGGAAATAGAAGTGTTTTACAGCAATAAGCTTCACATCCATTGCAAGGATTTTGCATCTCCTGAAAAGTTTTATTTGTCCTTGGTGGGTTTAATAACGTAGACTCACCAGAAAGGGTTTGTTTCTTCCATGTTTGTAAGACTGGATCTTCTAAAGGTGTATTTTTGGAAGGATCTTCATAAGGTATTTCCGACAGTAAAGCAAACAAGTTAATTTCTTCAGATAATTGAACAATTTTTCTTTCAGTGTCAAACTGTAACACCGATTGTAAATGTTTCATTCGCTTTTGGCTTACCCAAATAAGATTTTCTGTAGGTTGATGTCTGGCAGTTTCTGCCGTTTTATAAAAACAGCTATAAGGATTGTAATGGATACAGATATTGGGTTGAGCGGGTAAGTTATGAATGGAGCAGCTATAATTTGTCTCATTGAGAAAACGACAGGGATATCTGTAATAAATAGTCCAGCTACCATCTCCAGATAAAGAAACAGCTATACTATCAAAATTAAGGTAATAGGCAACTAAGTCAAGGTCGGTTATGGTGGTTACCTTTAAACACTGTAATTGCAGTAGACGACAACATGGAGCCTTGCTACAAGTATCACAAGGAGAGGCAATGGCTTGCTGATAGTTGATGGTTTCATTTTTCATCGTATTAGATTACCGCTTCGTGGGATAGTTTTTAGCTATTATCTGATGTTAGTGGAATGGTTTTCAGTTAATCTCGATAGGTTAGAATGTTTGCTGTCTAGCTGTTACCCTAACTTTAGTTGCTCCAGCATATTTAATGGGATTTCCTGGAGTGGGACCGGCTTGTGCTTGCCATCCGGCTCCGACACCTTGATCGATTTCTAAGGAATATCTCACTTGTTCCAGAGCCACTGGTTGATAATTAACTCCAGGCTGAACATTGACAGGATTGTTTTCAAAAGCGACATCTTGACGACTTCTGGTCTTCCCAGAGTTGATAGTTTTTCCACCTGCAACCACTTCTGCTTCTGCTTGCCAAAAACCGGGTGTTCTACGTCTAAAGGTAAAGGGGTTATCTAAGGCATTATTTCGGGCGATCGCACCTTCAACTTCTTGACGATACATATCGTTAGGACCAAATAGATTTTGAATGAGGTTTGAAGGTTTTATCTGATACTGATCATCTGGATATTGAACTTTTACTGTATATTTGATTGTTGCTCCAGCCTTTATTGCTTTGGTTACCGGATTTTCGATAGTACCCGTATAAATAGGACTATTAAAACTTCTTTGCTGTGGCGCAAGATTCCACTCTTCATACAAATTAAATGCTTGATGGCTATCCATGATCTGATCCCCTACTAGGTGTCCGCCATTATATTTTGTATTATTTGCTCCAGTTAGTATCCGTTCTTCATCTGCATTGTCGGTTTTACTCTTCCCTGCTTCTGCTGAACCACGTGCCATGCTTCATGGGGTAAATGTTTCTCTTGTCCCGATGCTACATGAATATCTGTCCCCTGAGTATAAGCTAATGCCTGTAATTGTGCGGGTTTCGGTGAATTATAATGAACTTTGACATCATCTAAGGAATATCCCGACAGATTTTCGACTCCTGCTTTGAGATGATCGGGTAATCCGGTTTGGTTAGGAGATATTTCTGTCTGTGTCCCTATACTTTCTGTATTTTCTCTCTTTGGTTGAACAATTTCAGTGTCTTGTTCTGACTGATTATTTGTTTCCCCTTTGCTTAACTTAGCTTGTATTGGTGGTGTTGAGAGTTGTTGCTGTATCCTTTCTCTAATGAAGTCAGATGGATCAGGTTTGAGGTGGGAATAATCCTGAAACGGTAATTTGGCACTCCCGTCAGATTTATCTGCTAAATTGCTATTTAACGTCGGTTCCTTATTATCTGTTTCCCCATTGCTTAACTTAGCTTGTATTGGTGGTGTTGAGAATTGTTGCTGTATCCTTTCTCTGATGAAGTCAGACGGATCAGGTTTGAGATGGGAATAATCCGTAAAAGGTATTTTCACACTCCCCTCTAAATTTCTACTTAACCCCGGCCCTTTATATAACCCAGGAGTATCCATTTCATCGTCAGTTTTCGAGTCTTGATCAATTGATTTTGGCTGTAACCATCCTTGACTGGGATGATTTTCATTCTGGGAAGATTTCTGTTCAAAATTTAATCTTTGACGCACTGTCCCATACCTCCATCAAACTATAGGAGGATACTAGCGGCCTTCATTGGAAATTCTGCTTTTTCCTCTTTGTTATAATTTATCACTTTTTTAGTCTCTCTTAGAGAAAATAGTTGAGAAATAATGTCATAATTTCTTTTGGCACTGCGATAAATCTGATTGCAATCCGTTATTCATCAGTCTGGCCATAGGTACAAGAAACCGAGCAAGGATCACACCAAAATCCATAGAGAATTCCTGTAAAACCTAAACTACCGAAAGGAGTCATGCCACTATCAATACTTACCAAAAATTGCATTCCCTGCCCGCAAATAGGACAACGAGGAAAACGTTCAAATCGAATCAGAGGAGGATAGCCTCCAACTTGATGATTGGCAAAACCAGGAATTGCAGCCATGCCTCGACCATATTTACAAGGATACTCTTCAAGTTTAAGAGCTAATTCCCCTGGAATTAAGTCTGTACCCACTTCTCCCTCAGTCATTGGTGTCATTAATCCGATGATTCCCTCGTCTGTAAACTGTACATAAATGCAGTCTGGGGGATGTTCTCCTTCATACCAAAAAAAGGTTGGATTATGAGGACTTTCTAAGTCTAAATCTAATTGAGAAGTATCTAGGCTTAAAATGCGATTAGCTGGTGTATCTGTAAAAGGACATTTAGGTACTGGATAAGGAAAACTACCTCCCATATGATGAGGACTTTCTTCTCGTGACACGACATAACCACGATAGTTTTCAAAATAGACAGAGGCTAATCTTGTATCAGGGAATACACCAGAGCTTTCAATGTAGGCATAAACATCTTCTAAATCTTCTTCTGGTACAGTGGGTGCCAGACTTAACAGTGCATCTAATGCTTTATCTGTCCGAAACCAAGCTAGGTCTTGCAAATGTTGTGGATTTTGATCCTCATAATACTTACGCACTAATTCATCAACCCAGCGATCACTTCCTCCTGTTAAGATAGCTTGTCGGAGATACTCATCTTCAATTTGATCATCAAATTTATGAAGTTTTTCAGGAAAAAATTGGGCAACTTCAAAGATTATGTTATACAAATCTGATGAAGACGGATTTTGGAAGTAAGCATTGATTAACTGATCTAATAAACCATCAGGTAAATCTTTGACTAAATTAACAACAGCACTTAGCAAATGACGTTTTTGATGAATTGCTTGTTCAACAATTTTACGTTTATTTTGATCATAATTTGGTAAAATTGACAAATAATTAGCTAGATAATTAGCTGCGATCCCATCATTGGTGTTAATAATAAACTCGACAATTTCATTAACTCCTTTTCCTGGCAATGAATGTAGGAACTGGGTTATTTGCTGCTCCTTTTCATCTACAGTTAATTCTGGATTTTTTAAAATTCTTTGCAATTGAGATTCTAGCATAGTTTTAGAGATAATTTATGATCTTCTTAAAAGTTGAATATAATCCATAAACATTTGATTTGTTGAACTACTAAAAGAAAATAGTCCTTTTCTGACATTTTGTCTGTAAGCTTCCAAATAAGCACCAACGATTTCATGAGTTAATTTGTTCTCTGCATGAAGTCCATCTAAAATTGCTTTAGCATCTTGAGAAAATGCTTTACCCAGATCCTGAGCATCTATGGCAATTTGACCTTTTGTATTTCTACCTGCATAGGTTCTGCTGAGTTTTTGGTGAGTAGTCCCTTTAAGAACAACCGTTACTCCTTCGTCCCTAATTCGAGTGAGTTCTGCTGGTTTTAATTTGCGTCCCAGCTTTGCTTCTTCCGCCGCAACTAAAGCTGCCCTAGAGGGAATATGATCTCCTGTTAGTCTATCTCCTACAACACCTCTCCCTTTAGTTGTTGAAGTTTTATATTCAACAGATTCAAACTCTTTTAGTTTACCTGTCTTAGATTGACCGCCTGTTTTTAGTGCTTTTAGTTCATCTTCTGTGACAAATTTTGTTCCTTTTGTCCCTTTCTTGACCTTAATAATTCTACCGCCAGCGATTTTGATCCAAGGATTAATTAAGCCCTCAAGCACAAACCAAGAATTCTTTAATCGAATACGGAATGCCTTAAACCGCATCCGAGCTAACAGCCCTTTCCCTAAATCCTTCAGTTTCTTAAATTGCTTACCTAGTCCTGCGCCAGCAATACCCTTCAAGAGAACCTTGCCTTTTTCAATAATATATTTCGCCCCTCTCGCGATCGCCCTCATTGCACCCTGAGCCACTTTGACTCCAGCTTTACCTACGGCTTTTGCTCCTTTGGCTAGAGCTTTTGCTCCTTTGAGGGCTGCACCACCGGCCTTGAAAGTAAGCAAGGAAATCAGTTCGATCGCTCCAGCAGCAAGACCTTTAGCTAAACTCTTACCCCCACCTTGAATATCCCCTTCCCAACCTTTAGCGAGATAGTCACGGATATGTCCAGCCAAAGTAGCAATGGTAACGCCCACAAACAGTGGACCCACAACACTCATGATGGCGGGGAGTGCTGCGGTAATGGCTCCACCAGTAACAATGTTAGCGGCAATGAATCCCACCACTCCCACGACTCCAGCACCAATAACCATCGGCCAATTATCGGACCACCATTGAGAGATTCCCTGCTTCATTAACTCCCATTTAATTTCGGCTCTTTGTCTTGGGGTTAATCCATCATCTGGGGACTGCTGTTTCTCCGTTTCTCCTCCTTGGTGCTTGTCTCCAGATACTTCAGCAAGAATTGAATCCATCGAACGACTGCGATCGCTAGATTCTCCCAGCATGACCTCGCCATCACCATTGGTCTGCTGCATCAGATCAGCCACTAATTCCGGTGACAGATCCATGTTATTCTCAACCGCATCAATTCCTACATTTTCTAGAGTCCAAGGTGCTGTCGGTAAGGCTGACTCAGGAACCGGTGCTGCGGTAGTGCTACCTTGGTGACCAGGAATATTAATCCCTGCTGCTTGTGCTTGACCGAGTTCTATAGGTGATAGCGGTTGATCGAGGTTTCCTCCGAGTAGCTCTTCATAGCCTGCTGTCTCAAACTGAGGGGGTGCGGCTTTAGCTGCATCAATTAAATGACCAATCCGTTTAAACAATTCGGCAAACTCACCGGTGATCATCATACCGATCACAGTGAAAATACCGTTGTAAATATCTTGCACCAGTTTGAGTAGGGAATCTAGAGTATTTGCTAAGAAATCAAGAACGGCAGTAACTGCTTTCTTAAGAGCATCAGCCGCCGCATTAACGACTTCTACGGCTTTATTAACCGCTTGGTCAATTTTGGCGTTGATTTTCTTGGCTATTTCTGGAAAGGCTGCAAAGGCAATCTTCACTAAACCTTTGAGAATTTCACCATAGACTTTAATTAAGCCTACAATTGCCTTACGAGCTAGGTCAATCGCAGCTAAGGCCAATCGCTTCGCTGCTTCAAAAATGGCTTTAACAGCTTTGCGTAAATTATCATAAATAAAGTTGACTGCTTTTTTAATGCCGTCGATCAAAGCTTTGGCTTTCGATTTGACCCAACCCCAGAAACCCCCAGATTCTTTTTTACCTTCTTCTTTTTTCTGTGCGACTTCTC
Organism: Crocosphaera sp.; assembly: GCA_030065205.1. Taxonomy (GTDB): domain Bacteria; phylum Cyanobacteriota; class Cyanobacteriia; order Cyanobacteriales; family Microcystaceae; genus Crocosphaera. The sequence goes on from JASJDN010000130.1 coordinate 12,662, forward strand.
GCTCAGCTTTTTGTTTTTCAGTTTTTGCTTTTTTCTCAGCTTCTTCTAAATGTTGAGACGCTTCTTTTTCTCCTTTGGTTTTCTCTTCACCAATTTTTTTACCTTGTTCCGTTGTGGCTTTACCTGCTTTTTCTTGATAGTCTTTTTCCACAGTGTCTAACTCAGTTTTCCATTCCTGTCTATACTGAGCGACTGCTGATTTTGCTTGTTTTTGTTCGGCTAATTGTTTCTCTGTCGTTTCTTGGTTCAGATTAGCCATTTCTTGATTAGCATCTGTTTTTGCCTGGGCCGAATCCACATCGAATTTATCTTTACCTGCGTTATATTTATCTTGTTCGACTCCTATTTTTTCGGTTAAGAAGGGACTGAGAGATTGATTTAATTGACCAGTAACTTCGGGGGGAATAGCAGGAGCGTTTCCTGCTTTGACTTCTGGAGGAGAAATTGCTGTTAGTTGTTTATTAGCTTTAACCGTTTCATCACTAGCTTCAGGGAAGATGTTATTTTCCCCAAACTCTTGATCAATGGCTTGTGCAGCCTGAGCTTTGGTCGATTGGACTTCTTGGGTCGATTGATTGTTAATATCTGTGACTTGATTCGGGTCAGCCTCTCCACTTAAATCAACCTTAGGATTAGGTCCTGGGTTGCTACTAATCTGATCGATATCAATATGAATACTATTGAGGGCATTTTGTGCGCTACGACTAAGCTGTGTATCTGGTTGTCCTTCTTCTGAAGTTTCTTGACCGGCTAATTGAGTCGTCGGCGGTAAAGGTGCTGGGGGAGCTTCAACGACGGAAGTATCATATTCGGACTTTTCTTGATTTGATGGTGTACCTTCAATATTATCGACAGCAGACTGATTGCCTTGAGCCGCTTGATTCGCAGCTTGTTGTGATTCTTGGCCAACTTCAGTTGTTTTTTTAGCGGGTAGTCCTGTCGGTGCAGAAATTTCAGGGATTGATGCTTGTACCTCTTGTTTTTGTTGTTCTAGGGCTTGAACGGAAACGCTTTGAGCTTGTGTGTAGGCTGCAAATGCTTGAGTTGGGGGAGTATTTTTAAGCTGTTCTAAAATTTGACCCGGATTTTCAGCACTAATCGTCACAGCATCTTGAGAGACCTTCGTATCTTCTCCTGTACCATCTTCTGTTTCACCCCTACCACTAGCCGTTTCTAGCCCCCCTATACTGGTTTCTGGCGCGGCTGTTTGCTCCCCTAGGGATGGAGCAGACGGTTCATCTTTGACCTGGGAATCATCTACATGATTTGAAGGGGTTGCTAATCGTTTCTGTATACTTTCTCTGATGAAGTCAGACGGATCAGGTTTGAGGTGGGAATAATCTGTAAAAGGTAAATCCGTACTCCCGTCGGATTTATCCCCTAGATTCCTACTTAACCCCGGTCCCTTATATACCCCAGGGGTATCCATTTCCCCGTCAGTTTCGGAGTCTTGATCAATTGATTTTTTCTGTAACCATCCGTGACTGGGATGGATTTCACGTTGGGAAGATTTCTGTTCACGATTTAATCTTTGACGCACTTTCCCCTACCTCTGTCAAACGATAAGAGGATTTGACACTCTCCTTACTAGAAGTAACGAGATTCATAACATATTCCTGACGGGATGTTATTATCTTGTTTTCACAAGTTCCCAGGCTCACCACGTTGGCCTCAAAGG